>NZ_JBFADM010000025.1:0-99563 GCF_040641355.1 Streptomyces sp. NPDC020996
GGTTTCCTGCGGTGTGCTTCTCCCTGCTGGTGGGCCCGGCGGGCGGGGGGGCGGGGCGGGTGCGGGGGCACGGGGGCGGGGTGCCCGGCGCCCCGCTCACCGGCCGGGTGGGTTCAGCGGCGGCGTCCGCGGCTGCGCCCGACCTTCAGTTCCTCGAAGCGGGGCGCGTCTCCGTCCCGGACCCGCTGCCAGGCCCGGCGGAACAGGTCCGCGGCCGGCTGGGTCGGCACGAGGGCGGCGAAGGGGGTGTGCTCGCCGTTCACCGCGTCGTACAGCGGCAGCTTCCACCGTTCCAGGGGGAGGCGCGGGGCCGACCGCTCCACCCAGCCGCCGGGCAGGAACAGCGAGCGGCCCGCGCGGGCCCGGTCCGCGCCGATCACCAGGTCGGTGGCGGCGAGTTCGGTACGTGCCGCCTTCAGGCGGGCCGGTTTCCAGCCCGTCCAGCGCGCCGTCATCCGGTCGGTCGGGTCGGGCAGGGCGAGCAGCATCAGGTAGAGGGCGGCGGCGTCCTCGCCGATGCCGTACTCCCCGGCCGCCTCGGTCACCAGGTCCGGCACCGAGCGGGAGGGGTCCTGCGGCCACCAGGTGCCGTCCTTGCCGCGCTCCCCCGCGATCGGTTCGCCCGGGTCGGCGAGGAGCGCGGCGAAACGCGGGTCGCGCACCAGGCTCAGGGCCACCTCGGCCGCGTAGGGCCGCTGGCCGTCGACCCGGATCGCGGGCAGGTACGGGTCCTGGCCGGCCGCGTCGAGCAGCGCGACCCGCAGTCCGGGGGCGGGCTGGTCGTCGTGCGTGGGCAGGATCACCGCGCCATAGCGGACGAAGTTCTCGCCGGTCTCGGTGGGGGTGCCCGCGGTCTTCCGGAAGTCGGGGAGGCTGATGTACCGGCCGAGGTCGAGCACCAGGCCGGGGTGGGCGACCCGCTCGCGGACGGCGGTGAGCGCGGGCGGCAGTGCGGCGCGGAGCGGGTCGCCCGCGGGCAGCCGGTGGGCGAGCCAGGCGAGGATGTCCACGGAGCCGACGAGGGTCTGCTCGGTGAATCCGGGCGCGACGCCGACGGGCTGCACCCGGTCGCCCTTGACCGCCCACTCGAGGTCGCGGCTGAGGCGGGGTTCTCCGGCCGGGTCGAGCAGGGCGGGCAGGGCCTGCCGCACGTCCCACCGGGTGTGCTTGAGGACGCGTACGGCGTCGCCGAGGACGTCTTCGGGCAGGGCGGTCCGCCGGCCGACCGCCTTGTTCCAGACGTCGGCGGCGGCCCGCACGTCGGGGCCGTCGGTCCACAGCCGGGCGGGGTCGGCGGGCAGCAGCGCGCCGACCACCGCGGTCCGTACGTCGGCGTCGAGCGTGCCGAGTTCGTCCTTGGCCACGGCGGCCGGGGCTGCCTTGACGCCGATGAGGGCCCGTGTCTCGGCGGTCAGGAAAGTCCGCTGGTAGGTATCGACGTGGGGCAGGCCGGCCACGATCAGCCGGGCCGCCGTGTCGGTGACGCCGGTGAGCCGGGCGAACTCGGCGGCGGCCTCGGGGAACCAGGGCGCGGGTCCGCGGGCGGCCAGTTCCGTGAGGAGCCCGCGGAGGCGGCCGGGGTGCGCGTCCTCGCCCGGCGGGAGGCAGGAGACGAGGGTGTAGGGCTCGGGTGCCTCGAAGCGTCCCGTGGGGTCGTGGAAGAAGCCGTGGAAGGTGCAGTCGGCGTCGTCCAGCCGGCGGTCTCCCAGCAGGGCGAGGAAGGCGCCGCCGCCCAGCGGCAGCAGGCCGTTCCAGGCGCCGTCGCGCCAGTGGCCAGACGGGGTGCGCAGCGGTCCGCTGGGCAGGCGCACGGTCACCCTGCGCCAGCGGGCGGCCGCGTCGGGCGCGGTCAGGCCGAGCGTGTCGAACCCGGTCAGCAGTGCGCGGAGTACGTCGCGGTGCTCCTCACCGGTGACGGCGGACGCCGTGCGGTAGGCCAGCGCGGCGCTGCGGGCGAGGAGCGTGCCCAGGTGCGGGTCCGCCACATCGATTTCGACACCGTCCAGGTGGAGGTTCGTGGTGCGCTCCTCGGGCACGGCGTCGCCGGTGAGGCCTGCGGCCCGGGTGAGGGTCCGCAGGGCGCGGAAGGCGGTGTCCTTGCCTTCGTCGTGGTTCCACCAGGAGTGGGGGCGTACGCCCAGCCCGTTCATGGCGTCGCGGAGGGCGGTGTCGGAGGGGCCGGCCGGGCCGGCCGTCTCGGGGCCGGCTTCGAGGGCATGGGTGAGCCGTTGGGCCGCGGCGTCGAGGACGGTCTGCTGGCCGACGGCGTACCGCACGACGCCGGCGATGCCCGCGACGAGCGCCGGGTGGCTGACGGGCAGCAGGGCGCGGACGGCCTCGGGCAGTGCCTCGGTGTCGTCCTGGGCGGCGGCCGTGAGCAGGGCGGCGGCCGTGTCCCGGTCGATGTTGCGCAAGGCCTTGGAGGCGACCGGGTCGCGGGGGGTGAGGCTCTCCCAGTACTGGACGGGCGGCAGCAGCAGCGTGCCTTCGCCGAAGGCGCCGGGGGTGCGGTCGGTCTTGGCGACGGAGGTGACGATGCCGTCGGGGTCGACGATCTCCAGCTGCCAGTTGTTGCGGACGACGGCCCGGGCCCGGTCGTCGCCGGGGAAGACGACGAGGGCGGAGGGCGCGCCGGTGCCTGCGGGCAGGGTGATGCTGTGTCCGGCGAGGTCCTCGGCGCGCAGGGCGCCGCCGGGCAGTTCCACGACGCGCAGTCCGACGAGGCCGCCGACGGGCGCGCAGGCGGGGGCGGGGTCGGTCGTCGGCGCGGGCAGGAGCCGGCCGGTGAGGAACGTGCTGCCCTCGGGGGCGTCGCGCTGCGCGTCGGCGAGGAAGGCGGGCCGGCTCATGCGTCCGAGGTCGCCGGTGGCCGGGTCGTACTCGTACCAGTCGTGCGTCTGCGGGTCGTCGGAGCCTGCGTGCCACACCCAGTACGAGGAGCCGTCGAAGAGGAGCGGCAGGTCCTCGGGCACGGTGGTGTCGCCGGCGTGCAGGACGCCGGCGCCGGTGGTCCGGCCGCCGCCGGGCAGGGGCAGCGTGTGCGGCAGGGCGCCGCGGTACCAGTCCATCTCGGTGCTGCGGGTCCGCTCGGGTCCCTTGAGGGCGTGGACGTGGTCGGCGCGGGTGTGCCAGTAGCCGCGCAGGCCGTCCCGCCGGGTGCGCCAGTAGACCAGGAGTTCGCCGTCGACGAGGTGGAAGCCCGGGTCGCCGGAGGCTTCGTTCCCGGGGATGCGCAGATCGTGGGTGAGGAGGGTGCCGTCGGGGCCGATGACGCGGGCCTGTGCGGAGCCGGCGACGACGAGGTGGGGCCAGGCGTCCGCCACGAGGATGTCCTCGACGTTCGCCTTGGGCACGAGGGCGGCGGTCGCCTCCTCCCACGCGGGCCAGCCGAGTTCGTCGAAGAGTCCGGCTCGCAGGGTGCGTACGACGACGGGCGCCAGGTCGGTGGTGACGGCGGCGCGCACGTCCTCCTCGGCCAGTGCCAATGCCACGGCCGGGAGCCACTTGAGCCGGCTGAGCGCATCGGGCAGCTGGGGCAGGCCGACAACGGTGAAGTTCCGGGCGACCGAGCGCACCCATTCGGTGAGCAGGGGCCGGCCGCCGGGCGACTCGGCGAGCAGGCGGAGCGTACGGATTCCGTCCTCGTTGTTTGCGAGGCGGTCGGCGCCGCGGTGGAACGCCGGGTGGAACCGGGCGTCGGCGGACAGCGCGAGCAGGTCGCGCTGCCCGTCCTCCAGCGACCACTGCGACAGCGGCAGGGCCGCCCTGCCGTCCGGGGCGGCGACGGGGATGTCCAGGGACAGCAGCAGGTCGATCAGGTCGATGTCGTCGCTGACCGTCAGTTCCTTCCCGGTGGCGACGAGTTGCGCGCGCAGTGGGTCGGCGATCCGTTCCACCAGGGCGTAGAGCGCGGGCAGGCGGCCGGGGCGCCTCCAGCTGGCCGTCTGCTGGTGGAAGGCCAGGAAGCGTGCCGCCCAGCCCGCGGTGCCGTCGTCGGGCCGCTGGTCCTCGGGCAGCGACGTGTCCCACAGGCCGGCCGTGGCGCCGGAATCGTCCAGCAATCGCAGCCAGATCTCGGGCAGTTCGCTGTCGCGCCTGGCGGGCAGCAGGTTCAGCAGGGTGCCGCGGACCCGCGGTTCGCGGGTGGCGAGGGCCGCCAGGGCCGCGCGGTGTTCTCTCCACCAGCCGACCGGGGCCGACAGGGTGGCCTGGTGGCCGAGGAGTTCGGACAGGTAGTCCTGTTCGACCCGGTCCGCGTCCCGGTCGGCGGCGAGGGCCAGCTTGCGCAGGCTCTTGGCCATCTGGGTGGAGGGCGGCATGCCGCCGGCGGTCCGGCGCAGGCACAGGCGGGTGAAGCGCCGCAGCGCCTCGTCGGCCGGGAGCCGGGCGGCGAGTTCCTTGGCGTAGCCGGTGAGCACCGTCACCGGGAGCGCGCCGGCCAGCGCGAACTCCAGGAACACGGCGTCCAGTCGCTCCTCGTCGACGGGCAGTCCGTGCTGCGCCTCCGCCTTGCGGGCCCGTGTGAACATCTGCGCCGCGTAGTTGCTGTTCTCCTCGGCGAGGAAGACGCGTCCGACCTGTTCGTAGAAGACCGGCAGGAAGTGCGGTACGGATGCCGCGAGTTGCTCGCCCAGTTGCAGGCAGGCGTCCAGGGCCGCCTTGGGGCGCGACCGGGCCTGCCGGGCCGCGCGTTCGAGGTCCGGTACGACGGCGAGGGCGTGGTGTCCGTCCTCCGGGTGGTGCACCAGCACCCACTCGGGAAAGCCCAGCGACTGGCGCAGCCCCAGTCCCACGACGACCGGTTCCCGGTCCTGTTCCAGGCCGAGGTACTCGGCGGCGAGGTCCTCCGCGGCGCCCAGTTCACCGGCCACCAGCCGCACCACCACCCGGTCGTCGAGCCCGGGGTGGCGGTACGTCCGGGCGGTCAGCGGCACGGCCCGCTCTCCGGCGCCCCGCGTGTCCGGCGGGAGCACCGCGCCCGCCGTGAGTGCCTCCTCGTACTCCATCTGCGTTCCCCCGCTCACGTGTTCTTGCCTTCCTCGATCACACGGCCGGCGTACAGCGCCGCGGCCATCCGCATCCCCTCCGACCACGCCACCGGGCCCACCTCGGGCAGCGGCAGGGCGCGGCCGTCCCCGTCACGCCAGGTCAGGGTGCCGGTGGACACCGCGTCCTCCCAATAGGGCTCTCCGATCCACACGGACGCCTCGATCGTGGAGCCCGCGTCCCGGACCCGGGCGGTGGCGTAGCCGCCGCTGACGCGGTAGCCGAGTGACGTGGCGCGGGCGGCCAGGGCGAACCGGGAGCGGTAGGAGCCGCCGGAGAAGTCACCTATGTGGGTGGCCTTCGGGTCGAGGTCGGCGGGCCGGCGCCAGACGGCTCGGTGGATCTGCTCGACGCGCTGGACGATGCCCAGTTCGGCCGCGAACTCCCGGAGGTCGTCGAGGTCGGGCAGGGTGACGGGATGCGGCAGGGTGACCGTGGCCGCGGACAGCCGGACGGTCTCCCCGTCCAGGTCGACCACCTTCAGCTCACCGGACTCGGTCACCCCGCGCAGGAACCCGGCCTCGTCCGGGTCGTCGCCGGTCACCACCAGGTCGCACAGCGCCGACTGCCAGGCCTCGTCCGGCCACACCCGGGCCAGCAGGCCCGTGGGCACCGGCAGGGACGACACCATCCAGCTGTCGACCTGCGCCACGCACTGCGCGGCGTGCCGGTCCAGCCATTCGGCGAACCGTCGCAGCCGGTCCACCTCCGGGTGGTCCTTCAGCGCGCGCGGCAGGGACTTGAGCTGCCGTCCGGCCGCCCTCCCCTGTGTGGCGCGCGCCGCCACCCGTCCCTCCACCAGGGCGACCTCATACCCGTCACCCGCCGACAGCCAACCCACGAGCCCCCACCTTCGTACCAAGACATCACGAAGAAAGCACAGTTCACCGGGGTGATCCCGGCGCCAGTGCGACGATGGGGAGAACGTTAGGGGCGACCACTGACAATCGGACACCGGGTACCCCACCGGCGGCCCGCTCCCCAGGGATCATTCTCGGCGCAAGCCTCCCACATGTGCCGGGCGGGCAGCCGTGGAAGGCCCGGACCTGGGCCGGGCGGGCGGCCGGTCCGTCGGCCCGGCCACTGCGGAGACGGGCGTGACTGAGCACTTCAGCCGGCCCGCTGAGCGCCGAAGCCGGTCGTCCGAGCCGGAGCTGAGGGTTCATCGGTCGCTGGGAGTAGGCCCTGCGCCCCAGGCGCGCTCCGCGCCCGCTGGCTAGGGTCGGTCCTCATGGAGACCACGGGAATCGTTCACCGGCAGACCGCGGAGCGTGTGCGCGACACTCTGGAACGGCTCGCCACCGAGCGGGACGTATGGGTGTCGACGGCTCACCCCGATCATGGGCCGCACCAGGTGCCGCTGTGGTTCTCGTGGGACGGGCGAGCGGTGTGGATGTGCACCGGCGCCACTTCCGTGACTGCGCGGAACGTCCGCACGCAGCCGCGCGTGCGCCTGGCGCTGCCGGACACCTCCGACGTGGTGCTCCTCCAGGGTGAGGCGGAGTGCTTCCCGGACCAGGAGGTGCCCGGAGGCGCAGCGGAGGCCTTCGCCGACAAGTTCGGGTGGGATCCACGCGTGGAAGAGGGTTCGTTTGTGTACGTACGCGTGGTCCCGAGGACGGTGCGCGCATGGCGCGGCGAGCCCGAGCTACGCGGGAGAGTCATCATGCGCGACGGAATGTGGCTGGCATAGCCCATTTGTCGTTGTCCACGCGGTGCGACCGGGTCCGCCCGCCGCATGTCCAGGCCCTGGGCATGGCGCGACGGTGAGATCAGCTCCCTGCGCCACCGTGCGGCGGGGCGACGGAACCCGCCGGGGGGTGCCCGGCGGGTCCGGAACGGGGCGTCAGGCCGGGATCAGTATCAGTACGTCACCTCGCCGTTGCCGCCGTCGAAGACGATGTCGGAGCAGGAGTAGAAGTTCTCCTGGCTGTCCGAGCGGATCCAGTGGATGAACAGCTCATGCTGGCCGGTCTTGCCGCTCGGCAGCGTGAGGTTCCAGTAGTAGTGGCCTCCGTCCGAGCCGGGGCTGCCGGACTGCGGCGGGTTGGTGACGGACTTGATGAGGGTGAGGTCGTCCCAGGCCAGCAGCTTGGTCGGGGACCAGCCGTCGTTGGTGATGTAGACGTTGAACGTGCCCGGGTGGGCGGCCCAGTTGCTGTACTGCACCTGGATGGTCGAGCCCGCGGTCAGGTGCGTCTTGGGCCAGTCGGTGCGGGCCGCGTTGTACGAGGAGAAGTCGAACGGACCGGTGTGGCCGCCGCTGCAGATCTCGCCGTCCGGGATGAAGCCCTTGGTCCGTCCGCCGCCGTTGGACTCCAGGACGGCGAACCAGTTGTACAGCGGCGTGGTGCCGGTTGCCTTGACCGCGTCGGCGCAGGCCGGGTTGGCCGGCATCTGGGTGCTGCTGTGGGCGACCAGGTCCTTGTAGCACAGGTAGGTGCGCGAGCCCGGCACCATGGCGACGCCGTGGGCCGACGCGGGGGACGGCAGCAGGCTCAGGACGAGAGCGAGCAGCGCCGCTCCCAGCAGACTGAGCGCGCGGAAGGCGGGCATCGGGGAGCTGCGCCGACCGGTGCGTGGAATCTTCATGTGGGGGGTCTCCTCTGAGGTCATCCGACCGCGGGCGGGGACGACAGGCACCCGGCAAGCGCCGGTCAGGCACCGGTCGGACATCACACCGGTGACCTCCGGCAGGGCCGGAAGCGGACCGTCCGCGGGTGGTGCGACCGTGCGTGGCAGGCTCCCTCGCCACGCGCACAGCGGTCTGGGGGCCGACCGAGGCTGCATGCTGGGAGCGCTCCCACATACCGGTATAGCGCTGACCGGTGGTGCCGTAAACGCCCTGTGCGGACATTCCTGCACGGGGGGTGACCAGGTCCGGCTCCGGCCGCATTATTGGCATGAACCCGACCGGCGGTGCGCGGGGACCGCGAGGCCGGGCCAGTCGACGTGCCGGTCATCGGGTCCGGCATCAGGGAGGTCACCGTGATCACCGCCCCTCTCGCACGAGGCACCGGCCGGCGATTACTCATCACGGCGGTGTTCGCCGTACTGCTGCTCGCCTCGTCGTTCCTCAGCGGCCTGTCGTCCCCGTCCGCCGCCGCCGCGCCGGCGTCCGACGCGTCGGCCGGCCGCGCCGCCGCCGCGGACTCGTCGGACCACACCGGCAACGCCACGCACTTCGACGGCCTCGGATCGCCGTACGGCGGGTGCGGGGTACCGCAGGCGAATCTGGAGTCACAGAACTTCGTGGCGCTCAACGTATGGAACACGCCGGGCGACTACACCGGGCAGCCCACCCCGCGTCCCGTCCCGTCCAGCGGCGCCGGCAAGATGGGGCTGTTCGACAACGGCCACAACTGCGGCCGCTGGGTGCGGGTGACGATAGGCGACTACTGCACCGGCACCAACGACGGCGCGGCGGGCCAGGCGTTCTGCCGGAACGGGAACTGGACGTCGGACAAGTACAACGGCGCGACCCTGGACATGCTGGTCGCCGACAGCTGCGGCGACACCAACGCCTGGTGCCGGGACGACCCGTATCACCTGGACCTGGCCACCAACTCGCTGAACGCCTTCCAGCTCAACGGCCGGGCGGTGGCGGACATGTACCCCAACAGCTGGAACAACCGGCACATCTCCTGGTCGTTCATCCCGGCGCCCGGCTACTCCGGCGACATCTCGATCGGCTTCGTCCAGAACGCGGCGACATGGTGGCCCACCATCGACGTCACGCACCTGCCCAACGGCATCCACGGCGTGGAGTACTACGACGGCAGCGCGTGGGTGCCGGCCGGCATGGTCAGCGACCTGGGACAGCAGTACACGATCGGCCCGAACTCCTCGGGCGGATCGAGCTACACCATCCGGGTCCGTGACGTGGACGGCAACCTCGTCCAGGACGGCCGGACGTACACCTTCGCCATGCCGGGCTCCTGCTCTTCCGGATGCACCCGGCCGTACACCGGCGTCAGCTACACCACCGGCGGCAGCGGCAGCGGGTCGCTGGAGGCGCCGGCGAACCTCACGGTGACCGGCACCACCAGCAGCAGCGTCTCGCTGTCCTGGAGCGCCTCGTCCGGTGCCGCCGGTTACTACGTCTACCGCGACGGGCAGCAGGTGGGCAGCACCGCCGGCACGTCCTTCACCGACAGCGGCCTGTCCGCCTCGACCTCGTACACCTACACGGTCAAGGCCCACGACAGCTCGGGAGGCACATCGGCCGCCTCGGGCAGCGTTTCGGGGACCACCCAGAGCTCGGGGAGCGGTTCGGGCTCCGGCTGCACCGTCACCACCAAACTGGTCAACTCCTGGTCCGGTGGCTTCACCGCCGAGGTGACGGTCACCAACACCGGCACCTCCACCAGCAGCGGTTGGCAGGTCGGCTGGACCTGGCCCGGCGCCCAGAAGGTGACGACCGCCTGGAGCACCAAGCTGACGCAGTCGGGTTCCTCGGTCACGGCCTCGAACGTCGCCTACAACAGCGCCATCGCGCCTTCCGGCAGCACGACGTTCGGCTTCAACGCCGACGGAGACTCCTCCGGCCTGCCCGGCAACGCGGTCTGCACACTCAGCTGACCGGCGCGATCCCAGTAAGGGGGCGGGCGCGTGAGACCGCGCGCCCGCCCCGCGACCTGCCCGGGCACCCGCACGGCGGGACGGCGAGCGGCCGGACGCCGCATTCACAGCCGGTGCCAGGAGTTGCCTCGGGAGGGCGGAGCCGCGGTGGCCGGGGCGCCGGTCACGGGCCGGTGCCCCGGCTGCGGACCGTGGTCCTCACGCGGCGGTGCCGTCGGCGTCCATGGTCATGCGGGCGATGTGGAGGGCCAGGTAGGAGACCTCGTCCTCGGTCAGGCGCTCTCCCAGGCGCAGCTCGACGATGGTGGCGAGTTGCTGGGCGGTGTGGGTGGCGACGGGGTAGTGCTGGCGGATGCCTTCGCCGAGGGCGACTTCCTGGCCTTTGAGCTGGCGGTGCTGCTGGATGCGGACGAAGAGGTAGCGGACGTGGGTGATGAAGCGGGCCGCGCTCATGGAGTCGTGGGAGACGTCCAGTCCGTAGCGTTCCCGTACGACGGCGAGCATCTGCTGGATGACGCCGGTCATCGTGTAGGTGAAGGACAGGTCGCCGGAGACGAAGCCGGCGTTGACCAGGTGCAGGGCGAGGGCGGTCGCCTCGGAGGCCTCCAGTCTCGGGTGGATGTGCTTGTTGATGGCCTGCAGCAGGAGCCGGGCCTGGGCGTACTCGGTGGCGTAGAGGGTCTGGACCTCGGCACGCAGCGGGTAGTCGACGGTGATGCCGCGGGCGGCGCGGTCCAGGGCTCCGGCGACGTGGTCGGCGAGCGCGATGGCGAGGGTGGGCCGGGTGGAGTCGGGCTTCTCGATGCCGGTCTCGCTCAGGGCGCTCACGACGGCCTGCAGGACGTCCTGGCTGATGAGGGCGAGGGCCTCGGCGAGATGGTCGGGGTCACGGCCGTCGACGGGGACGAAGACGCGTTCGATCAGCGCGGGGTCCACGCGTTTGCCCGGGCGGGAGCTGAAGCCGATGGCGCGCCCGGTGAGGATCACCTCCTGGCCGTTCTCCTCGCGCGCGAGGACCACGTTGTTGTTCAGGACCCGCAGCGCCTTCACCGCCGGTCCTCCTTTCTGTCCGTGCCTCGTCCCCCTGTCCGGCCCCCATCCTGCCCAAGACGGCGCGGCGCGTGCACCTGTCACGTGGGGTGACGGGCGCACGCGCCGGATGGGTGGCGGGTGTCAGCGCCGCACGGTGACCACAGGGGTGCCGGGGGTGACGTCGTGCCCGGTGTGGGGCTCGACGGAGGCGAGCTCCGCGGTGTTGATGACGGTCATGAGGGTGACGGTCGGGTGCTCGGCGGCGCGTACGGCGTCCAGGTCGACCTCGGCGAGGAGGTCGCCGACGGTGACCTTCTGGCCGGGCTTGACGCGGACGTCGAAGCCTTCCCCGTTCATCTGGACGGTGTCGATGCCGATGTGGATGAGGATCTCGATGCCGTCCGCGGTGCGGATGCCGAAGGCGTGGCCGGTGGCGGCGACGGTGACCAGCTCGCCGTCGACGGGGGCGACGATGTGGCCGTCGGCCGGCTCGATGCCCACGCCCTCGCCGAGCGCACGGGACGCGAAGACCGGATCCCCGACCTCGTCGAGGGCGACGACACGGCCCGCGACCGGGGCCGCGACCTCGATGCCCTTCCCCGCGGCCGGGCCGTCGACAGCGGCCGCGGAGCCGGCGGCAGCGTCCGGGGCGGCGGCGCCGACGGTGACGAGTTCGCGCTGGTCGGCCGCCGCTGCCTCACCGTCGGCGGCGGCAGCCGCGGTCTCCGCGCGGGCGGCGGCCTCGGCGGCGTCGCGCTCGGCGTTGGCCTGGGCGCGCTCCTCGGGGGTGCGGTAGTCGGAGACGTAGACGAGGACCATGGCGGTGACGAAGGCCGCGCTGATCGCGATGAGGTAGACGGCCGCCGGGGAGAACACCGGGATGGTCAGCAGGGAGGTGAAGGCGAAGACCTTGGTGTCCACGCCGCCCAGCACGCCCACGATCACACCGCCGACGGCGCACCCGACCAGCATGCGGGGGTAGATCCGCTTGAAGCGCAGGTGGATACCGTAGAGGGAGGGCTCGGAGATGCCGCCGAACAGGCCCGCGGCCAGCGCGCCGACCGCGGTCTGCCGCATCGTCGGCTCACGGTGACGGATGGAGAGCAGCAGCACACCGGCGGTCGCGCCGAAGCAGGCGAAGTTCCATGCGCCCATCGGACCCTGGATGAAGTCGTAGCCGATGGTGTTGATGTTCTGCAGCATGAGCGCGTTCAGCGGCCAGTGCAGGCCCAGCGGCACCAGGAACGGGTACAGCAGCGGGATGATGATCGCGAAGACGATCGGGGCGTTGCTGTTCAGCCAGGCAAGGCCCGAGCCGATGCCGTTGCCGGCCCAGACGCCCAGCGGGCCGATGAGGAACGCGGTCACCGGGATCATGATCAGCATGCTGAAGAACGGCACGAACACCAGTTGCAGGTTCTCCGGGAAGATCCGCTGCAGACGCTTGTAGACCAGCGCGAGCAGGGCCACCATCAGCAGCGGCACGAACACCTGGCCACCGTAGTCGTTGAGCTGCATCGGCAGCCCGAACACGTGCGCGACGGACTCACTGGTCCCCAGCGTCCTGTTGGTGGTGGTGGTGACGCCCGGGACCTTCGAGCCGATCATGCCGGTGAAGTTCGGCGTCATCACGGCGGCCATCACCGTCGCGCCCACCCACGGGTCGATCTTCAGCTTCTTCGCCGCGTTGTAGGCGACCATGATGGGCAGGAAGTACAGCACCGACCGCCACATCGCGTCCACGAACACCCAGCTCGCGGACTTGTCCGCGGCCCGGAAATCGACCGCGCCCACCGCGTCCAGGACGGAGGCGATCGCGATGATCAGGGAGGCGCCCAGCAGCACGCCCAGCAGCGGGCGGAACGAGTCCGACAGGTACTCGAAGAAGTTGTCCAGCCACGCGAACCGGCCGCGGCCCTTCGCGCGGATCGCGGCCTTCACCTCCGCGTCCGACTGCGGGCGCGCGCCGGCCTTGCTCATCGCGGGCAGGTTCACGATGTTCGCGTAGACGCCGGCGACGGCTCCGCCGATCACGATCTGGAAGCGGTCGCCGGACTGCGGCACGGTGCCCATCACGCCGTCGAGGGCGTCGAGGGCGGCCTTGTCGACCTTCGTGCCGTCATGAAGCTGGAAACGCAGCCGCGTCGCGCAGTGCGTGAGGCTCTCGACATTCTCCGGTCCGCCCACACCGCGGAGGATCTCCTCCGCCAGTGCACCGGCCCCGGCAACGGGTGTAGTCATGATGCGTCCCTGCATCCCTGTTTTCTCGCCGTCCTGCTTCGGTCCACGACCTCTCACACCAGGATTCAGGCAACAAAAAAGGCCCAGGTCACGCCAACGGCGTGACCCAGGCCTTGCCTTCCCTCAAACAGATGCCGACCGTGGCACCGCATACAGCGATGACGACGACAGCCTCAGGAAGTAACAATCCTGTGATCAAGATCGATCAACTTCACCCTAGCACCGGCCACACCGACCCCTCGATACGAGCGTTCTGTAATCTCCGCCACACCACTGCGCCCCCAGGGTGAGAGCATCTGACGCCGGCTCAACGCCGGGCCGGTCCCCAAGGGGGTATCCGGCCGCCTACAGCCGGTGCCCCACGCCCGGCGCCCGGCCGGTTCGGTGCGGCTCCAGCCCGGCTCCACCGCGCACGCCCCGGACGTGGGGCCGGACCACCACGTTCGACACCGTGCTGCACGCACCAGCACGCTGTCGCGAGCCCACGCTCCCGCCTCCTGCAGGGGCGGCTCGCCCGCGGCGCCGAGGCATCCGTCGCCGTCCTCGGCAAAGACCGCCCGAGCCGGGTCGGGTTCTCGATCCGGCTCGGGAGTGCGGAAGGAGGTTTGACGATCGCCCCGCAGCAGCGTGGGGGGTACATGCACTGGACGGACCGGGCCATCGACATCGACGGCGAACCCGTCGCCGTGCCGGACGCCTACCGCACCGCCCCTCCCGGAGTCCCGCCCGGCCCGGCGGCACGGATCGCGGCGCTGTACCAGGACTTCGCCCAAGCACTGGCGAACACCGGCATCCCCGCCCGGGCTTCGCCGACGCACTGCGACAGCACCGCGTGCTCGCGGCGGTCCAGCGCTCGACGGAAAGCGGCGCGGTCGAGCGCATTGCCGTGGAGTAGATCCGGGACCGGGCCGCGGCGAGGCGGCGTTCGAGCGTCGGACAGGGCCGACGCCTCCGGACCCGGAAGGGCAGCAAGGCACCGATTCCGATGGGGTGGCCGGCCCGGCCGGACCGGCTGCCCAGCGGCGCATGCCGGGATTCATCGCCGCCTTGGCACGGCGGGCGAACAGGCCATCGTGATCCCGGCGCGGAATGCCGCCGGTGACTGCCGGGACCCGCGAACGCCGCCCCGGGCTCCTACGGCGTTCCCACGCCGGTCATGCGCGCGGTGCCCGAGAACAGCGTCGCCCCATCGCCTTCAATGGCGGGGCCGGGTGCCACCGCTGCTGCAAGCGCGGGCCTGCCGGTGGAACGGCGCTGGGCCCGGCGGGAGTCGAGCAGTTCCGGCGCCGCGTGGCCGTCGACCACGACCACGGGCTTCCAGCCACTGGCTGCGGTCTGCGGCTGGCCGGTTCACGGTACTCAGCCGCTGCTTCGACGAGAAGATTTCGACGCCAAGGCGGTCCCAACTCGCTTGGTGGCGACCTCTGTTGCAACTCCATGAACGCTTCTTCACGGCCCCGGCATCATCGGCCGACGGCAGCACGCCGCTGGCTGCATCAGAAATTCACTGCCGCAGACGGTCACAGACGTCCGCACGTCGACGGATGATCGGCCGGCTCGCGTCCACTGTCATGAACCTGGCCGCCGTAGACCAGTCGGACGGGGGCCCCTCTACATCACATCGGCCGGCGAACAACCGGAGCAACATCCCCCTCTTTGCATCTCGTAACACTTCAGCCATTCCGGCCTGGCCGAGAGAGAAGCGGCGACAACAGACCCAAAAGGGATGAGCGGGTCTGTTTCCCGATCTCGCGTCGGCCATCTCCATCGTGTACGTTCCGATCGATCGCAGAGATGACTGACTTGTTTCGGCCTGTGCAGCGCCCTCCGGAAAGAAGGTGCGAGATCGTCACGGGCCACGGATTGGTTGGGGGAGGCGTAAAAGGCATGTCCGAACGACCCCTTGAGCGAACGCAGATCCCCTGTGGGCGATGTAGGCACATGCCCTGAGCGCCGGCCTGGCACGGCGGTGCCGGCGGGTTGTTTCCAGCGACCGTTCACGTGAACGTCGTATGTTTTCCGACTGCTTCCGTCCAAACCGAAGCCCATCACCGATCGCGCTTCTCTCATGCCTGAATTCCCAGGCGGGTTACGCGCGTCGACTCAAATGACGAATTCCAGGTTCGAAGGATGATGGCGAAACTAGCGGGGTCCGAGGAATTGTCCCTGTCAGACATGCTGCGCGCGGCCACCCTCGCCCAGCCCGACCGGACTGCCGTCTCCTGCGGCACGGAGCGGCTGACCTTTCAGCAGCTCAGTGAGCGCAGCGAGAACATGGCTGACCACCTACGGCAGCTCGGTGCGGCGGCCGGCGAACCAGTCGGCATCTTCATGGAGCCGTCCGTCGACCTCATGGTGAGTGTCTGGGGCGTCCTCCACGCAGGCGCCGCCTACCTGCCGCTGTCGCCGGAGTACCCGGACGAGCGGGTGCGCTACATGGTCGCGGACTCACAGACCAAGGTCATCCTGACGAACGAGTTCTTAGCTTCCCGGCTGGCCGCGATGACACCACGGGGGACGAAGATCGTCACCGTCGCCCAGGCCCAAGCCCGCCCGGAAGCCGAGCCGGACACCGGGACCGGCACACCGTCCGCCCCCGTGCCTGCGCAGGGCGACAGCCTCGCATACGTCATCTACACCTCGGGGAGCACCGGCAACCCCAAGGGCATCGGCATCGAACATCACAGCATCGTCAACCAGATGCGCTGGCTGGCCGACGAACAGGGGCTGGACGAGCGCAGGACGGTGCTGCAGAAGACGCCGCTGAGTTTCGACGCGGCCCAGTGGGAGATCCTCGCACCGGCCTGCGGCAGCAGCGTGGTGATGAGCGAACCGGGCCTCTACGCCGACCCCGGCGGGCTCATAGACCTGATCGTGGCGAACAGGGTGACCACCCTTCAGGGCGTGCCGACGCTGCTGCAGGCGCTCGTCGACACCGGGCGGCTGTCCGACTGCACCTCCCTCACCCACGTCTTCAGCGGCGGTGAGGCGCTCACCAGGAGCCTGGCGATCGAGCTGCTCGACGCGTTGCCGGACACGGAACTGGTCAACCTGTACGGTCCGAGCGAGTGCACCATCAACGCGTCGGCCCACACCGTGGACCGCGGCACCGTCCAGCACAGTCCCGACCACATCTCCATCGGCCGGCCGGTCCGGGGCATGAGCTTCCACATCCTCGACGCCGCCCGTCGGCCTGTGGCGCACGGTGAATCGGGTGAACTCCACATCGCGGGACCGCAACTCGCCCGCGGGTACCTGAACAACCCTGAGCTGACGGCGGAACGATTCATACCCAACCCGTTCTCCACCGGCCCCGAATCCGCCCGCCTGTACCGTACCGGCGACCTGGCCCGGTGGAACGACGACGGCACCGTGCAATTCCTCGGCCGTACCGACAGCCAGGTCAAGCTGCGCGGCTTCCGGGTCGAGCTGGACGAGATCAAGGTGTCCATCGAGAAGCACGACTGGGTGAAGCGGGCCGCCGTCCTGGTCCGGGAGGACGCCAGAATCGGCGCCAACCTCATCGCCTTCATCGAGCTCGACCCCCAGCGGGCCGCGTTGATGGACCAGGGCAACCACGGCGCCCACCACCAGTCGAAGCAGAGCAGGCTTCAGCTCAAGGCACAGCTCGCGAACCTGGGTGTCCGTGAGGAAGACGGAGCGCCAGTCGTCGAGTTGCCTGGGCGTTCGGCGACGACCCGGCAGCGGCGCACGGTGTTCGCCCGCAAGACGTACCGCTTCTACGAAGGGGGCGCGGTCACCCGGGCCGACATCTTGGACCTGCTCGCCCGCCCGGCTGAGCAACCGGCCACGCCCCGGGACCCGGACACCCTGACACTGTCCGAACTCGGCACCTTGTTGCGCCATTTCGGACAGTTCACCAGCGGTGAACGGCTGCTGCCCAAATACGGGTACGCCTCCCCCGGCTCGTTGTACGCCACGCAGTTGTACCTGGAGCTGTCCGGCATCGCGGGCCTCGAACCGGGCTACTACTACTACCACCCGATCGGCCACCAGCTCGTGCTGATCAGCCCCGCTCCGGTCGGCGCGCCGAGACTGCGCGTCCACTTCATCGGGCGCCGGTCGGCCATCGAGCCTGTCTATCGCAACAACATCCAGGAAGTCCTGCAATTCGAAGCCGGCCACATGGTCGGCCTGTTCGACCAGGTCCTCCCCGAGTACGGGCTGCGGATCAACGCCCGCCCGGGAGCGCCCGAAGTCAAAGACGTCCTGCGCTGCCCGGACGAGGACTACTACCTGGCCACGTACGAGGTGGAGACGGCCGCTGCCCCGGCCGTCGGCAGCCCGGTGGAACTGTACGTGCAGGCCCATCCCGACCGGATCGCCGATCTGGACCGCGGCCAGTACCGGTATGACGGCGCCGAGCTGGTGCGCGTGTCCGACCGCCTGATCCGCAGGCGGGACGTGATCGCCATCAACCAGGAGGTCTACGACCGCGCGAGCTTCGGGATCAGCATGATCGGCCACGCGTCCGAACCCTGGCAGCGCTACGTCGACCTCGGCCGGGAACTGCAGCGCCTCCAGATGAACGGCCTCGACCTCGGGCTGATGTCCTCCGGCTACAGCTCGGAGACCGGCAACCCCCTGCCGTCCGCCCGGCGCATCGCGGACATCGCCGGCATCGGCCCGGACGCGGCCTCCTACTTCGCCGTCGGCGGCCGCATCAACGCCGAGCAGCGGCTCAGCGAAGGCATGAAGGAGGACTCCGTCCACATGCGCGGGCCGGCCGAGATCATCAAGGACAACCTCGCCGAATCCCTTCCTCCGTACATGGTGCCCAACCGGGTCACCGTGCTGGACTCCTTCCCGCTCACCCCGAACGGCAAGATCGACCACCAGGCCCTGCGCGAGCTGGACAAGGCCGCCGTGGACGACACCGATGCGCCGGTCGTCCCCCCGCGTACGCCCACCGAGGAGGCCATCGCCGCGCTGTGGGGCAAGGTGCTCAGGCAGGAGCGGGTCTCCATCCGGGACAACTTCTTCGCCGCCGGGGGCCACTCGCTGACGGCGGTCAACCTGGTGGGCCGGATCAACCGGGAACTCGGCAGTTCCCTGCCGCTCCAGGTGCTGTTCGACGCGCCGACCATCGCCGAGCTGGCCAGGCGCGTCGACCGTGAGCCGGCGACCGAGCTGCCCAGGCTGGTGCGGCTGCGAGCCGGCGACGGCGGCCGGCCGGTCTTCTGCTGGCCCGGGCTGGGCGGCTACCCGATGAGCCTGCGGCTGCTGGCCGGCAGGCTGGAGCTGGACCGGCCGTTCCTCGGTGTCCAGGCCTCCGGTATCAACGCGGGCGAGATCGCGTACCCGACGTTCGACGAGATGGTCGCCAAGGACATCGAACTCATCCGGCAGGTCCAGCCGGCCGGCCCGTACACCCTGTGGGGTTACTCCTTCGGGGCCCGGGTCGCGTTCGAGGCGGCCTATCAGCTGGAGCGAGCGGGCGAGCGGGTCGACGAGGTGATCCTGATCGCCCCGGGCAAGCCGCCCGTGGAGATCCGCGACGAGACGCCCACCGGGGCCGCGGTCAGCTTCACCGACAGCACCTTCGTCTCGATTCTCTATTCGGTGTTCGCCGGAAACCTCGAGAAGTCGGCAGTCGACGCGTGCCTGGACGCGACCCGCGACGAAGAATCCTTCATCGCGTTCGTCTGCGGCCGGTTCGAGCACCTGGAACGTGAACTGGTGCGCAGGATCGTCGGCGTGGTGCGGCAGACCTTCCTCTTCGAGTACGCCCCTCACGAACTGGCCGAGCGCAGCGTCACGGCACCGATCACCGTGTTCCGGGCCAAGGGCGACCAGGATTCCTTCATCGACTCCACCCACGCGGTTTCGCGCGCGCCCCTCAGGGTCAGCCAACTCAGCGCTGATCACTACGAACTGCTGCGCACGAACGGAATAGCCGAACTCGTCACCGCCATTCAGGCCGCACGACTCCCCAGAAAGGCCATCGGAGTGCCCCACGTCAGCATCAAGCATTTCCCGAACGACCTCGAAGCCGACCAGATCTCAGTCCTCGTCGACGCGATCACCAGCGCGGTCCGGACCGCGTTCTCGGTAGACGAAGGCGCCGTGTCGATCGCCCTCGAACCGGTGGCCCAGGAGGCCTGGACCGAGCGGGTGTACATACCGGAGATCGTCAAAGGCACCGGAAACCTGGTCAAAGCCCCGAACTACTGAAGCCTTCCATCGAATTCGACGGTGCCACCGGAAATCCAGGCCATGAAATTGCGGAGGATCGCATGCGCAGAGTGATCACCAGGGCGGCGGAAGACCTCTCCGTGATCGTCGCGCGGGACCCGTCGGTCCGCACCCGCGCGGAGGCGCTGCTGCATCCCGCACTGCCCGCGCTGTGGACCCACCGGGTGGCACATGCCTTGTACACGCGTGGGCACCGTCAGCTCGCCCGGATCCTGGCCTACCTGGCCCGCGCGGTGACCGGCGGCATCGAGATCCATCCGGGAGCGACGCTGGGTCGGCGCGTGTTCATCGATCACGGGGCCGCCGTGGTCATCGGGGAGACGGCCGAGGTCGGCGACGATGTCACGATCTTCCATCAGGTCACGCTGGGCGCGGTCGGCTGGTGGCGGGACGGGCGCCGCGAGCCCGGTGCCCGCCGGCATCCGGTCGTCGGCAACCGGGTGGTGCTCGGCACCAACGCGATCGTTCTCGGTCCGGTCACCGTCGGCGACGACGCGTTGATCGGCGCCGGTTCGCTCGTACTGGGCGATGTGCCCCCGGGCGCCCGGGTGATGGCCCCCGCGGCCGAGGTCGTGCCGCGGCTGTCGGCCGCGGATCGCGAGGAGGCGGATCAGTTGCTGCGCGCGCTGGCCACCTCCGGGTGCTGGTGACGGCCCGCCCGGTTCCGTTCCCCGTTCATCGTTCGCTGTTCGTCGTTTCAGCCGACCACGGGTCGGCATGCCAACGGAGGCACAGATGATTCACGTCGGTGTCGTGGAGAGCAACCTCTCCGGATCCGGCTTCGAAGGCCTGCAGATCATCAAGGGACTCGACTCCCGCGTCACCTTCTTCACCCGTGACCTGGACCGGTACCTGGAAGTGCCGGGCGGGCCGGCCTACTTCGACAACTACGTCGACGAGATCGTCCACTGCGAGACGAACATCCTCGAGGAGCTCCTGCCGCACGTGCACGCGGCCGGGGCCGAGCATCCCTTCGACGCGTTCCTGACCCTGGCGGAGTACGACGTGGTCGTGGCGGCCCAGGTGGCGGTCCACCTCGGACTCCCCACGGTCAGCGTCGACGGCGTCGCGACGGCACGCAACAAGGCGTTGATGCGCCGACGGTGCGCCGAACTCGGCGTCGCGATACCGGCGTTCCGTACCGTGCAGACCCCCGCCGAGGCCGAGACCGCCGCGGCGGAGATCGGCCTGCCCTGCGTGGTGAAGCCGGCCGACGAGACCAGCAGCGCCGACGTCCGGCTGGTGGAGACGCCGGCGCAGGCCGCCGAGCATGTCGCGCTGATCCGCTCCCGGGTGGAGAACACCCGCGGCCAGGCCCGCTACCACGAGCTGATGGTCGAGGAGTACCTGAGCGGTCCCGAGGTCAGTGTGGAAGTGCTGGCCGACGGCGACCGGTACGAGGTGTTCGGGGTGACCGACAAGTCGGTCACCGGTCAGGGCTACTTCGTCGAGCTGGCCCACACCTTCCCGTCCAGTCTGCCCGAGCCGGTGGTGCGTGCCTGCGGCGACCTGGCCGTGGAAGCGCTCCGTGCGGTCGGGTTCGACCTGGGCATGGCCCATGTCGAGATCAAGGTGACCGACTCGGGGCCCAAGCTGATCGAGATCAACCCGAGGCCCGCCGGCGGCAAGATCACCTACCTCGTCGACCGCGCTCTCGGCATCCAGTCCCTGGAGCTGGTGGCCCGCCAGTACCTCGGGCAGCCGCTGCCGGCCCAGGTGCTGCCCGAGCGGCCGGTCGGCGGCGCCGCCATCCGCTACCTGACCGCGCGCCCCGGCCGCGTCGTGTCGGTCAGCGGCCGGGAGCGGGCTGCCGCACTGCCCGGCGTCGAGGAGGTCGTCGTCAAGCCCAAACCGGGTTCCGTGGTGCGGGAGTTGCGCCGCAACGGTGACCGCGCCGGTCATGTGCTGGTGGTGGCCGAGACCGCCGAGCTCGCGGCGCGCACCGCGGAGGCCGCCGCGCAGGAGATCAGCATCCGGACCGAGCCGGTCAGCCGCCGCCCGGTCGCCGACTCCCTGGTCGACCTGATCGGCGGTACGCCGCTGCTGCGGCTGCCGGTTCACCGCGTGGTGGACGGTGCCCCGGGCGATGCCGAGGTGCTGGCGAAACTGGAGCTGTTCAATCCCTGGTCCAGCAGCAAGGACCGGGCCGCGCTGTCGATGCTGCGCGGCGCCGAGGAGCGGGGGCTGCTCACCCCGGGCGACGGCACCGTGATCGAGGCCACCTCGGGCAACACCGGCATCTCGCTGGCCGCGCTGGCGGCGGCCCGCGGCTACCGCTGCGTCATCGTGCTGCCGGACAACGCCACCCAGGAGCGGGTGGCCATGCTCCGGTCGCTCGGCGCCGAGGTGGTGCGAACCCCGCACACGGGCGGTTACCAGGCCGCGGTCGACAAGGCCGAGGAACTCCACCGGCAGACCCCCGGGTCGTGGTTCTGCTGCCAGCACGACAACCCGGACAACACACGCGCGCACTACGAGACGACCGGCCCGGAGATCTGGAACGACGCCGACGGACAGATCGACGTGTTCGTCTGCGGAGTGGGCACCGGCGGCACGCTCAGCGGGGCGGGGCGGTACCTGCGCGAGAGCCATCCCGCGGTCCGGATCGTGGCGGTGGAACCGGCGGGCTCGCCGCTGCTGTCCGGCGGCGAGCCCGGCACGCACACCATCCCCGGCTTCAACGGCGGCTTCATCGCGCCCACCACGGAACGGGGCCTCATCGACGAGGTGATCGCGGTCTCCGACGCGGACGCCCTGAACACCACCCGGCGGCTCGCGCTGCGCACCGGCCTGATGGTCGGTGTCTCGGCCGGCGCCGTCGTTCACGCCTCCGGTGTCCTGGCGGCCCGTCCGGAGTACCGGGGACGACGCATCGTGACCCTGCTGCCCGACACCGGCGAGCGGTACCTGAGCCTGCTCGGCCGCGAGGCCGAGCAGGTACCGGCAGGGGTTGCCGACGACGGCGGTGCCCGGTGACGGCGCCCGGACCCACCGATGACCGGCCCCGTCTGCTGATGGTGATGCCGTACCGCCAGTTCGTGCGGATGGCACAGGCCGAGGGGTTCTGGGTCGGTGCGATCTGGGACCCCCGGCTGGAGTCGCCGGAGTACCTCGACGACGTGCGCGCGCTGGCGGACCTGTTCGTGACGGTCGACTTCCGGGACCCGGAGCTGCTGCGCCGCACCCTTCGCGAGACCGCCCAGGAGCACCGCGCCACGGTGATCTACCACATCGGCAGGGAGGAGACGATGGTCACGGCCTACGAGGTTGCCGAGGACCTGCACGCCGAGCTCAACCCGGCCGCGGCGATCCGCTTCCTCGCCGACAAGCACGCGATGCGTGACCTGCTCGCCCGGCGCGGGCTGTCCCCGGTGTCCTTCGAGGCCGCACCGACGCGGCAGGAGGTGCCGGACGCGGTCGAGCGGATCGGCTACCCGGCCGTGGTCAAACCGGCCGCGCTCGCCGGCAGCCGAGGGGTGTTCCTGTGGCAGGAGGCGCAGGACCGGGCGGCCTGGACCGCGCTCGTCGACCAGTACGGCTACGACGGCCCGTTCCTGGTCGAGGAATACCTGCGAGGTCCCGAATACAGCGTGGAGACGCTGAGCAAGGACGGCCGGCACCAGGTCATCGGCATCACCGAGAAGCTGCTGGGACCCCCGCCGCTGTTCGTGGAGACGGGGCACGTCCATCCGGCGCCGCTGCCCCGGGACCGCCGGCAGGCCGTCGAGGAACTCACCACACAGTTCCTCACGGCATGCGGGTACCGGTTCGGCCCCGCGCACACCGAGGTGATCTGGACACAGCACGGCCCGCGCATCGTCGAATCGCAGGCCCGGCTCGGCGGTGACCGCATACCGCGGCTCGTCGAGCTCGCCACCGGACTCGACATCGAACAGGCGATCTTCGCCGCCCTCGCGGGCAGGCCGGCCGAGCCCGCCGAGCCGACGGCGACCGCGATCGTGCGGTTCTTCACCTTCCCGCCCGGCCGCGTCGACGCCATCCACGGCGTGGAGACAGCCGCTCGACTCGGACACGTCGACGAACTGAGCCTCCGGCTGCGGCCGGGCGACATCGTGCCCGCGGTCCGCGACTCCAAGAGCAGGCACGGGCACGTGATCGTCTCCGGCGCCTCTCCCGAGGAGGCCCGGGCCCGCTGCGCGGAGGTGCTCGCCGGCATCGAGGTCGTCATCGACGACGTGCCCGTACGAGCGGACGGTCGCACCGGGGCACTCGGGACGCCCGCATGAGCACGGTCGGTCACGAGTCCCCCCACCCCGAAGAAAGGCAGTGACCATGCACTGGTCCACATCTACAACCAGGAGGTCGCCATGACCGCCCCCGCCGCCGACGCACAGGTGGTGTTCGTCGGCTACAACGCGGCCTATCTGCGCGCGATCGACGGGAGCGTCCCCAGCGGATCTGTCGTGGTGATCGAGGAACCCGACATCATCCGCAAGCGGCAGCTGCAGGACGCGGCGGCACGCTTCGACTGCCTGGACCGGATCGTTCCGGCGAGCTACCAGCAGTCGGCCGAGGCCCTCGACCTGGCGGCCGAACTGACAGCCGTGCGCCCGGTGGCCGCCGTCGTCCCGGGTCTGGAGTACGCGGTGCCGGCGACTGCCGCACTGGCCGAGAAGCTCGGGCTGCCGGGAGCGACCGAGACGGCCGCGCAGGCCCTGCGGGACAAGGTCCGACTGCGCGAGGTCTCCGGTGCCGGCGGTGTCCGCAATCCGCGCTGGCGCGAGGTGCACGGGCCCGCGGACATCCTCGAGTTCGCCGGTGACGGTCCGGTGGTGGTCAAGCCGGCGAACCGGCAGGCGAGTGTGGGCGTGCAGCTGCTGGACTCGGTGGACGCCACCACCGCGGCACAGGCATGGGAGCGGACCTCGTCCGCCGCCGAGTACGAGCAGGTGCCCGACCGGCAGCTGGCATGGCGCTTCCTCGCCGAGGAACGCCTGCGAGGTCCCGAGTACAGCGTCGAGGCGCTGGTGCAGCAGGGCGAGATCATCTTCGAGAACATCACGGCCAAGACCGTCATTCCCGGACCGTATCCCGTCGAAATCGGCCATCTGCTGCCTGCTCCGCTCGACCACGACACGCAGACAGCGTTCGAGACGGCCATGCGGGCGCTGGTCGCCGCGACCGGCTTCCGGACGGGCATCCTGCACGCCGAGTGGATCCTGACCGAGTCGGGCCCGACGCTGGTCGAATGCGCCGGCCGCTGCCCCGGTGACTACCTGATCGATCTCATCGACCTGGCTTACGGCACACGGATCAGGCTGACCCTCATCGACCTGCTCGCCGGCCGTACGGTCACGCTGCCCCGTTCCGCGCGGCAGACCTCGGCGATCCGGTTCCTGGCCGCCGAGCCGGGCACCGTGACGGAGGTCGCCGGCGTGGACACGGCACGGGAACTGCCCGGCGTCCAGGTCGCGGAGGTGGACGTCGAGGCCGGCCAGGAGGTCAGGCCGTGGGCGTCCTCCTGGGACCGTGCCGGGCACGTGATCGCGACCGGACCGGATGCGGACACCACCCGTCAGCGCGTCCTGGACGCGGACGCCGCCATCCGCATCGCTACCGATTGAGGAAACACATGTCTGTTCTGTGGCAACGCGTCCGCGGATGGCGCGGCTCCATGCCCGGAGGGCCGGTCGGCTTACGGCTGGCCGTGATGGCGATGATCGACGCGGTGGGCACCGGTGCCTTCCTGGCCGTGTCCGTGCCGTTCATCACCAGGTCGGTCCACCTGTCGGAGGGCAAGCTCGGTTTCGGCCTGTCCTTGTCCGCGGCCATCGCCCTGGGCACGGCGATCCCGATCGGCATACTGGCCGACCGGATCGGCCCGAAGAAGGTGCTGGTCGGGGTGAGCCTGTGGCGCTGCGCATGCTTCGTGGTCTATCCGCTCGTCCAGAACCTGTGGCAGTTCCTGACCGTGGTGTGCCTGCTCGGCCTGGTCGACAAGGCGGCCGCACCGATGGAGCAGGCGCTGGTCGGGCAGGTCACGGCTACCGACGACCGGGTCAGGGTCGTCGCGATCCTCCGGTCACTGCGCAACGTCGGCTTCACCGTCGGCGCCCTGCTGGGCGGCATCGGGCTGCTGATCGACACGCGGGCGGGGTACACCGCGATCCTGCTGGTCAACGCGGCTTCCTTCGCCGGGCTCGCGAGCCTGGCCTCCCGGCTGCCGGTGCTCAGCGCGCCGGCGAAGAGCCTGCGCCGGCGTTTCTCGGTCAGTGTGCTGCGGGACGGGTCGTTCCTGTCGTTCACCGGGATCAACGCCGTGCTCACCATGCACATGACCCTCCTGAGCATCGGCGTCCCGCTGTGGATCGTCGGACACACCGACGTCTCCTCAGCGCTGATCTCCCCCCTGGTGGCGGTGAACACCGTGCTCGCGGTCGCCCTGCAGGTGCGGGCCAGCCGGGGGACCGACACCATCGCCGGCGCGGCCCGGGCCCTGGTACGGGCCGGTATCTCGCTCGCGGTCTGCTGCCTGCTGCTTGTCGCGGCGCCGAAGCTGCCGGTCGTCCTGGCCGTCGGCGTGCTGCTGCTGGCCATGGTCGCGCTGACCGGCGGTGAGCTGTTCCAGTCCGCCGGCGGCTGGGGCGGCTCCTATCTGCTCGCGGTACCCGGCCAGGAGGGCGTCTACCTCTCGGTCTTCTGGCTCGGCGTGGCCGTCCAGCAGATAGCGGCACCGGTCCTGGTCAGCGTGGTCGTCACGTCCGGCACCACGGGATGGGTCGTGCTGGCCGCGCTGTTCGCCGCCTGCGGCCTCGCCGCGCCGGTCATCGGCCGATGGGCACAGGCGCAGGCGGACAGCAAGGCCCAACCGGATCCGGGCCTGGCCGAGGCCACGTAACCACCCATGCAGGCCGGCCCCGTTGTCGAGCCGGCACAGTTGATCACCATTTAAGGAGAGAAATGTCCGTTCCGCTGTATGTTCCGTCCGGCGAAGGCGAGTTCGTCAACATCCGGGACACCAAGAGGACGTACTTCAAGCTCACCACGGCGGACTCCAACGGCGAGTTCGGCTTCTTCGAGCACCACATGGCTCCGGAGGCGAGCGGTGCCAGCCCGCACATCCACAAGCAGTCCACCGAGATGTTCTATGTGGTGAAGGGCGAGATCGAGTTCACCATCGGCGACCGCAAGGTGGTGGGTGAGCCCGGCGCGTTCGCCTACGTTCCCAAGGGCGAGCCGCACGGCTTCACCAACCGGGGCAACGTGGACGCCACGCTGCTGATCATGTTCTACCCGATCTACAACCGCGAGGACTACTTCCGCGGTCTGGGGCGTCTGACGGCCAACGGGCGCAACCCCAGCCTGGAGGAACTGCAGGAGCACATGGCGAAGTACGACCAGTTCATGGTCTGACCCGCACACCTGCGGCAACGATGGGGGCCTGGCAGCGATTCCGCTGCCAGGCCCCGGTGTTCGTGCCCGCCGTCAGTCGTTCGCGCTGTTCCTGGTCCGGAAGCGCCACTGCAACTCACGTACCTGCTCGGCGAGTTCCGGGACCGGACCCGCCACCTCGATACCGGGGACGATGTCCTGGACGGTCAGCGGGCTCAAGGGCGAGGTGACGGGCACGCCCCACTCGGCCTTCCAGTCCCGAGCCTGCTGGGACGAGCTCGCGTACACGATGCGGCCCAGTCCGGCCCACCCGTGTGCGGCCGCGCACATCGGGCAGTGCTCACCCGAGGTGTACACGGTCGCCGAGGCCCGTTCCTCGGGGCTCAGGTGGGTCGCGGCCCAGCGGGCGAGTTCGAACTCGGGGTGCCGGGTCGGATCGCCCGTGGTGGACTCGCGGTTGCGGTCCTCGGCGAGGATCTTGCCGTCCGCATCGACGAGCACGGATCCGAACGGCCAGTCGCCGGCCTCGACCGCCTCGGCCGCCAGCTCGATGCAGCGGCGCAGATAGGGCAGTTCGGCCGCGCTGACAGCGGCGGGGCGGTCGGCGGCGGCACGGTCGGTGCCGCTCTCGGGAAGGGCGTGGTCGTTGAGGGCCACTGTTACTCCGTCTCTGTGGGGGTGTCGGCTATGGCCGGTGGGCGGCCACGGTCGCCAGTGCCTGCCATGCCGTCTCGGGCCGCAGGGTCTCGTTCGGGTCTCCGTGGTAGGGATCGAGCAGCACTGTTTCGGCACCGGCCAGGCGCAACTCCTCGATGTCCTCGAGAATCTGCTCGATGGTGCCCTCGCCGGCCCGGCGATCCGGGTCGTCGACCGGTTTTTCCGTGATCCGGAGACAGATGCGCGGCGCCAACTGCGGCACCGGCTGGTCGAGCTCGGCCGAAATACTCTTCAGCCGGTCCGCGGCGTCCCTGAACCAGGACATCGTGAAACGCAGCGGATGCCAAGGAGAACCGAAACGTACGGCCCGCCGTATTGCGGCGTCACTGTTTCCACCGACCCAGATCGGAATCTGTCCGCTGCCGTAGTCGGAGTCGTCGTCCCATGCGGCGCGCAGGGTCCGCAGGAGTTCGTCGGTCAGCGCACCACGCCGTTGGAACGGGACGTCCAGCGCCTCGAACTCTTCTCGGGCCCACCCGACCCCGACGCCGAGGATCAGTCGGCCGCCGCTGAGTTGCTGCAGGTTGGCCGCCATGCGAGCGACCAGCAGGGGGTGCCGGTAGGGCGCGATGAGAACCGTCGTGCCCAGCTTTATCCTGGTTGTGATTCCGGCCAGCCAGGCAAGTGTTGTGACCGGTTCGTAAAACGGAGCGGGATATTGCTTGGCGACATCCGATGTGATCGCCACATGGTCGGAGAGCATCAGCAGGTCAAAACCGAGACCCTCCGACGTTTTGGCCCAGCGGGCCAGATTGTCCGGGTTGGCACCCGGACCGAAGTTGGGAACATTCACGCCTATCCGCATGACCCAACCCTAGCAACTACCCATCAATGGCGTGCAGTTGTCGGCAAGGCTTTCGGTGAAGCAATTGCACGACGAGTGGCGGCCGGTCAGTCGCCCTGCGACAAGTCGCAATTCTCCGAATCCGGCACGTGTGCTGTGCGGAGGTCCAGGAGGAGGAATGCGGCCAGGACAGCCGCCGTCGCCGGGAAGAGGGTGGACGGGCCACCGATGGCGAGCAGGGGGCCGCCGGCGAGCGAGCCGATTCCGGTACCGCCGTCGAAGGCGACGTTCCACGCGACCCCGGCCACGCCGAGAGCGGCGGGGCGGTCGCCGGCCGCCTGCATGGCGAGCACCAGGGTGGCGCTCTGAACCGCGCCGAAGCCCGCTCCGAACAGGGCAGTGCCGGCCAGCAACAGTGCCGGCTCATGAGAGGCCGCCCCCGCGGCAGTGCCGAGCGTCGTGACCACGACGGCAGGGATCAGCACCCGGCGGCCGCCGCAGCGGTCGATGAGCCACCCGGCGCCGAGCCGGGAGACCACGGTGGATGCCTGCGCGGCGAGCAGCGCCCCGGGCGCGGCCGAGGCGGTCAGCGGCAGGAAGGTGAAGACGACGCCGTAAGCCGTGGTGGAGGCGGTCTCCACCATCAGGGGGCCGGCCATGGGGCGCAGCGACCGCCATGTTCCATGCAGGGTCCGCGGGCGGCCGGAGCGGGGTCCGGCCGGGCGGGCGGGCGCTGCAGCCCGAGGGAAACCGAACGAGCCGACCAGGACCAGAGCGGCCGTGCCCGTCGCCAGGGCGAAGGTGAGCGTGTACGCCTCCTGCCGGGCCAGGGCGATGCCCAGCGGAGCCCCCAGGACGCCGGCGACACCGACCACCGCGCCGTACCAGCCGATGGCCCGCCCCCGGCTGCCGGACGGGAACAGCTCCGCGGTGAAGGTGACACCGGCGACGACGAACACGCCGAAGCCCAGCCCGCGTACCGCCGCGAGGCCGGTCAGGGCGGGCAGCGTGGAGGCAGCCGGCACAACCGTGCACGGCAGTCCGAGCAGCGCACCGCTCATGGCGAGTGCGTGCCGCCGTCCCAGCCGGGCGAAGAGCCACGGTGTGAAGGGCTGGACGACCAGGGTGGCCGCCATCAGGGTCGCGGTGAGCGCTCCGGCGCCCGACGGTCCGGCGCCGGAGCGGACGGCGTACGCGGGCATCGCGGAGAGCATCAGATTGAAGCTGGCGAAACCACCGAACGCGGCGATCAGGGCGCCGGCTATCGCTGCCCGCCTCCGCCCGGCGGACGGCGCCGGGCAGCGGTCGGTCGACGCGGACGGGTCTGCCGACATGCTCACCGGTGGTCGGACCTTTCATCAGCGTCTCGGACGGCACCCTTCGGGCCCGGTGACGCCACTCCCCGGACCATCCGTGCGACAAGGGGGAAACAGTCTTGCCGGTCCCGAAGGCCGGCAGCGCTCTTGCAGGACCGCCAGGAGCACGATGGGGGGATGCTGGTGCACCTGGCGGTTCGGCATCTCCGGGACGAGGACGCGGCCGGGTGCGGCCGAGCCCGCTCCGGGGCCCGCAGGTGGCGATGGCGTGGCCCCGGAGCAGGCAGCGGATCAGGAGTTGTCGAGCGGCAGCCCGGGCGGGTTGACCTCGGACTTGGCGACGGCCTCATTGGAGAGATTCCAGGCGGCCAGCCACTTGGCGTACTGACCGTTCTTGATCAGGTAGTTGATCGCGTCGGCGATCGGCTTGGCGAGACCGCTGCCCTTCTTGGAGGTCGCCGCGATCAGGCCCTGCAGCGAAGCGCCGGCGCCGGAGAACGTGCCCGCGTTGGCCGTCGGCTTGTTCGTCTTCGCGGTCTGCGTGATGTGGTAGGAGATGGTCGGGTTGGGGCCGAAGTGGGCATCGATCTGGCCGCTGCTGAGCGCAAGGTAGACGGCGTTGTTGTCCGGGTAGTGCTTGATGGTGAGCTTCTTGCCCTCGCTCTGCAGCTTCTTCTGCCACTCGAGGAGGATACGCTCCTGGTTGGTGCCCGAGCCGACCTCGACGGTCTTGCCGGCAAGGTTCTCGTAGTTGCCGTCGAACTTCCACTTGTCGGACTTCAGCACCTCGAAGGCGAGGTTGTCCTCCCGGTAGGAAGCGAACTCGTACTTCCTCTTGCGCTCCTCGGTGTCGGTGACGTTCGAGAAGGCCACGTCCACCTTGCCGCTGTCGATGCCGACGAAGAGGTTCTCCCAGGTGAAGTTCTTGCTCTCCGGCTTGAGTCCGAGGACCGCGGCGACAAGGCGGCCGATGTCGGTCTCGGAACCGGTGAGGGTCTTCTGGTCGTCACCCACGTACTCGAGCGGGGCGGAGCCGGACGGCAGAGAGCCATGGCCGATCACCAGCTTGCCTCTCTTTCTGACGGCAGCGGGCAGCTCGGCGCTGATGGACTTCACCTCGGACACCTTGAGGGTGGTCTGCTTGGCCGCGCCGTTGGAAAGCTGACCGATGGTCACACTCCCGGAAGCGGCGTCGTCCGTCTTGGTGACGGCGTCGCTGTCACCACCGCAGGCGGCGAGCCCGGTGGCGAGGGTGGCGACGGCAGTCGCCGCGGTGATGCCGCGCATCAGGCTGCGCCGGGTGGAGTGGGTAGGCATGGCCGTTCCTTGTCGCTCGGGAGAAGGTGTTGGAGTGGGGGGAGAAATCGTGGATGCGCCGTGGGGTCGCGGGCGAAGCCGATCTCGTGGGTGACGAGAACCAGGGTGGTACGGGTGGACGCCAAGTCCTCGATGGCGACGAGGACTTCACCTGCCCTGGTCAGGCAGCGGGCCGGCCCCGGAGCGCGCGACGCGGTTTCCCGGCGGTTCGGCCGTCGACCCCTGACTTCAGATCGATGCCGGTCAGCTCCGCACCGAACCGAGGTCCCGCCCGTCGGATCTCGTAGCTCGCGACAGTGCTCATCGCTTGCCCTCTGTGTGCCGCCGTTACGGGGATGTCACGCTGGGGCCGCCTCCTGCTGGACAGGTGAAGGCTACGTCAGACGCGACGACACGCTGACGCGTCGACGCGCGCCAGATCCACGTACAACCTGCGGTACAGCAGCACTGGGATGCTCACCCGACATGTGTACCAGGCAAGCGCGAGACGGATCATTGCAGGCGCATGAATCTTCCTGGCAGGCGTCGGGAACCAACGGTCCGACTTGCTCCCCCAGGCGTCGTGGCCACATGTCACGCCGGCATCAGGACGACGCGAGGGCGACGGCTGCCCGCGGAAGGACGAGTTGCACGAACTCGCCGTCGCCCTCGACGCGATGCTCGCGCGCCTCCCGAAAGTGATCGGGTGCCCCGTCGCCCGCCGCGCGATCTTCGTGGTCCCGGCCCGGGCACCGGCCGCCACGATCGCCTTGCTGTGAGTGCGGGACCTCCGAGGTCCCTGGCGCGGGCCGCGGCACGCCACCCCGCGACTCGGGCGGGCCTTCTCCTCACCCCTCCCGTCCGGTCAGGACCGGCAGTGTCCGGTCGGCCGTCCACTCCTCCAGTGAACCGTCATAGACACGCACGTCCCGCACGCCGGCGAGTACGAGGCCCAGCGCGGCGAGCGTGGCGGATATGCCCCCGCCGCAGTAGACGACCACGGGACCGGGCGCGTCGGCGGGCAGTCCGGCGGCGTAGGCGTCGAGCCGGGCCGGGCCGGCCACCTCCCCGGAATCCGTCAGGACAGCGCGCGCCGGCAGGCTGACGCTGCCCGGGATCCGGCCGCGCCGGGTGTAGCGGGTCGGGGCGGTGCCGTCGAAATGCTCCCGGCCCAGGGCGCAGACCAGGGTGCCCGGACGACGGCCGAGGCTGATGTCGCGGACGAGTCGCAGGTCGGCCCAGAGACCGCGTCCCCCCGCCGGCCAGGCGTCCGCCGGGCGGGGTCCGGCCGGGCGGGGAGGGACCGCGGCACTTCCGCGCTCGACCGGCAGACCCGAGCGCTGCCAGCGCGCCAGTCCTCCGTCGAGCACCCGGGCGGCCACTCCAGCGTTGCGCAGCGTCCACCACAGCCGGGTCGCCCACTGAGTGCTGCCCGAGTCGTACACGATCAGCTCGGTGCCGGGATCCACGCCCAGCAGGGCGAGTTCGCGGTGGACCGCCTCGGGACCGGGATCGGCGAAGTGGAAAGGCGCCGCTGGGTCGGTGAACCGGGTGAGCAGGTCGACGTGGCGTGAACCCGGCAGGTGGGCCTCGCGCCAGGCGGCGAGGCCGGACTCGGCCCGGTAGTCCCCGTCGTGGCGGGCGGGCGCCAGCAGCACGGTGGTGTCGAGGATCAGACGCCGGCCACCGGACGGTGCGTCCAACGCCAGTTCCTCGGGAGTGATCAGCACTTGGGCCCTGTCCGTACCGCGCTCCCCGGTCACCGCGTCCCGACTCCTCACCTGGTTCTCTCCGTCGCCCTGCCGATCCGATCGGCTCGCGCCCGCACCGGCAGGGCGGGTGCCCGATGCTAGCACCGCAACGCATCCGCACGTCGACGCTTGTATACGCGGGTGTACACAGGTCGATCGATGCTCTAAGCTGCGATCAACACCGAGACGGCACGTCCACGGCCGAACCGGAGAGAACCGAGAAGGAGCCATGAGCGCAGCACGCAAGCCGGCCGACACTCCCGCGCCGGATTCCGGCCGGGACCAGCCGGAGCAGCACGGCTCCGAGCACTACTGGCGGCTGCGCCAGGACATCCTCAACGGCCGTTTCCCCAAGGGCGCCCCGCTCCTGGAGACCGCGTTGAGCACCGAGTACGGCATCTCCCGCACCCCCGTCCGGGAAGCGCTCGGCCTGCTGGAGCACGACGGTCTGCTGGAGCGCGCCGCTCGTGGCTATCGCATCCGCTCGGGCACCTCCGAGGACGTCGTGGAGATCTACGAGGCCCGTATCGCCCTGGAGTCGGAGGCGGCCGCCTCCGCCGCGCTGCGCCGCACGGACCTGGACCTGGCACGCCTGCGCCACCAGCACGAGCTGATCAGCGACCCCAGCGACGAGCACGCCGCGCGGGCCGCCAACTTCCGGTTCCACGAGGTGCTGTGGCATGCCGGTCACAACGCGACCATCGTCGAGCTGCTGACGAAGCTCAACGCCAGGCTGCGGATCTACGACAGCGGCCCGCCCTCCTCGTTCGGCGATCCCGGAGTGCTGCACGAGGAGCACGAGCGGATTCTCCAGGCCCTCCAGGGCCATTCCCCCGATGAGGCACGCGCCGCGATGCGGGCCCACCTCCAGCGCAGTCTGGAACAGCGCATCCGCGTTCTGGTGGGCAGCGGGGAGCACGTCCCCGTCCACTGAGCTCTTCCCCTGCCGAGCGGACCCGCGCCCCGGGTCATGGCAGCGCTCCCAGCCCCTGACGAGAACAGGGACGTCCCGGCGAGAACCGACGAGAACCGACGAGAGGAGACGACCGTGGCAGCCCGCCCTTCCTGCCGCCCTCACTGTCTCCTCGCGCCGCGAGAGCACAGCGAGCAGCGCATCGAGCAGCACCCCTCCGGCACGTGTCTGTCCGGCACCTGTCGCCGGTGTTGTCGCGTTCACCGCCTCTCCCGCTGACCTCCCCGTCCCTCTCGTCCGCCGACCCCGCTGCCGCGGCGTCGGCCACCTCGCCAGGAGCGCTCCCGCATGAGCAGCAACGACCGTCGTATCCGTCTCAACGCCCTCCGCCAGTCCACCGTCGGCCACACCGCCGCGGGGCTGTGGCGCCACCCCGACAGTCAGGCCCACCGCTACCGCGAACTGGACCATTGGACGGAGACGGCCCGCATCCTCGAACACGGCCGCTTCGACGCGCTGTTCATCGCCGACGCCCTCGGCCCGCTGGAGGTGTACCAGGGACGCGTCGACGCGGCGTTGCGCGACGGCATCAACACGCCGACCGACGACCCGCTGCTCCTGGTCAGCGCCATGGCGGCGGCCACCCGGCACCTCGGATTCGCGGTCACCGTCTCCGCCACCTACGAACTCCCCTACGCCTTCGCCCGGAAGATGACCACGCTGGACCATCTGACCGGTGGCCGGATCGGCTGGAACATCGTGACCTCCGCGCTGGACAGCGCGGCCCGCAACCTCGGCCTGGCCGAACAGATACCGCACGACGAGCGGTATCTGCGCGCCGAGGAGTTCATGGAAGTCGTCTACAAACTGTGGGAGGGCAGTTGGGAGGACGGCGCCGTGGTGCACGACGCGGAGGCGGGAGTCTTCGTGGATCCCGCCCGGGTGCGTCCCGTGGCCCACCGGGGGAAGTACTTCGACGTGCCGGGCATCGCCCTGTCCGAGCCGTCCGTACAGCGCACGCCCGCCCTCTTCCAGGCGGGCACCTCACCCGCCGGGCAGACCTTCGCCGCCCGGCACGCGGAGGGCGTCTTCCTGTCGGCCTACCGTCCCGAGATGGCCCGCCGACTCGTGGACTCCGTCCGGGCGAAGGCCGCCGGGGAGGGCCGGGATCCGGCCGATCTGAAGTTCTTCGCGGGCGTCACCGTGGTCACGGCGGCCACGGACTCCGAGGCCCGGGCGAAGTACGAGGACTATCACCGCTACGCCTCGCTGGAGGGCAGCCTCGCCCGGTACAGCGCCCTGATGCACATCGACCTCTCGCGACTGGACCCCGACGTCCCCTTGGAGTACGTGGACACCGAGGGCATCCGCGGCATGGTCGAGGTCTTCACCCGGCTGGACCCGACCCGCACCTGGACGCCCCGGGAGATCGCCGACTTCGTGGGCGTCGGGGGCGGCGGACCGGTGATCGTGGGCTCCCCCGCGACCGTCGCCGACGAACTGGAGCGATGGGTCGAGGCCGCCGACGTCGACGGCTTCAACATCGCCGACCCGGTTCCCCCCGTCACCCTGCGCGACTTCGTCGATCTGGTCGTGCCCGAACTGCGGCGCCGTGGCCGGGTGTGGTCCGAGTACGAGGGCCACACGCTGCGGGAGTACCTGGGCCGTCCCGGCCGGCCGCGGCTGCCCGCGAGCCACCCCGGAGCTTCACACCGCCGGCTCTGAACCGTTCCCGCCCGTCCGCCCGGCCACTACCGGTCCGCCCGTCCGCCCTGGCCGTATCCCACCCACTGTCCTCCCGAACGCCCGTACGGAGCCGTCCGTGTCCCAGATCCGCGTCATGCTCGACTACTTCCATCCCTGGCCCAACGCGGCCGGCTTCTACACCGCCCGTGACCGCGGCTGGTACCGCGACGCCGGGCTCGACGTGGAACTGGTCGTGCAGGACCCCGGAGTCGGCGACACCCTCGAGTACCTCACCCGCCGCCGGGTCGACTTCGGCGTCTTCCCGCCCAACCGCCTGCTGGCACGCCGCGCCCGCGGGGAACGCGTCATCGGCGTCGCCGCCGTCAACCACCGCGGACTGGAGGCCGTGCAGACCGTCACCGGCAGGGGCATCACACGTCCCCGCGACCTCGCGGGCCGGCGCATCGCCTACAACCCGACGCCACGCGGCCGGGCGATGATCCGGCACCTGATAGCCGCCGACGGAGGCGACCCGGACACCTTCGTCACGGTGGACGCCGGCGCCCGCGAGCTGACAGTCGACGACATCGAGGCCGGCCGCGCCGACGCCACCTTCGGCAACTACTGGTCCTGGGACGCCCTGCGCGGCGAACTGCCCGAGAAGCGCCGGATCACCTGGCCGGTCGACGCCATCGGCGCTCCCCGCTACCACAGCTACCTTCTCGGCGCGCACGAGGAACTCGTGGCCTCCAACCCGGTTCTGATCGCCGCGTTCCTCGCCGCGACCGCCCGCGGCTTCCAGGCGGCCGCCGAGGATCACACCCGCACCCTCGACCTCCTCGAACGGGTCATCCCGTACTTCCCGCAGTCCCTCATCTCCCGCTCCCTCTCACTCGTCGCCCCCACCTGGACCGACGCCGAGGGCCGCTGGGGCCTCGTGGCGGCCGACCGCACCGGACCGTACGCCGAGTGGCTCGCCGAGCACGGCGCCATCCCCTCCGCCGAGGGCTGGGAGACGTCGTACACCAACCGGTTCCTGCCGCTCTCCCAGACGGCGGCCGCGTGAACTCCCTGCTGACCCGGCGGGTGCCGGTCGACCTCAAACGCACATGCAGCGCCCTCTGTTGCCCGGCCGCCGTACCCCACCCCCGTCCGGACACCGCCGCGCACGCACGAAGAAGGCCCCCGCCATGACACGCCGTTCCCCGCTTCCCCGCACCACCCTGCTCGCCGCAGCCACCGCTCTGCTGCTCGCCGCGACCGCCTGCTCCGCCGGCACCCAGAACACCGCGTCCAGCACGTCGGAAACCACCGTCACCCTGGCCCTGGACTGGACGCCCAACACCAACCACACCGGCATCTACGTCGCCCAGGAGCTCGGCTACTTCAAGAAGGCCGGCATCAACCTCAAGATCCTGCCCTACGGTTCCACCGACCCCAACACGCTGATCGCCTCCCACAAGGCGGACTTCGGGATCTCCTACCAGGAGGGCCTCACCGTCGCCCGTGCCGCGGGCCAGGACATCACCTCGGTGTACGCGGTCACCCAGAAGACGAACGTCACCATCGCCGTCTCCGCCGAACGCGACGACATCCGCAGCCCCAAGGACCTCGACGGCAAGACGTACGCCGGTTTCGGCGCCGCCTACGAGAAGCCGCTCCTGCAGAAGGTCATCCGCAACGCGGGCGGCAAGGGTGACTTCAGGTCGGTCGCCCTCAACACCTCCGCCTACACCGCCCTTTACGCGGACAAGGCCGACTTCGCCATGCCGATGCCCACCTGGGAAGGGCTGGAAGCCGATCTCACCGGCAAGCCGCTGAAGAACTTCGCCCTGTCCGACTACGGCTTCCCCGAGATCTATTCGACGCTGATCGCGTCGTCCGACACCTATCTCAAGAAGAACCCGGACACCGCGAAGAAGGTCGTCGCCGCCCTTCAGAAGGGCTACACCTACGCCGCCGACCATCCCGACAAGGCCGCCGACCTGCTGATCAAGGCCAATCGGAGCGAGCTCACCAACAGCGAACTGGTGCACAAGAGCGCGGAGTTGCTCGCCCAGAAGTACTACCGGGCCGCCGACGGCACCATCGGCGGGCAGTCCGCGAAGCGCTGGCAGGACTTCGCCGACTTCGAGTTCGGGGCCGGCCTGCTCACCGACGCCGACGGCAAGAAGCTGACCAAGGCCCCCGACGCCTCCGTGTTCTTCACCAACGACTACCTCCCGAAGCGGTGATGGATGTGCCCGCGTCCCCGTCCGTCACCTCCACCGCCCCGCCCGCGCCGGCCGCCGGCGTGCCCACGACCGCGGCAGGCCCGGCCGCGCCGCGGGCACGCCACTCCCGTCGCCGGTTCGCAGCCCTTCTCGCGGCCTTCTGGCCGCCTCTGCTCGTCCTCGCCCTCCTGGTCGGCGGCTGGCAGATCTACACCACGGCCGCGGCCGTGGACCCGACGGTGCTGCCCAGCCCCGCTCGCATCGTCGAGCAGGGCTGGGCCAACCGTGCGGACCTGTCGGCCAACACACTGCCCACGATCCAGGAAACCGCCGCGGGCTTCGCCCTGTCGTTCGTCCTGGCCTGGGCGGTGGCCGTACTGCTGGACTTCTCCCGCGCCGCCCGCCGCGGCCTTTACCCGCTGCTGGTCGCGTCCCAGACCATCCCCATCGTGGCCATCGCCCCACTGCTGATCATCTGGTTCGGCTTCGGTCTGCTGCCGAAGATGCTCGTGGTCACCCTGGCCACGTTCTTCCCCCTCGCGGCCAACCTCGCCGCCGGGTTCGCCTCCGCCGACCGCGACGCGATGCGGCTGCTGCGTTCCCTGGGCGCCGGCCGGCTGCGCACCTTCCGGCTGCTGCGGGTCCCCAGCGCCATGCCGTACTTCTTCGCCGGCCTGCGCGTCAGCATCACCTACGCCGTCGTCGGCGCCGTGTTCGCGGAGTACGCGGGCGCCGAGAGCGGACTCGGCATCTACCTGCAGGCCCAGAAGAGCGCCTTCCGCACCGACCTGGTCCTGGCGGCGGTCGCGGTGACCGCCGCGCTCAGCATCGCGCTGTTCGCGGCGACCTACCTGCTCGAACGCCTGCTGCTGCCCTGGCAGCGCATTCTGCGCAACGGAGACGCGTCATGAGCACCGCCCCTTCTCCGGCACTCCACCGCGGTCTGGAGGTCCGCGGCGTCGGCAAGTCGTTCGGCACCCTGGAAGTGCTGCGCGACCTGCACCTCACCGTCCGTCCCGGAGAGTTCGCCGCGGTCATCGGACCCAGCGGCAGCGGCAAGTCCACCCTGTTCGACCTGATCTCCGGTCTGGAGCGGGCCGACACCGGCACCGTCCTGGTCGACGGCGAGCCGACCGGGCCGGGCTCCCGCCAGGTCGCCCAGATGCCCCAGAAGGACCTGCTCCTGCCCTGGCGTACCGTCCTGGACAACACCGCCCTCGGCCTGGAGGCGGAGGGCGTGCGGCGCAAGGAGGCCCGGCGGCGGGCCGGCGAGCTCTTCGAGGCGTTCGGCCTCGACGGCTTCCAGGGCTCCTACCCCGCCCAGCTCAGCGGCGGCATGCGGCAGCGCGCGGCGCTGCTGCGCACCGTGGTCCTGGGCCGGCCGGTCCTCCTGCTCGACGAGCCTTTCGGTGCGCTGGACTCGCTGACCCGCACCGACATGCAGTTGTGGCTCGCGCAGATGTGGCAGCGCTACCGCTGGACGATCATTCTGGTCACCCACGACATCCGCGAGGCGGCCCTGCTGGCGGACACCGTGCACGTGCTGTCCCCGCGCCCGGCGACCGTCGTCGAACGTGTCGAGATCCCGCGCGGCACACCGCGCGGACGGGCCGACCTCACCGAGCCCGCCACGGCGGCCGTGGAGCGACGCCTGCTGGCAGCCCTGACCCGCCGTACTTCCTCCGGCACCACGGCGCCCGTCGTCGAACACGAGGAGGCCTCGCCGTGAGCACCGTGCTCTCCCACGGTCTGGGCCATGAGGCGGTGGAGCCCGACTGGGCTCCGCTGACCGGGCCGGAGGTCGCGGACGTGCTGGGCGGGCCCGCCCGGATCGTGTGGCGCAGCCCCCGCCCGCTGTCGGCCGCCGCACTCGTGGACGCCGGACGGCGGCTGTTCGTCAAGCGCCACCATGTGAGCGTGCGCTCCCTGGAAGGGCTCGCCGAGGAGCATGCCTTCCTGCGTCATCTGCGAAGCCGCGGGGCCCCGGTGGTCGAGGTCGTGTCCGCCACCGGCCGCGGCGAGTGGGTGTACGAGGTGCACACGGCCGGCGTCGGCACCGACCTGTACCGGGACGCCCGCTCGTGGTCGCCGTTCACCTCCTGCGGGCACGCCCGGGAGGCCGGGGCGGCACTGGCCGGGCTGCACCTGGCCGCCGTCGGCTTCGACGCCCCACGACGCCGGGTGCAGCCCCTGGTCAGTTCCTTCACCATCTTCGCCGGACCCGATCCGGTGACGGCGCTGCACCGTTACGTGGATGCCCGTCCCGCGCTCGCGGACGCCCTGTCCGGCAGGTCCTGGCAGGACGACCTGGAGCGGCTGCATCTGCCGTACCACCAGGTGCTGGCTCCCCACCTAGACGCGCTGGAGGCACTGTGGACCCACAACGACTGGCACGCTTCCAACTTGCTGTGGGACACGACCCGCACGCCTGCGACGGTGGCGACCGCGCTCGACATGGGGCTCAGTGACCGCACCACCGCGGTGCACGACCTGGCCGTGGCGCTGGAACGCAACGTCGTCCAGTGGCTGGACCTGCCCAGCGGCAGGGTTCGGGTCCACCTGGACCACCTGGACGCCCTGCTCGACGGCTATCACGCGGTCCGCCCGCTGACACCGGCCGAACGAGCCGCGCTGCCGGCCCTGCTGCCCCTGGTCAACGCGGAGTTCGCGCTCTCCGAGATGGACTACTTCCACGGCGTGACCGGATCGGCCGTCAACACCGCTCTGGCATACGCCTACTTCACCGAACACACCGAATGGTTCGGCGGTCCGGCAGGCCGGCGTCTGCTGGATCACCTGCGCAACCGGCTCGAGCGTCTCGGCTGAGGCGCCGTCCGGGCGCGCGCCGTCACCGGCCGCTCCGCGCACGGCGTCCGGCGGCCGTTCGATGACCGTCTGAGCGGCCGCGATGTCGGACCGCGTTCACCGGATGCCCTAACCGCGTCGACAAGCAAGCCCTGCCTCGTCCGCGCGCCCGAACCGACCGACGGCGCCGGCTCGGGCGCTCAGTCATGTCCGGGCCGACGGGCCGCGGGCCGAGTGGGCGCCCGACCGCGCCGGGAGTCCGCCGGCGGGCCCCGCGGCAGGGCGAGGGCGGCTTCGAACGTCGCCTTGATCCCTACCGCGTCGAAGGTGACGTCAAGCATTCGGCCGTCCGTGACCTCAGAAGCCGTATCTCAACCGATCATGTAACGGGCGGGTCGAACAGGTTTCCCGCCGGGGTGATCTTCCCGTTGTGCGCGCATGAAGACAGGGCCCCTCGGTAGCTCGGGGATGCGAATCTAACCAAGCAATGCCGGAAGGCCCTGGTGTCGTTGTTGTACGCGTCCGAGCCCGTCCAGTTCAACTCGGCTGCACCATCGTGTGATTGCCTCGCTCACGTGTACGGCAACGCGGCCGATCATCCTGACCGGGTGCGCCGGTATCCGTCGGACATGACGGACGCGGAGTGGGCGGCCATCCGGCCGTTGCTGCCGGTGCCGGCCTGGCTCCAGGGCCGGGGCGGGCAGCCCGAGGGCTACTGCCACCGCCAGCTGCTGGACGCGATCCGCTACCTGGTCGCGGGCGGGATCTCCTGGCGGGCGATGCCCGCGGACTTTCCCGACTGGGGCCGCGTCTACGCCTTCTTCCGCCGCTGGCGCGAGCACGGGCTGATCACCGAGCTCCACGACCGGCTGCGCGGGAAGGTCCGTGAGCGCGAGGGCCGTGAGGCCGAGCCCACGGCGGGAATCATCGACGCGCAGTCGGTGCGGGCCGCCGCGACGGTGCCGGCCGCCTCACGCGGCTACGACGGCGGGAAGAAGGTGCCAGGGCGCAAGCGCCACATCGTGACCGACACGCTCGGTCTGCTCCTGGTCGTCGCGGTCACCGCTGCGAACATCGGCGACCGGGACGCCGCCGTGGGCCTGCTGAGGTGGCTGCGCCGCCTGCACCGTGACATCACCCTCGTCTGGGCCGACGGCGGCTACACCGGTTCCCTCGTCGACTGGTGCCGTCAGAAACTCGCGCTGACCTTGGAGATCGTCAAACGCACCGACGACATGGAGGGATTCGTGGTGCTGCCCAGGCGCTGGGTGGCAGAGCGCACGTTCGCGTGGCTGATGCATTCGCGCCGGCTGGCCCGGGACTACGAGACGTTGCCGGCCAGCAGCGAGGCGATGATCCGGTGGTCGATGGTCACGCGGATGAGCCGGCGTCTGGCACGGCCACGGGCCGCCAGCCGACGCTGAATGCTCCCGACGCCTCCTGCAGGAGCCACCCGCGCTCCGCCAGACGGCGGGCCTTTGAGCGCACCCCCTCGACCTTCGCCGACGTCGTCTGAAGGCCCAGCTCCACCGCGATCTCCTTGGCCTTCAGCGGCCCTTGGCCCGCGGGCTGCCGCTCGTCGAGCACGCCCAAAATCCGCTGGTAGTCCGGCGCCAGCACCGTCACCGGCAGTCCTTCGCGCCAAGGCGGCACGATCGAGCCCGGCACCGGCGCGGGCGAGGACACGGTTTCCGCCTTCGCCTCGGTCACGGAGGTGGTCTCGGCAGCTGAGGCCGCCAGGGCCTCTACCAGCTCTTCCCGCGCGATCACCCGCCGGTCCAGCTCGATCTCAGCGGCCTCCAACACCCCAGCCAGCCGCGCGACTTCCTCCCGCAGTCCTTCCACCCGCACCCGGGCCGCTGTCTCCCGCTCCTCCAGCATTCCCAGCACCGACGCCATCGCGCACCCCTCGATCACGGAGCCGAAACGAGACGCCGCATGCCTCCCTCATTCCGAGCTAGACCATGCCTGACCAGTGGAAATCAAGTGATCATGTTCGGTTGAGATACGGCTTCTCAGCGACCTTGGCCTGCAAGGCAGGGTCGTCCGAACGGAACGCATGGTCCGCGCCGAGGTCGAGTGAACGCTGCAGCACCTCGTCGTTGACGTCCATGACGATGACGGGAGTGGCACCCACCAGTCGCGCGATCTGCACGACATGTGTCCCGACGCCGCCTGCGCCCCGAACGCCGACGGATTCACCGACGCGTACCTCGGTATGGACGACAGCGCCGAAGGGTGTGGAGACGGCGTCGGCGAGGATCGCGGCCTGCTCCATCGGAACGTTGTCGGGCACGCGCGTCAGTCCAGCCGCCGTCGCGATGGTCTACTCCGCCCACGCGCCGTCGTACGCGAAAGCCTTGATGCGGACCTGGAGGCAGTGGGCGAAGTCGCCACGGGCACAGTCTCGGCACTCCAGGCACGGGCGGCCGGCAGCGGGGATCACCCGGTCACCGACCGACCAGCCCCGGACACCCGGACCGAGCTCCGCGATGCAGCCGGATGCCTCGTGCCCCTGAGTGATCACCTTGGGACCGTCGGCCGCCGCGCCATCCGGTCCCAGCAGGCACTGCTGAGTGCGGCCATCAGCCTCGTCACTCGAGGCGACAAGCTGACCGTGGCCGCGCTGGCCCAGGAGTCGGCGCTCACCCGCCAGACGATCTACTCGCACTACCCGGACGCGGCTGCCGTCCTGCTGGCCGCCACAGAGGACCTGATACGCCGGGAGGTTCCGCACGATGCCGATACCGCGTGGCCCAGCGACAAGCCGCCCGCGGTGCTCGGCGCACTCACGCGGCACCTCTGGTCCCACCGGCAGTTCTACCGGCAAGTCATTCAGAGCCCGGTCGCACGACAGGTCGGACAGACACTTAACGGGTACTTCCGGCCGGGCACCCGACGAAGGGTGGGTGAAGAGTACGGCTCCCAGTTGCCGGCCACCGTCCTGGAGGACATGACACTGTTCATCCTCGCCGGCATCGGAGCACTCCTCGAGGACCGGATCCTCGATCCCCACGACGAGTCGCCCGAGGACGCGGCGATGCGTTGCTGGCGCGCGGCCCACGCGCCGAGCGCCCGCCCGGCCACCTGAGGCGACGACCACGCCCGACGAGTCCGGCCTCGGCTCTCACAGCGAGAGAGCGCGACCGTCACGCGGCCGAGGGTTCCGGCCTTGGGACTGCGGTCGCGCCATCTCGTGAAGCTGCGGTTGGTCGGTCCGGCTGCGGGATGTCAGGCGTTCGGAACGCGTTTCACCGTGGTGGTTCCCGAGCCGACCGGTCCGATGCGCAGCACGGTCCCTGAGAGGTCACTCGTCGATGTCACGTTCACGGCCCCGCCGCCCCCGGAGGGCGTGGCGTCGATCTGATACGTGTCGGGGTCACCGTTTCCGATTTCCACCTCGATCACGGCCCGGGAGTTCGGCGGCAGCGTCACCTTCGTCTCGTGGGCGGTGTCGTCGCGGTGGACGGAGACCGAGACGGGGCCCCGGATGGACGGCACCGTTCCCCGGACATCGGTCAGGGCGCCGGTCCTGGGCCGGATCAGGAACTCCTCCGCCCCCGGCTCGCTGACCCGGACGCCGAGCACATGCCGGGCGACCGCGTTGGCGGGTGCGGAAGCCCAGGCGTGGGAGAAGGTCATGTTGGACTTCAGCGCGGGGTCCCATGCCTCGGTGACGATGGTGGCCTTCAGGTCGTCGAGCATGTGCAGCCAGGAATTGGTGGCCGTGGACGTCAGGAGCTTGATGGCCGCGTCGGAGCGGCCCAGCGTGAAGAGTGCGTCGAGCAGGAACTGAGCGCCGTAGACGCTGACTTTCATCCCGCCGGCGGCCAGTGTGTCCCCCAGCCTTTTCCGCACCTCGTCGGGAAGGGAGTCGGCGACGCCGAGCGCGGCGGGAAAGGCGGTGGCGTGCTGTGCGCTGTGGGTGGTTCCGGCGCCGTCGAGGAAACGGCCGGCGGTCGCGTCGAGCAGGGTGCTTCGCATGGCTGCGGCAAGCGTGTCGGCGCGCTGACGCAGCAGCTGGGCGTCGTCCGTCTTCCGGAGCGCCGTGGCGATCTTGGCGAGGGCGTCGAAGGCCGCGTACTGGAAGGCGTTCACGACCGTGTTGACGCTGGTGAAGACGTACCCGTCACGGCTCGCCGTCGGCCAGTCGACGAGATCGCCGAGGTCCTGGCTGCTGGAGCCGGGCGCTTTGTGCACCAGGCCGTCCGTGCCGAGGTAGGCGGTGAGGTTCTTCGCGGTGAGGAGATCGTAGTCCTTGGTGAGCTGCCGGTCGTCGCCGGTGACGAGGTAGTCCTCCCACGCGGATATCGCGCACATGAGGCGGTACTCGGTCGGCCAGGTGCCTTTGCGTACCAGGTAGTCGTTGGACCAGCGGGCCAGCGCGTAGGAGCGCTGGACTCCGTATTCGGAGAGCTGGTTGATCAGCGCGTCTCCCTCGTAGGGACCGCGTTCCCGGGTCGGTGTGTCCACGTAGAGGTCGCCGCGGGTGGCCTCGATGGAGTAGCGGCACAGGTCCCAGACGCGGTCGAGTGCGGGGTCGGAGCTGCTGAAGGAGGAGTGCGCGTCATCCCAGTCCGCTTTCCAGGCCCGTCCGGTCACAACGGCCTGTGAGAGGTCGAGTGTGGTGCGCAGTTCGGCCCAGCGGAAGGCGCGGTATCCCCAGTGCTCGAAGCGCTGGGCGCCGTCTCGCAGGGTCCAGACCTCGCGGTAGGTGTTGCCGGCGCGCAGCTGATACCTGACGGAGCCGTCGGAGTTCAGCTCTTCGCCCAGACGCACCTCGATGGTGTCTCCCTGGCTGCCCGCCACCCGCAGTGACAGGCCTCCGACGATCTCCCTGCCGAGGTCCACCAGCCAGCGCCCTTCGGCCGCTTCGGTGATGGATGCCGGCGTCACGTCGTGAAGCCTGACGGGCTCGATCCGCGCGGGAACGAGTTCGCCGACAGCGTCGCGGGACGCCGGCGTTTCCCACCCACTGTCGTCGAAGCCCGGCTCGGTCCAGCCGACCGGTTCCTGGCGCAGGTCCCAGTACTCCTGCGGGGCGGTGTAGTAGCTGCTGCCCGCGTTGCCCTTCGGCGGCAGCATGCCCGCGTGCCGGCGGGCCTTCCATCCGCCGCCGGAGCTGATGGTCGCGCGGGATCCGTCGGCGTAGGTGATCTCCAGTTGGGCCAGGAACTTCTGGGACGAGGTGGCGTTACAGAGCGCGGCCAGGGCGTTGGCCTTGCCGGAGCGGACGGTGTCGGTGATGTCGAACACGTGATAGGCGACTCCGGTGCCCGAGCGCGCCGATGCGTAGCCCACCAGGTGTCCGTTGCTCCACACCTTGGCGACGTACTGCCGGGCCGGGGCGGGTGAGGCGGCGGCCACGTAGAGGATCGCGGCCGCGACCTTCTTCGCGCCCAGCTGGTACTCGTTCCGCAGCAGAGCCCAGGTGTCGTCGTCGCTGTAGGAGGAGAGAGAGGAGGCTCCGGCAGGGAAGGTGAGCACCCCGTTCGCGACGGTGCCGGCGGTGAAGGTCCCCTTGTCGGACGTGAAGTCGTCGTCGAGCAGGACGGTGCCGTCCGCTCCGGTGAAGGTGACCCGGTCGTAGATCTGGGACTCGGTGGAGCCGTTGCGCAGTCCGATGTTGCCGCCCGTGTGCCGGGTGTCGGTGGTGGTGTCGACGACGGTGCCGTTCACGGAGGTGGTGAAGGTGGAGCCGGTCATGGTGACGGCCAGGTCCAGCCACTCCCCCGTGGCCACGGCGAAGGGCAGCCGGACCTCGGCGAGCACGGTGTAGGTCCCGTTCACGCGGATGTGCTTGCGCAGCACGCCGGGGCTTCCGGCCCGCAGCTGCCACAGGTAGTTGTCATTGACGCTCGCGGCACGGAACCACAGGCCCGCGGCCACGGCCGTGATCTTGAGCCGGGTGGTGAACGTGCCGTCCGTGAGGGTCTTGCCGGCAGGCGCCCATATGGGCTCGGCCTCCCACTCGTTCTCCACCGACGTGGCGAGCAGCGCCGGTTGCGACCATGCCGACCGCTTCCGCCCCCAACTGCTCACCCGCCACCAGTAAGCGGTACGGGGCTTGAGCGGCGGCCCGCCGTACGGGACAGCGGTGGAATCGGCGGACGTGACCCTGCCCGAGTCCCACACCAAGCGGTCGCAGTCGAAGCCGTCGGGCGTGGCGGCCAGTTGAAGCTGGTAGGCGCGTTGCACGGTCCCAGCACCGAAGTCGGGCATCTGCCAGCTGAAACGCAGGTCCCGTCCGGCACTCGCACCGAGCCCCTGGGGCAGCAGGTCAGCCAGCATGCCGGTGGGTACGGGCGATGCCGCGTTCCTGACAGCGCCCGGGGCGGCGACGGACGGCCAGGGCCGGGTCAGGGCGACCGAAGCGGCTGCGACACCGCCCAGCTGAAGAAGTCTCCGGCGCGACATATCTGGAGCCATGGCGCTCTCGCAGTTCATGAAAGGTTTCAATCGGATTGCCGGGAGCCTAGGACCGCACATTCAGCCAGTCAATAAGCGGGCACGAAAAGGCAGATGCAGATGATTGAAACGTTCAATTCGCTGGTGGCGCACGGGACGCGGTCGTTGACGGGCGAGCGACCTGGTCGCCTCGTGCAGCACCTGACCGGCTCGGGTCTCGCCTCCGCCGTCACGACGCGCGGCGGCTCCGGCGGTCAGGCTCGTCGGAGTCGCCGCGCACCCACCGCGACCCTGCCTGCCTACCGCCCGCTCCGCGGGGTGAAGTACGCCTGGGCGGCGTTGCCCTGGGCGAGGGCCTCATGCCGGCTGGTCCATCCGGGGGTCCGCGACAGCGACTCGAACTCGCGTTGCAGCGTGGTGGCGGAGGTGGTGCGGGTGTCGGCGCTGATCGGCAACGCCGGATACTGCGCCGACCGGCAGGAGCATCTGGTCGACCGGTTCCTCGCCGCCCAGGTCGACGGGCTCGTCATCGTCTCCGCCGACGGCGGCACCGATGTCGGCGCGCAGGCAAGGCAGGCCGGCGTGCCCACCGTGTACGTCCACAACCAGCCGGTCGGCGGGCAGGGGCCGGCCGTCACCGCCGACAACGCCGCCGCCGTCCGGCAGGCCGTCGACCACCTGCGCGGCCACGGGCACACGCGCATCGCCTTCCTCGCCGGACCGCAGGACGCGGGACCGGTGGCCTGGCGCCGCGCCACCTGGGAGGAGGCCGTCGCGGGAACGGACGCCCTTCTGCTGCGCTGCGAGTACGCGCGCGCCGCGGCAGCCGCCCTGACCGGGCGCCTGACCGTCGAGGGTGCCATGCCCCACGCGCTGATCACCGCCACCGACGAGCAACCCATCGGGGTCCTCGCCGCGGGCCGGGGCCACGGGTGACCCCGCCCCCGACCGGCTGGCCGTCATCAGCCTCGACGGCACCCCGACAGCGCCTACACCCCGGCGAACCTGTGCGGTCTCGATGGTGTCCTCGATCATCCGGAGTCGATGGATGAAGCACGGCTTGGCAATGGTGCGGAGGGAACTCTCGTTGGGGAGTCGCCGAAGTCACTGGACAGGACTGCAGCAGCAGCTTCTGGCGCAGGATCAGCTGGGCCGGCGGGGGGAGTTGCGGGGAGGCGCTGTCCAGGAGCAGGGCCACGGCATGCTGTGCCATGGCGCGCAGGGGCTGTTCGGTGACGGTTAGCGGTTGGAGCAGTAGGGGGAGCGGCAGACATCCGTGCCGACCGCTGGAGATCTTGGTGGCCGAGCCCCGTACGCGTACGCAGCCTGACCGATGCCGCTACGCTCCACGGCGTGGGGCATAACGGGGCCGATCAGCTCGCGGCGTCCGGTGCGTGCGACCGGTAGGCGCCCGAGTGCCCTCGATGGGATCTCTCCCGGCGAGCACGGCAGAGCGTGGGGGCGCGCCGTCGCGAGCCGGGCGCCCGTCCGGTCCGGGGCTTCGAGGGACGCTCTGGCCCCGTCGGAGGCGAACCGGCTTCAAGTCACCCGGTCAATCCGCTCGGCAGGCAGGGGTGGCGCGGGAAGGGAGGGGTGGACCGGCCGGCCAGCGCCTGCCGCCGTCCGAAGTGGACGGGTCGGCGGCCGCCGCCGGCCTCACGGCGCCGTTGGACGGGAGCCGGAGCGCGTCAGGCTCCAGCTGTTATCTGTGTCCCCTGCGCGGAATGGAGGCGCCATCCCACAGCCGGCTCGAAGGCGAACACGTGGGTGTAGCGACTGCCGGCGGTGAACGTGGTGCCGTCGGGCTGGGTGAAGTTCATGCTCGTCCTTCCGACGGTGATGCCGATGTCGCCGATGAAGCGCACGACGGCCTCGGCGGGAAAGGGCTGGACGGCCGGAAACGTGACGGCTCCTGACCTCACCAGGCTGAGCAGGTCGAACTTTGTCGCTACCGCTCCGTCGCTGAGGCTCACCAGGAGGAAGTCATCTGTGAGCAGTTCGTCGAGCACGGTGACGTCGCCTGCGACCAGGGCGTCGAAGAAGCGCTGATCCTGGTCGAGCAGGGACTCGCGCGTCCCAGGGTGGTTCGGGGTGGTCATGGCGTCCTTTCCAGGGGTGGAGGAGTACGGGGACCGAGCGGGCGTCGACCTGCCGGTTCCCGCAGGTCGAGCGCCTCGGCCGCGGTTGCCGTGGCGGTTCCTGCGCTCGGCACGGGTGGTGACGGAAGGCGGCCGTTGCCGACGGTGACGTGACGGCCCCGGCAGCCGGGGGTGCGGGGGGTGCGGCCGTATGCCCTGTGCGGCAACCACTCCCCCACCCCCGGATGAGCGCCGTCCGGGCTTCTGGTGCACCGATATTGACAGACGAACGGTGTTCCAGTGACAGTGGGCCGAGTTTACACGGCGTCCTGCCGCTTACAAGCAGGCGGCGCTCTTCCTTGAGCCCTGGCCTGCTGCCTGACCTGCTGATCTCGGGAGACTGTCAATGACACTCAGACCCTGCGTCCTCGTACACGGTGGCTGGCACGGTGGCTGGCACTGGGAAGACGTGGCCGCGCGACTGCGCGCCGCGGGCGCCGATGTCTACACGCCGACCCTGACGGGCCTGGCGGAGCGGGCGGGCGAGGCCTCCGAACACACCGACGTGTCGGCGCACGTCGCCGACGTCGTCCGCGTCATCGATGAGCACGACCTGCACGACATCGTCCTGGTCGGCCACTCCTACGGGGGGATGGTCATCACCGGCGTAGCGGCCGAGCGGGGCGAGCGGGTGGCCGAGTTGGTGTACCTGGACGCTTTCGTGCCGGAGGCGGGTCAGTCGGTGGGCGACCTTCTGGGGCCCGACTTCGTGGAGAGCGCCCGAGCGGCCGCCGCGGCCTCCGGCTCTCCCCTGCTGATCCCGCCGATGTTCACGGTGGAGGACACCACCGGATGGTCCGGCCCCCGGGCCGCGGCGGTCGCCGAACGGCTGACCGCGCACCCCATCGGCACCATGGAGGAACCGGTGCGCGCCCCGGCCGAGTTGAGCGCGCGTCGATCGTTCGTCTACTGCAACGCCCGGCCGCTGGGCATCGTCGAGCCCTACGCGCTGCGTGCCCGCAACTCTCCGGACTGGGACTACTACGAACTGGCCAGCCCCCATGACGCGGTGCGCGTCATGCCGGCCACGGTTGCCGGACTGATCGAATCGCTCGCTTCGCGATCGGCGGAGTGATCGCGCTTCCCCACGGCGGCAGCACGGGGTGGCGGTGGCGGCCCGCACGGATGGGCGAGTACATCGTCCACCACCGCCCGCCGCCGGACTGCTCCCACTCGCCGCACCTCGCACCTCGCACCCGCCCGGTGCGAGGGCTTGCCTCCCGGTACGCCGAGAACAGGCGGCGAACGCCGCGGGGCCCCGCCCTGCCTCGGACGACCCGACTTCCGTGACAGGCCCTGGGTCCCCGAAGCAGGGGAGCCTCGTCGCCGAGGAGATGGTCCGCGGGCCGGCCGCCGAGCGGCCGCTGCCGAATCCGGCCAACTCGGCTGCACCGGCGCTGCATCAGGCCGCACCGTCCCGATTGGAGAATCCGCAATGACCCACGCGCCACACCTCCCGCCGACGGGGGACACCACGAGCGGGCCGAGACCGCCCCTGACCAGCTCATGGTGGCCTGCCGAGCCAGCGCCGCCGCTCGCCGACCTCACCGTCGGCGCCGCGCTCCGGTCGGCGGCACATGACCACCCCGACACCGTCGCCCTCGTCGAGGGCCTTCCCGACGCCGCACAACGGCGCCGCTGGACGTATGCGCAGCTGCTCGAGCAGGCCGAGACGGTGGCCCGCGCGCTGCTGGCCCGCTTCGAGACGGGTGAGCGGGTGGCCGTGTGGGCCAACAACCGGCCGGAGTGGGTGCTGCTCGAGTACGGAGCCGCGCTGGCCGGGATCACCCTGGTCACCGTCAATCCCGCCCTGCGGGCCGGGGAAGTGCGACACGTCCTCGGACACTCCCGCGCGGCCGGTCTTCTCCACATCCCCGAGTACCGGGGCTGCGTACTCTCCGAGATCCTGGCGCAGGTGCGTGCGGAGCTGCCTCACCTGCGCGAGGCCGTCTCGCTCGCGGACTGGGACCGGTTCCTGTCCGAGGGCGAGCGGGGACAGCCGCTTCCCGCCGTCTCCCCGGACAGCGCGGCCCAGTTGCAGTACACCTCGGGTACCACGGGGACTCCCAAGGGGGTGCTGCTGCGTCACCGCGGAGTGGTCAACAACGCCCGCCTCTACGCCGAACGGTGCGGACTTCACCCGGGTGGCGTGCAGGTCAGTCCCATGCCGCTGTTCCACACCGCGGGCTGTGTGGTGAGCGTCCTGGGCGCCCTCGCCGTGGGCGGCACGCTCGTGCTCCCGCCCGTGTTCGACCCGGCGCTCGTGCTGAACCTCCTGGAGACGGAGGGCGCTGACACCCTCATCGGTGTCCCCACCATGCTCATCGGTCTGCTCGACCATGCGGACTTCGCCCGCACGGACCTGTCACGGCTGGCCCGCGTGATCAGCGGCGGAGCCGTGGTGCTGCCGGAACTCGTCCACCGCGTCGAGACGCAGACCGCGGCGACCGTCAGCGTGCTGTTCGCCCAGACGGAGGCGTCGCCCGTCATCACGGGGACGTCGCCGCAGGACAGCGCCCGGGACCGCGCGGAGACACTCGGCCGGCCGCTGCCCCACACCGACGTGCGCATCATCAGCCCTGCCGACGGCGAAGTCGTCCCGGTCGGCACGGTCGGAGAACTCTGCACCCGCGGCTACCACGTCATGATGGGGTATTTCGACGCCCCCGACTCCACCGCCGGCACGATCGACGGTGACGGGTGGCTGCACACCGGGGACCTGGCCAGCATGGACGACCGCGGCTACTGCCGTATCGAGGGACGCCTCAAGGACATGATCATCCGGGGTGGCGAGAACATCTACCCGCGGGAGATCGAGGACGTGCTGTTCCAGCACCCCGACGTGGCCGATGTCGCCGTCGTCGGAGTCCCGGACGACACGTGGGGCGAACAGGTCGCCGCCTTCGTCCTGCCCGCGCCCGGGCACACACCCGACACTGATGGTCTGCGCGAGTACTGTCTGGCCCGGCTCGCCCGCCACAAGGTCCCGAAACACTGGGAGATCGTCGAGGAACTGCCCCTCACGGCCTCCGGCAAGGTGCAGAAGGTCAAGCTGCGCGAGCGGTACGCCGACCGGAAGGCCGGAGGACCGGCGTGACCGGGGGGCCACCACCCGTCGATCCGGAGCCGAGCCGCTCGTACCGCTGAACCCGTGTGCCCGCGGACCCGGCCGAGTACGGGTACTGCGGCGCCGAAGCCGGGCGCTCGGGGCCCGGCGGACGGAAGAAGTGCCGCCGGCCGGCATCCGTACGCGTCCCCCGAACGCCCCGGTCGAACCGCCGGCGCCGATCTCCGCTGCGCCGCGTTGCGCGAACCGCTGTACCGAACACCGACCTCAAGCTTCCGACAGGAGTGCGATGTGATCAAGCTTTTCACGCTCTGGAACCGCCGTCTCGACCAGACCCATGACGAGGCCGTCGACTACTGGACACGGGTGCACGCCCCGAAGGTGGTCGCGGCGCACGGCAGTCACCTGCTCCGGTACGCATGCAACGTCGGCGTGCCTGCCGACTACTCCGGCTGGGCCCCGGATGAGGCTCCGGCCTGGGACGGTGTCGCCGAAGGCTGGTACGACTGCGACGACCCCGCCGATCTGACGGCTCTCCTCAGTGCGACGGCTGATCATCTGCGCGCCGGTGAACGGCAGTTCATGGGCACCTTCCGGCATGTGATCACGGATCAGCGGGTCCACCGCGACGTGGGACGTGCCCAGTCCGGCGTCAAGATGCTGTTCATGCTGATGCGCCGGCCCGACATGACGCCGGATCAGTCGGTCGCCTACTGGCGGGACCGGCACGTTCCCTTCGTCCGGGACCTGTTCGCCGACGCCCTCGTCCGCTACACGACGAACGTGGGCCTCGCCGCCGACTACCGGGGGTGGTCGCCGCACGAGTCTCCTCTCTACGACGGGATCGCCGAACTCGCCCTCGACTACTCGGTGGCCGAGCAGCAGGCTTTCGTGCGGTCCAACCTGGAGGTGCTCCTTGAGGACGAGCGCGCCTTCATGGGCACCTACCGCGCAGTCGCCACCCGCGAAGTCCTCGTCGCAGGGCAGCCGGACGAGTTCCTGCCGACCGGTCCATGACGCATGTGTCCCGCCCGGTACGGTGCGAGGCGCGGCACCCGGACGGGGCGGTGGCACCGGACGAAAGGTGCTCTAGACTGTTCGAGTGTCACGAGCAGAGTTCGAGGTAGAGCGCCGTCGGTCGGATTCCGCGCGCGCCAAGGGTCGCCTGACCCTGACGCGGGCGGAAGTCATCAGGGCCGGCATCCGGCTCCTCGACACAGAGGGCGCCGAGAAGCTGTCGATGCGCAAGCTGGCCAGGGAGCTGGGTACCGGGTCCTCGACCCTGTACTGGCACGTCAAGGACAAGGATGAGCTGTTGCTGCTCATCCTCGACGAGACGCTGCGCGATGTCGTCCCTCCCGAGGCCGGCGCATGGGATGTCCGGCTCCTCGAGACGCTCACCGAATGCCACGATGCGCTCCTGGCGCGCCCCGCACTCGTCGATGTGCTGTGGAGTGCCGCGTGGCGACTGGGGCCCGACACACTGAGGGTGGCCGATGCCCTCACCGGACTCGTCGCCGAAAGCGGCCTTCCGGACGACGAGGTGGCCGACTCCTACCTGGCCCTGGTCACGATGATGCTCGGCTTCGTCGCGGGCGGACGCACCTCACCGGGGAATCCTCCCTACAGCCAGATGCGCGCGCAGCTGTCGGACCAGGACGAGGAGGCAGCGGATGCCGCCCGCCTGTACCCGAACCTGATGCGCTACGGGCCGGGTACGGGTGGCGAAGCCATGAAGCGCCAGTTCCGCTACGCCGTCGAGCGTTTCATCGCCGGCATCAAGGCCCGCGTCGCCGAATGCGGCCAGGCGTCGCCGAACTGAGCCGTACCGGTCGGCCCACGTCGCGACACGCCGCGAGCGGGGCACCGGCCCCGCCGAGCGGGTCGGTCGGCCTTCGCCACTTCCTCCGGAACGCCGATTTTGACAGACGAGCGGTGTTCGAGTACTGATGGAGGTACGGCCACACGCCCACCCGCCGGCCGTTCGAGGCGCGTATCGCCCCCCACTGCGCGGGACACGCAAGGGCGTCCGCTCGCGGCCACGGGAGATCGCCATCATGACGACCGCGCACCGTCACCACCAGATCATCTGCGTGCCTTCGAACGAACAGGTTCCCCTCGCCCGACGCGCGGTGCTCGACACGTTCCGGAAGTGGGGCCTGGACACGCAGAGCGATGTCGCCCACACGGTGCGCCTCATCGTCTCGGAGCTGCTCACCAACGCGGTCCGCTACTCCTCGACGGTCACCGCCGAGATCACACTGACCGTCGAGATCGTCGACGGCACCCGGATCCGGCTCGGAGTCCACGACCTCCATCCGCACTGCCCCAGCCCCTCTCCCGCCCCTCCCGAGGCCAGCCGGGGCCGCGGGCTCCAGATCGTCCGTGATCTGGTCCGCGAGCTGAAGGGCACCGCCTTCACCGAGCGCACCGACGACGGCGGGAAAACCCAGTGGGTCGAGCTGCCGATGACCGAGCAGGCCGCCGAATCGCGGACGGCGCGGGTCCTGTTCGCGGACGCGGGGGTGTGCTGACCGGCGCGGGTCCCGCCGCCCCCGGCCGAAGACGGGTCCGGGTGCGCCGCATGAGCAATGAGTACTCATGTGAAATCCGCACGGGGTCGGCAGTCTGGTGTGTGTCGGATGCCGGGGACCGGACCGACGTGGGCTCGTCGGTCCGCTGCATGTCCGCAGAACCGATGGCCGGCGCCCGAGGACGAACCGCAGTGTGAACGCACAGGGCGCGGCCGGCCGACGGTACGCGTGCGCGGGCCGTGCTGACTTGATTCGCGAAGGAAGACCATGAAGATCACCCAGAGGGCAGGCATAGCCATAGCCTCCATCTGTGCCCTGGCAGCCACCTCCGGTTGTTCCATCTCATTCACCGGCGGCAAGAAGTCGGAGCCCTCGTCCCCTCCTCCCCCTTCGGCCACTCCTTCCAGCGCGCCGCAGTTCAACGGGATCGACAACCTCTCCGCGTCGGAGGTGGTCGACGCCGCCTCCGACGCTCTGCGGACAGCACCGTCCGTCCACATCGCGGGCACGGTGAACAAGAGCCAACTCGACCTGCGCATGGACAGTTCCGGTAACTGTGAGGGCCGTATCACGGAGGACGGGACCAACGTCGATCTCATCAAGCAGGGCAGCAAGGTGTGGCTGAAGCCCGATCACGCGTTCTGGGTCCAGGCCGCCGGTGATCAGGCCACCCAGACGGAAGCGCTGGTCGGCGACCGCTACATCGTCACCGACTCCAGCAATCCCGAGTTCAGCTCGCTGGCGGATGCCTGCGACATCGCGGGCTACGCCGACTCCATGACCGAGGACAACGGCAACAGCACCGTCAACAAGGGCGTGCAGAAGGAGGTCAGGGGGATCGCGGCTCTCGAGCTGGTCAGGAACGATCCCCAGGAAGGCCGCTCCCAGTTGTACATCGCCCGGACCGGCAAGCCTTACCCGCTGGAGATCCACGGGACGGACGGGGACAGCCCCGCCGGCGTCGTCCTCGACGAGTACGGCAAGCCGCTCAGCATTGACGTGCCGAGCGCGTCCGAGAGCCTCGACGCGGCCCAGCTCAGCTGAGTCTCCGCGGGGGGCGGGCTGTGGGCGACGTGGCAGGCACGCAGGAGTTGAGGGCCTGGGCTGCGAAGTGGCTGGGGGATCGGGAGGTCCCGGAGGAGTTTCTCCAGCTCACGCCATCCAGGAGGCACGGTCGAGCGGCGGTTCCGCACCTGGCCACACTGCTGGACTATTTCCTTCCCTCCGCGGAGAAGGAGCATGATCTCGTCTACGGGTACTGGCGGTACCCGGGCGAGGTCTGGCCGCCGCCCGTCGTCTGCATCGACGCCGAGGCGATGTTCTTCACCGTGCGGGGCCGGACGCTCACCGAGGCGCTTCCGGCGCATTGCGCCGAGGACGATTCGGAGGCGGCCCTGCTCGGACAGTGGTTCACCGACCTCGGCATCCCGGTCGAGGTCCGCACGGACGCGGAGATTCCGGACCCCCCCGTCCGTATGGATCCGCAGGTACCGGAGCGGGAGCTGTAGACCGGACGGCCTGCCCGGGGCGCGATGTCTCGCCCCGGGCAGGCCTCGGCATGCGCGGCCCGGTCCGTGCCGGCACACGTGTCTCACACTCGGGGTCGGTCCGTCGTGCTCGGCCCGGTGCCGATCGTGATCCAGGTGGACAGCGAGACCGCCAGTTCGTTCCGCGCGTCCGCGGCGTCCAGCAGATCGAACCAGGTGTCCAGGCTGCCGTCGCCGTGCTGGGCGGCGAGGGGACTGGTGCGGTCGAACAAGGGGATGATCGGCTTCGCCTCGGCGAGTGACGCGAACGTGGCCGTGAACTGCCGGGACCAGACCTGATCGAACCCCGCTGCCGCGATGAGCCCGGGAACCCGGCCGGCGACGTCGGGGCCCGGAACGATCGACGCGAACGACGTCAGCACAGGCCCCGCGATCTCCGGGCCGACTCCGTCGACGCGCAGGGAGCGCCAGTCGACGTCGAGGACGCAGACCCGTCCGCCGGGTGCGGTGACGCGGCACATTTCCCGCACGGCCCGCCCCGGATCCGGGACATGCTGGAGCACCCGTTCACACCAGACGACGTCGAACTCGCCGGAGGCGAAGGTGAGCCGGCACACGTCCTCCACCCGGTAGTCGACACCGGCCGCCCCGGGAGAGGAGTCGTCCCGGTGTCGCGCCGCGGCCACCATGGCCGGGTCGTGGTCGACCGCGGTCACCCGGCCACGCGGTCCGGTCCGCCGGGCCAGCCTGCGGGCCATCTCGCCGAGGCCGCAGCCGACCTCGAGAACCGACTCGCCCTCCGTGAGCGGAAGCGCCTCCAGGGCGAGGTCGCGCAGTTCCGCGGTCTTGGGGTGCCGGGACACCGTCTCCAGATAGGTCTGGGCCGCCACCGACCTGTCGCCGGTCGGCAGAGCGCTGAAGGGACGCATCACTCACCTCGTTCGTCACGTGCTCGGGCCGACCGGTACCGGGTAGGGGCCGGCGAGCAGCAGTTCCTGAATGCGGTCGTAGACGGGCCGTAGAACCGGTGGTACGGCAGCGAGATCAAAGCTGTAGACCGTCATCGTGTCGTGGTATTTCGGGTCCGGTTCGAGGAACTCGTCGTGGATGTGGGCACCGAGCCGGGCGAACAGGAGGTCCTGCCGGCCCTTGGTACCGGACAGCCCCCAGAGCATCGGGCGCCCGATCGACTCGGCGAAGGCCAGCCCGACGAGGCTGACCAGCGGCCCGATCGAGTAGTTCTGCCGGCTCACGGCGACGGCCAGGCGGCCGCCTTCCAGGACGGCGGCGTCGCACAGCCCGCGCCGGGCGATCAGTTCCACCACCCGTGGCCCGAACATCCGCTCCACGGCGCTGTGCCCGGCCGGCGCCCAGTCACGGGGAATCAGCCGGACCACCGCCGTCAGGGCGCCCGAGGCCCGCTCGCGCAGCATGACGTGGTACGCCGCCCGGTCGTACGGCTGCAGGTCGGCGTAACCGCCGTCGGTCCGGCGGAAATCGGGCCGCTGCCCGCCGGCGTAGTACGTGTGTCCGCGGAACGCCGAGATCTCCTGGAGCAGGGCCTCGTGCCGGTCCCGGTCCGCTGTGCTCGCCCGCGGGTCCCCGACACCGGCGATCTCGATGCCGAGTTCGCCGGTGAGTGGAGCGAGGAGCCGCGCGTATCCGGCGGCGGAGAGCAGGTTCCCTTTCCTCATGCCCGCCCCTCAGCGGCGCGGCGTGGTCGTGCCGTCGGCCTCCAGCAGGTAGATCCACGTGGAGGGGGCGCCGAACGGCTCGCGCCGCAGGATCCGCAGGCCGCCGGCCGCGAAGGCGTTCTCGTAGACGTCGCGGTTCATGATCGGTGTGTCCATGAACGTGTGAACCAGCTCGAACTCCAGCGAGAAGACCGGCACCGGGCCCGCATGCCGGTCCCACGGCCGGGCTGTGGTGTCGGCCACCAGGAAGTACCGGGCGTCCGGGAAGACCCGCCGCAGGGTCCGCACGACGTCGGCGCCGTCATCGTGGGCGGCCAGCAGGTCGTGCATCATGAGGAAGTTCGCCACCAGTTCGATGCCCGGGAAGACCTCCTCGGACATCGACCGGAGGACATCCTTGCAGACGATGTCGATCCGGTCCGCCAGGCCCGCCTCCGCGACCCGCTTGGTCGCGAGGTCGGTGGCGGAGCGGCTGATGTCGATGCCGAGGCCCACCCGGTCCCGGTCACCGGCGCACAGCCGGATCAGGCGGGTGGCGTCCCCGCAGCCCAGGTCCGCGACCGAGGAGTACTCGATGCCGGACAGTACGTCCTCCTCGACCGGTCGCATGAGGGAACGGTCCACGCGTCCGGCGCCGATGGCGATGCGTCGTTCGTCGCGGTGGACCTCGGCGCCGAAGGACTTCCGCCCGGTGGCGAGGTCGGCGAGGTCCGTCAGCACCGGGCCGTAACCGCCCACTCCCCAGACGAAGAAGCCGATGTTGTCGACCAGTTCCCGGCCGGCGTCGGTGAGCCCGGCCTTGCCCTCATGCACCACGACGTAGCCGAGGAGCGCCATGGTCCGCAGCAGCGAGGAGAGCTTCACGACTCCGCAGCCGGTGTCCTCGGCGAGCCGTTCCAGGGGCTGCGCACCGTCCTTCATGCGGTCCCACACGCCGAGTTCCTCCAGGGCGAGGACCACGTGGGAGCCGGTGAAGCCGTTGAAGAGAGCCGGAATGCTCAGAGGCTCGAGGGTCGGGCTGGGTCCGTGCCAGTGAGGGCTGTTCATCTCTCTCCTTTGCCGGCGCTCTCCGCGGAGTGCCGGGAATGATCAGGTGCGGCCGGCCGGGGCGTCGGCGCCGTCGAGCACCGCGATGACCTCGCGGAGCGCGGCGCAGAAGCGCTCGCACTGCGCGGGTGTGCCGACGGACACCCGGAGGCATCCGGGAGCGCCGAAGGCCGCGAGGTCGCGGACGAGGATCCCGTGGTCGGCGGCGAGCAAGGCGGCGGCCTGCTCCCGGTGCGGGCCCAGTTCCACGAAGACGAAGTTGGTGACGGACGGCACGACGTTCAGGCCGAGTTCCGCCAGGCCGGCGTGGAGCACCTCGCGGGCGTGGGCGGTACGCCGGCGCACCTCGACGAGGTGGCCGGGGTCGTCCAGCGCACGCAGGGCTGCCGCCTGTCCCGGCCGGTTCGTGCTGAACGGCACGGCCTGCCGGCTCTGCCGGACGCGCGCGGCGACCACGGCCGGGCCGATCGCGTACCCGACCCGGACCGCGGCCAGTCCCCAGGCCTTGGAGAAGGTGCGGAGCACCATCGCCCGGCGGCCGCTTCGGACCAGGCCGAGCGCCGAGGCGCCGTCGTCCGCCACGAAGTCCATGTAGGCCTCGTCGAACACGGCGAGTGTTCCGGTCCGCTCAGCGGCGTCGGCGATGCGGATGATGTCGGCCCGGCCGAGCAGCGTGCCGGTCGGGTTGTGCGGATTGCACACGAACAGCAGGTCCGAGGGGTGGCGGGCAACGGCGTCGACGACCGCGTCGGCGTCGATCCCGCGGGGACCGCTGTCGATCTCGCGGACGGCGGCGCCGCAGACGGCCGCGGCGCTGAGGTATCCGGGGAAGGTGGAGCGGGTGGTCAGAACCCTCCCGTCCGCTCCGGCCGCGGCCAGCACCGTCATCAGGACCAGCTCGTCCACGCCGTTGCCGGCGACCACCATGTCCGGCGTCACCCCGGCATGCCCCGCGATCTTGGCCCGCAGCTCGGCGTTCTCGCTGTCGGGGTAGACACAGAGGTCGTTCTCCAGCAGTTCCCGGGCCGCTCTCATCGCTGACCGCGGGGGGCCGAAAGGGTTCTCGTTCAGGTGCAGGCGAAGCATCTCCGACGCCTGCGAGAAACCGTCATTGTAAGCGGTGACCGAGCCGCCGCTGCCTTTCATGCGCCGTCTTCTCCCAGCAGGAAGATGCCGAAGCAGTAACTGCCGGGAGCGGCTCTTCTGGTGACGAACCGGTGACGCTTTCCGGCAGGCACACGGAATACAGCGGGCGAGGTGACGGTGTACTCCGAATCCTCGACCTCGATGGTGATCTCCGCCTCGCCGGGCCGGGCCGAGACGAGGAGGTAGAGCTCGGGGACATCGTGCACGTGTGGCTCGGCGACAGGCTTGCCGACGAGATCGGATATTTCCGCCCCAGCCAGCTCGATCGGCAGCCCGCCGAACATGTCCGAGGTGATAAGGAAAGGAGCCGGCTGGTGATGTCCCGCCACCTCACGGAAAATCGGAAGATTCTCGACGGCGCTCAACGCCTGCCCCTTCCCGTGGATTCAGATCGTAAGCGGTAAAGCCGCCGCAACGGTTGCCGGAAACGTTATAAAATCCCCTTGGGTGGCGGCTGAGTAATCACTGCTCATATCCGGCGCCGCCGGAACGCCTGGCCTGAACGATGGTCTTGCCGAGGTTTCCGCCGCGCAGCATCAGCAGGAACGCCTCGACGATCCGCTCGAATCCGACCAGCGTGGTCTCATCGGGGACCAGCGTCCCCGTCAGCAGGTGCGGCACGGCGAACTCGTACAGTTCCTCCTGCACATCGGCGTAGTCGCGCACATGGAACCCCTCGATCCGCAGGCTCTTCTCCACGACGTCGGCGTGGTCGAACACCACAGGCGGAGCGTCCGGAGTGTTGTACTGGCCGATCGTGCCGACCCGCACCACCCGCCCTCGCCCGCGCAGCGCACCGATGGCCGCGCCGAGCTGCTCGCCGCCGACGTTGTCGACGAAGACGTCGATGCCGTCGGGCGCGGCCTCGCCGAGGAGGCCGGCGGCCGGGCCGGAGCGGTAGTCGAAGGCCGCGTCGTATCCGACCCGCTCGGTCAGGTAGCGGACCTTCTCCGCCGAGCCCGCGCTGCCGATCAGCCGGCCGGCGCCCAGCAGCCGGGCGATGCGGGCGGTCGCCGTGCCGACCGCGCCCGCCGCCGCGGAGACGAACAGGTCCTCGCCCTCGCGCAGCCGGGCTATCCGGGTGAGGGCGACATAGGCGGTCAGGCCCGTTCCGCCGAGCAGGCTCAGGTGGGTGGACAGCGGCACCCCGTCGATGCGGGGCAGGCGCCGGACGTCGTCGGGCCGGACCACGGAGTGGGTGCGCCAGCCGTGGCGGTGGTGGACGATCTCCCCCTCGGGGAGCGACGGGGTGCGGGAGGCGATGACCCGGCCGAGGGTGCGGCCCTCCAGCGGGGCGTTCAGCGCGAAGTCGCCGTCCATCATCTCGCGGTGGTAGGGGTCCACGGACCAGTAGAGGTTCTCGACCAGAGCCGTGCCGGGATCAGGCTGCGGAATCGGCGCTTCCACGAAGCGGAAGTGGTCGGGGGTGGGAAAGCCGGTGGGTCTGGCGGTCTGGTGCACGGTGAGCGCGGTGTCGGTCATGGTCGGCACCGTAGGAAGGAATGCGCGGACCGGGCAGAGGGTTGCGCTCATGGGACGGGCGCTTGCCTGAGCCGCCTTCATAGCACCAGGTGAGGACCACGCGAATGAGCGCAGTCGATCTCGCACCGCAGGAGTTGCGGACCGTGGTGGCGGTCGCGGAGGAGGGCGGCGTCTCGGCGGCCGCCGTCCGGCTCGGCACCACGCAGTCGGCCGTCTCGCACGCGTTGCGCGGCATCGAACGCAAGCTGGGCGTCGTGCTCTTCGAGCGGGGGCGGTACGGGGCCAGGCCGACCGCGGCCGGTGAGCGGGCCGCCGCCCACGCGCGCCGGATCCTGCGGATGATGGACGCTCTCGTCGTCGAGACGCGAGGTTCCGGGCAGGGGGCGGCCGATCAGGTCGGCGGGCCGCTGCGCATCGCCGCCTTCCGCGGCGCGGCCCTGCATCTGCTGCCGGCCGTGCTGGGGCGGCTGACCGCCCGGCACCCCGGGATCGAGGCGTCCGTCACGGTCGTACGGGAGGTCGGTCCCGGGACGGCCGGGGAGGTGGCCGCAGGAAAGGCCGACATCGGGATCACCATCACCGGCACCGGTTCGCCGGTGTTGGCGCACCTGGTCGGGGACGTGCTCTTCGAGGAGCCGTACGCACTGGTGCATCCGGCCGGGCATCCCGACCCCCGGTCGCTGCCGCTGGTCGACTGGCTGGAGAACTGCTCGTCCTACACCCGTGAGTGGTGGGCGGCCCAGGACTGGATCCCCACCGCCACCGTTCGGGCCGAGGACGACGGGGCGGTCCTGTCCATGGTGGGCAGCGGTCTGGGGATGGCGATCATGCCCGCGCTCTCCCTCACCGGAGCGCCGGCCACGACGGAGATCACCGATCTCGGGCCGGAGCGGCCCACCCGCCGGATCGGCTACGTCACCACGCCCCAGCTCGCGGCCACCGCGGCGGTACGAGCACTGATCCGCGAGCTGCGCGCCCGGCACCCGCGCCCCGGGGAGTGAGGGACGGGTGCGGTGCCCGTGCCGGGGCGGGATGACGGTGCCTGGCCGTCGGACCGTGCCGGCGGAGTCTTCCAGGCCGGGTCCGCGGGCAGCCGATGCAGCAGCTGACCTTCGCGGGAACCAGGAAACCGGAATGGTGCGACGTTCCGGCTCCCGTCCTGCGGAGCGGGATCGAGGCGCTGGTCCGCCGCATGGCGAGTTCGACGTGCGACCTCGACCACTTGATCCTGTCCGGGGCGACGCCATTCCGGCCGCCCTTTCCCCTGGGTCATGAATGCGTGGCCGAAGTGCTCGACGTCGGCGACGACGTTCGCCGTGTGACGCCCGGACAGCTGGTGGTCATCCCCTGGCACATCAACTGCGGCACCTGCGCCGAGTGCCGGTCCGGCCGCCCGGCCCTTTGCCGGTCCACTCCCCCGGCGGCCTCGTACGGGATCCCCGATGATCGCCCTGGAATTCACCGCCGGACACCTGTCCGCGAACAAGGATCCGAAAATGCCGGTTTCCCCATCGGTATCACCAACGCCGTGAACCCGTTTTCGTGCGCGATCGCCTCCACGCGCCCCGCTGAGGGACGACGGGCGGACCCGGCCACCACGTGACCCACGTGACCTGGGCGGAATCGGGCACGTCCGCCGGGCGAGAGCGTCCCCGCGCACGGGGAGCCGGGTGGTGACACCGCCCTCGCAAGGGGCCACGGGGATTCTTGCGAGGGCGGTCTCAACGGCGACTCGGGGGATGATCAAGCCGTTGAGGGCGTAACCGGCACCTTGTCACGCCGAATTCATTACATCACCGGCGAAGAGGCATCAACGGAGCAATGGTTACTCAACTCGCGACGTCTCGTGGACGCCTCAAGCGGCGCTCGTGTAGCTCTTACCGATGTCCGGACTGATGACCGCACATCCCTCCGCGTACTCCCTCGAGGAAAGGACTCCTTTGTGAGCACTCCTGGCGCAGGCGACCGCACTGCCGGGACCTCGGCCCCGTCCGGTTCCCGCCGCTCCGACGGGCAACCGCTCTTTCTCGGCGGGGCCTCGCTCCGCGATGTCTCCGTGCTGCGGACCTTCCAGGAGGACGGCGGACTGCACCACATCGCCCTGAACGGCGCGGCGCCCGGCTGGCTGGTGACCGACTACGACACCGCGGCCCGGGTCCTGACCGACCCCCGGATGCGCGGCGAGTGCCCCGGCAGTCCCTCCCTGAGCATGGCCGCCTTCGACGCGCTCACCGACGACCAGGTCATGGACGAGCAGCAGTTGTTCTACCTCGGGACGGACGAGCACACCCAGTTGCGGCACATCCTGGCGAAGTCGCTCGGCCCGCGCCGGATCGACAAGCTCACCGAACGCATCCAGCCGATCGCCGACTCGTTGCTGGACGCTCTGCCCACCGACACCGCCGTGGATCTGGGGGCGGCGTTCGCCCGTCCTTATCCCGTGGCCGCCCTGTGCGCGCTGCTGGGTGTTCCGGAGGAAGGCCATCACCGCATCCACGACCTCGTGTTCGAGGGCTACCCCGGCCTTCCCGCCCCGGAGGCCGGGCGCGAAGATCCGGACCTCTCCGTGGCCGACTACCTTGCCGGTCTGATCGAGCGGCGGCGGCTCGACCCCGGCGACGACCTGATCAGCGACCTGTGCCGTGACGAGGGCGCCGATGTGGCCCACTCCGCCGTGCTGGCGGCGGCGCGGCTGCTGATCGTCGTGGGCCCCCGGCCGGTGGCCCACCTGCTGACGGACGGGCTCGCGCTGCTGCTGCGGGAGCGCGGCCACTGGGACGCCCTGGTCGCCGAACCGGAACTGCTGGAGCGGGTCGTGGAAGAACTCCTGCGCTATGTCTCACCGGCCTCGGTCGCCTTCCGGTACGCGCGTGAGGAGGTCGAGATCGGCGGCGCCGTCCTGCCCGCCGGCAGCCGCGCGTACTGCTCGGTGACGAGCGCGAACCGAGACCCCGGACGCTTTCCCGACCCCGACCGCTTCGATCCGCGGCGACCGGCCGGCCAGCACGTCGCCTTCGGCCTCGGGTTCCGGCACTGCCTGGGTGCGGGCCTCGTCAGGGCCGAGGTCCGCACGGCCCTGGCCACCCTGGTGCGGCGCTTCCCCCGCATGCGCCTGGCCACCCCCGAGGAGCACGCCGGATCCGGCACGGGCGCCCGTCCGGGGCGCGGCCTGGTCGTCGTACTCGATCCGTCCCGCTGACGGGCCGAGGTGGCAGGCGGCTTCGCCGCCTGCCACGACTCAATCTGTGTCGTGGCCGAACAGGAGGCTCAGATGCCGACCTCGCGGGCTGAGCGCGCCGACGGCCACGTGCAGGTCCTGATACAGGTCAGGCAGCCTGAACGAAAGCCAACTCCACCGGGCCGCGAGTTCGTTCACGCGTAGGACGGGAGTGTCCAGGGGCGCGTGGATCATGCCCGCGATGGACCGCCAGACGGCGGCCCGCCCATACGCTCCCGCGATCCCCGGCTCGTAGGAGCCCTCCCGGTAGGTCGCGTCCAGCAGAATCTCATACACAAGGTGCAATTCAGCCCGCACCCCACTGGCTGTCCTGAAGCCGTCGGTCAGAAGGCGGTTCACACCGACGGGGACGAGTTCCTCCACGTTCAAAGGCTCTGCCGCTTGCAGGAGGAGCACTCGGGGGATCCCGTTCCAGTGCTTCACGACGGCTCCGATCGCTGCCACCTGCTCAGCCGTGGCGGTATCACGACACGGTACGGGCTTCCCGAGGCGGCGCCCGCCGGCCTCGGGCGGCGGATCCGGAATGAACCTGTCGGGCGGCGGACAGTCACGCCACATCGCTGATGACGTGTACGGGAGCCTGGGGGGAGTCGCCCGGCGTTCGGTCCTGGTGAGCTTCGCCGGCAGGAACGCCAGGGGATGTCCGAGCTGCCGCAGTGACCGCATGCATTCCATCACGACCGGACGGTCGCTCCAGCGGACCTCGCGGAGGAGCAACTCCTGAGCCAGGCAGGCGAGAAATTCAGCCCAGGAGTCACGCGTCACCGGCACATGCGCGAAGAGCGGCAGGAGGTGATGGGGCTTGCGTGCGTCGGCCATTCGAGCGGCGAGGTCCCGCACATCATGCAGCCGCCGGTAGCCCCGCACGATGCGTACAAGTGACTCGGCGTCACCCGGCACGCAGCGCAAGGCAGCAGGATCGTAGGCCATGAGCGGCGATTCTAACCCTGACATTCCGGCCGGCCATCTGTATTTCCGCTGTTCAGAAGCCTGATCATGTCGTGCCCCGGAGGACGGTGGCTCTCGATCGGGCCACGGCGGAGGGGCCGCACCCGGCGCGTGCTCAGCCCGGCTCGTAGGCGGGGCGCTCGTCGATGCGGCGGCGATCGGTCTCGGACGCGAAGTGGTAGTCGATCGCGCGCGTCGCCTCCGCCCACTGGCTCATGGTCCGCACCGGCTTCAGGGTCTCCACGACGAACGGATCGTGCCAGCGTTCCACCGCACGCCGCCACAGCTCCGCGGGGGGATCGGTGAGCACGTCACCGACCGTGCCCTCGTAGGCCGCCATGCCGCGTACCAGGCCGTCCGGTTCGATCTGCAGGATGGGCAGGAAGACGCCGCGCTCGATCAGATCGGGATGCATCTGCAGTGCCAGGTTGTCGGTGGTGCTGATCTTGACGGTGGGCGGGGCCAGTGCCTGCAGTCGCTCGGCGTACTGCCGGCTGCCCAGCAGCCGGACCTGGTCGTCGGACAGCAGCTCGTGATCGGCGAAGTCCCGCCGGCTGGCGAGGCCCTCGGGGACCACGGCGCCGAACGAGATGTGGTCCAGGGCCGGGAAGCGCGGCGCGATGCCGGTGACGAGCTCTTCGATCTGGTGGAAGTTGCTGCGCACCACGACCCAGTCGATGCCCAGGTCGGGACGGGAGCCGCCGGCGTCCGACCGCTCCCGGGCGAGGCGGTCGAGCAGTGCCAGGGCGTCCATCGCGCGGGCGAACGAACCCCGTCGGCCCCGGATCCGGTCGTGTACGTCGGCGGACGCGCCGTCCACGCTCACGGTCACACTGGCGAAGGTCTTCAGGACCGCCTCCGCCGTCTCCTGCTTCAGGGACCATCCACTGGTGAAGAGCGAGACCGGCACCCCCGCCTCGGAGAACCGGTCGGCGACGTCGAAGACCCCGCGGGCGAGGAGAGCCTCTCCCCCGGCCAGGCAGACCGCGTGCGGGGCCATCTCGATGACGGCGTCCGCGACGCGCAGCATGTCGGCGGGGGCGAGCTGGCGGATCGGCCGGCGCCCGGACTCCGAGTAGCAGTGAACACATCGCAGGGGACACGCGTAGGTGATGTCCCAGATGATCTCGAGGGGGTGGTCCGGTATGCGCAAGGCGTCCATGGCTCTGCTTCCTCTCAGTGCGCGCTGTGGCTGCCGGTCAGTGCCGCACCGGGCACGTGCCGGGCTGGAGAACCACCGGGAGCTGCCTTCTCTCCGGCTCACCGGGCAGCCGTAGGTCGGCGAGAACCATGTGCGGGAAGCGCGTCAGCAACGTCTCCAGGGCGACGCGCACCTCCGCGCGGGTGAGTGCCGCGCCCAGGCAGTGCTTGTGGCCGAGGCCGAAGGCGACATGCCGGTTCTCGGCCCGGTCCGGGTCGAAGGTGTCGGGGTTCTCGAAGCGGGCGGGGTCGCGGTTGGCGCCGGCCAGGGCGCAGTGCAGACCGGTTCCGGGGGCCAGGGTGACGCCCCCGACCTCGACCTCCTCCTTCGCGTACCGGGACGCCAGGGTGGTGGGTGTGACGTAGCGGAGCAGTTCCTCGATCACCGGCTCCAGCCAGTCGGGGTCGCGGCGGAGCCGGTCCCACCGGTCGCGCTCGCCCAGCAGCAGCTCCACTCCCTCGGTGAGCAGACGGGTCATCGGCCGGTGTCCCGCGATCAGCAGCAGCCGCACGGCGGACAGGACGTCCTCTTCCAGCGTCTCGGCCTCGTCGCCGCTGACCATCGCGCTGATCAGGTCGTCTCCGGGGGCCTTTCTGCGCTCGGCGACCAGCTCCCGCAGGTAGTCGGCCAGTTCGATGCCGGCGCTCTTGGTCACCGAGCTGGCCTCGCCGTACTCGGCGACCCAGCCGTAGACGTAGTTCCTGATGTAGCGGCGCTCGGACATCGGAATGCCGAGCAGCTCGCAGAGCACCGCCACCGGGAAGGGACGGCAGAACGACTGGACCAGGTCGACCGGTTCGGAGTGCGGGACCTCGGCCAGCAGCCGGTCGGCCTCCTGCTGGATGCGCGGGACGAGTCCGCCCACCCGCCGGTGCGTGAGCTGGCGCGAGATCAGGCGGCGCAGCCTGACGTGCTCCTCCGTCGGCAGGAAGAAGAGCATCTCCTCGTCGCACACCTCCTCGTCGGCCGCGGTCCGCATGGTCTGCGCCAGCGGGTGCTCGCCGCGCAGGCCCGGCTCCACGAGCAGTTCGGTGGCGGCGTCGTGACCGGCGACCATCCAGCCGTTCTCACCGCCTCCGAGACTGACGCGGGCCATGCCGGCGTCGCGCAGGGTGCCGAGTGCGGCGGGGTCTCTGAGCATCCGCGCGCCGATGACAGGGAACCCGGCGGGGCAGACTTCGGCGCCCAGGGCCTCGGTGAGGTCCTCGGTTTCCGGCCGACGCGGGACATCCGGGCTGTTGCTCTGCATCTGGCGAACCTTTCCTTACGGCTGGAGCTCTCGGGCGGCGGCGGGGTGGCGACTGCCGGGGGTGATCACCGCGCGGCCTCGAGGAACTGGGTGGTGGCGAGTTCGGCGTAGAGCGGGCTGGTGGCCACCAGTTCCTGGTGGGTGCCGACCGCTTGAACGGTGCCGCTGTCGAGGACGACGATCCGGTCGGCCATGGCGATGGTGGACAGCCGGTGGGCCACGACCAGGACAGTGGTCGTCCGGGAGATGTCCGCCACCGTGTCCCGCAGCGCCGCCTCGTTCACGGCGTCGAGCTGGGAGGTCGCCTCGTCGAGGAGCAGCAGCCTGGGCCTGCGCAGCAGCGCGCGGGCGATGGCGACACGCTGGCGTTGCCCGCCCGACAGCCTGGTGCCGCGGTGGCCGACCAGTGAGTCGAGGCCCTGCGGCAGGCGTTCGACGAGGTCGTCCAGGCGTGCCGTGCGCAGGACCTGCCGCACCGCGTCGTCGGTGGCGTCCCGGCTGCCGAGCAGCAGGTTGTCGCGCAGGGAGCCCGAGAGGACGGGCGCGTCCTGCTCGACGTATCCGATGGCCGAGCGCAGTTCGCCGATGTCCCACTCGGCGATGTCCCGGCCGTCCAGGAGGATGCTGCCGGCCGTCGGCTCGTAGAAGCGCTCGATCAGGGAGAAGACGGTGGTCTTGCCGGCCCCCGACGGGCCGACGAACGCGGTCATACCGCGGGGAGGGACGGTGAAGGTCAGTCCGCGGTGCACCGGCGGGAGTTCGGGTGCGTAGCGGAAGTGGACGCCCTGGAAGGACAGTTCGGCCGGTTCGGCGCTGCCGGACCGGTCGCCGCCGGTGCTCCGCGGCTCGGCGCGCAGCGCCTCCGCGGCCCGGATGCGTTTCACCGCCGCGGCTCCGAGGTTGTACTGGCTCACTCCCGACACGAGCTGCTGGATGGCGGGGACGAGGTAGAAGACGTACATCAGGAAGGCGATGAGCCTGCTGGCCTCCAGCGCTCCGGAGGCCACGCGCACGCCGCCCACGGCGAGGACGGTGAAGAAGGCCACCTGCATGGCCATCTCCGCCACGTTGCCCGCCATCGCGAGCCATTTGGCCGCGCGGACGCTGGCGCTCCACGCGTCCTCGGCGGCCTGGTGGACGGCTTCCTCCTCGGATTCCTCCGCTCCGGACGCCTTCACCGTGCGCAGCGCGCCCAGCGCGCGCTCCACACTGGCTCCCACGAGGCCCACCGACTCCTGGGACGCCATGCCGGCCTCGTTGACGCGGGACATCACCGAGCGGACGATCCAGCCGGCGACGAGCAGGACCACCAGGGTCACCGCCGTGAGCAGCAGGTCGAGCAGGCACATCAGAGTCGTGGTGGCCACGAGGGTGAGGGCCCCCGTGGCGGTGCCGACGAGCGAGTCGGTGGTGACCTGCCGCAGCATGGTGGTGTCGGACGTGACCCTGGATATCAGGTCGCCGGGCTCGGTACGGTCGAACTCCGAGATGCGCAGCCGCAGCAGATGGGACGTCAGGCGACGCCGTGCGGTCAGCACGATCGACTCGGCGGCACGCCGCAGCGTGTACGCGCCGAGCGGCCCGACCAGTGCGGTGAAGGTGACCAGCGCCCCCATCACCAGGAGCACGTCCCACGGCGGCCGCCCGGAGGCGAGGCCGTCGATCAGCCGCTCGGCGGCGAGGGGAACGGCCAGGCCGGCCGCGGCCGTGAGCAGGTTCAGCGCTCCGCCGAGAAGCAGCTGCGGCCAGGTCGGCCGCATGTGGCCGAGCATGACACGCCAGGTGGGCGTTGTGTCGGCGGAAGGCGCGGGGGGGTTCTCCGACGTTCCGGGTGTGTCCGACGCTGTGGCGCGGCCGGCGTGTGGTGGGTTCAAAGCGGTCCCTGAGGTGGACGGACACGTGAGACACGTGTGCGGTGCGGCTGCTACGGGGATCGGCTCCGCTGCCGTCAGGCCGTTCCAGACTCCGCAGGGCCATGACCGGCGGTGCGACGAAAGCCCGGCAGGGCACATCCGGTGGCACCGGGAGCCGCGATCGGCTCCCGGTGCCCCGGGCCCGTCAGCAGGTGGTCTTGTAGGACGTCACGATGCTGCTGCACGGGTGCGCGGACAGTTCCTCGGCGAGGGACTGGAGCTGGAGAACGTTGGCCATATTGGTCACCTCCTTCCTTGCTCCCCGACTGCGGTGTTCCGCAGATCGAGGAATGGGATGATCGACGCGTTCTGGTCGAACGCGACGCCTAGGGCAACGAGGACTCCCGCGGAGCCGCTGTCCAGGTCCATGGACAGGCGCAGGAGCTGGTTGCCGGGGAAAGCCAGGTGTCCTTCGTGGGACAGTGCGTGCCAGGAGAGTCTGCGGATGTGTTCGCGGATGACCGGCCGGTCCTCGTCCTGCCCCAGCAGGGCGAGGGTCACGATCAGGCCGGCACGCCCCATGAGCAGCGCCGGATGACGCACGAACGCCGCGCGGCACGCACGCCGGACACCGGCGACGACCTCGGCGAAGCCGGGTTCGTCGCGTCTGGTCAAGTAGTCGGCGAGGACGACGGCGAGACCTCCGCTGCCGGGCCCCAGGTAGAGGAGGTAGCGGTTGCTGTAGAAGAGGTTGAAACCGCCGTCCTTGTTGAACTGCCCGCGCTCGACCTCCCGCTGGAGTGCGGTCCGGGCCAGGTCGAGGTAGCGCTCCTCGCCCGTGTCGTCGTGCAGCCGGAGGAAGTAGTGGGCCACACCGGTCAGCCCGTGTTCGAGGCCGACCCTGCCCTGCGGCGGGAACATCGGCGATCCGGCGGCGCCGAGCTGGGACGCCAGTGTCTCGCCCATCTCCAGCGCTTCCTCGCGCAGGCTCTCGTCACCGGTGATCCGGGCGAAGTTCAGCAGGCTCAGGCCCGCTCCCGCGATCCCGCCGTGCAGTCCGGGAGCCGCCAGGCGGTCCTGCGCCGCACGGGCGCGGCCGAGCATGTCCCGGGCGTCGTCGTGGCGTCCGAGCGCCTGCAGGGTCGCTGCCACTCCGTGCAGGCCGTCCATCAGGCCCGGGCGCGGGTTGTCGGCCCGGCGAGCGGCGTCCACGAGCCAGTCCACGTAGTGGTCCGGTACGGCGGAGCCGACCTGGTGCAGGGCCCACAGGACGCCGGCGGCGCCGGAGGCGACGTTGATGCCCCCGGTCCCGAACTGCTGCGGGTCGCCGGGGAACAGACGGTCCTTGCGGTCCGGTGAGGCGCTCGCGTGGATCCCGGCGACGAGGGAGTCGCGGATGGTCGGCCAGTGCGGTTCCTGCGCCGCGAACATACGGGCCGGCAGATCCGGTCCGAACGGTCCGTGTCCGGCGCCGAGGCGGCGGACGAGCCGCGACCCGAACCCCTTGGGGACGGGGAAGTGCTCGGTGACGACGTCGGTCAGGGTGGCGTACTTGACGGGGTCGCGCTCCTGCAGCGGGCTGATCGGAAGGAACATCCACTGCCGGAGGCAGTCCAGGGCGTAGTGGTCGGCGTCGCGGCCGGACATGCCGCCGGGGGCGGTGAACCCGGGGGCGCCCAGGGGAGGCGCCTGGGTGTCGGTCAGGTCCGACGCGATCTCGAAGTCGATCAGTGCGACCCGGCCGTCGGGCCGCAGGATGATGTTCGCGGGATGGAGGTCGGCGAACCGGACTCCCTTGGCGTGCACCGACATCAGCGCACGGTCCACCTTCGCCAGGACGTCCGTAGCCCATGCGGTGTACTCGGCGAGCCACTCGTCGGAGGGATCGGGACTGATCAGCGGGTAGCGGTCGAAGACCTCGTTCAGCAGGGTCTCGCCCTCGATGTACTCCTGGACGAGGAAGTGGTGCTCCCAGATCACCAAGTGGTCGAGAACCCGGGGTACGCAGTCGAGGCCCTCCAGCCGCAGCAGCATGTCGCGTTCCCGCTTCAGCCGCGTCACGGCGTCCTGGCCGTCACGGTCGACACCCGCGTGGGGGCGCGCCTCGATCAGCACGACATAACGGTCGGAGTCCTTCTCCCGGGCCAGGTACACCCCGCCGCCGTTGGAGAAGTGCAGGGGCTTCTCGACCCGGTACGGGAACTCGTCCCCGCCGGCGGTGCGCCGCTCGACCGACGCCCGGAGCACCTCGGGCACCTCCACCCACTCCGGCACGGTGAACACGGGGTCGCGCTTGTCCGGTACCAGCCGGCCGTCGGGGGTGCGGACGGCGTACACCTGCTCACCGCTCGGCGACAGGTAGGTCATGGGTACGAAGGCCCCGTAGCGCACATACACGGGGGCGTCCTCGTACCGGACGTCGCTGAGGATGTAGGGGCCGGTGAAACCCTCGAGCAGATCGGCCAGCGCGGGCAGCACGGAGGCGAGCTGCTCCTCGTCGTGGGGGTAGAGCGTCAGGAGTTTGCCGCTGCTGCCCCGGCTGGCGTACTTGTTGTTGAGCATCCGCATCGCGGCCTTGCTCCGCAGGAACTTGAACGTCAGGCCCCGGGACAGGCAGAAGTCCATGACCAGGTCGACGACCGTTTCGGCGTCGGAATCGGTCGCCGACACATGGATCTTCCAGCCCTGGTCCGGCAGTTCGGCGCCCACGGGTTCGGCGACCACCCACAGCCCGTTCTCCCGCCGGCGCCAGCCGTCCGGAAGAGCACGGCCGGACGCCGCGAAAAGGCTGTCCTCGTCCTTCATGTGCCAGGGCGGCTCGAAGAAGACCGGATCCGCCTGGCAGTACGCCATGAGTTCCGGAATGGTGCTGGCTTCCACGCGTTGAAACTCCTGTCCCGATATGGCAATCCGTGATGCCTGGGCATCGACGCTATGAACGCGGCTCGAGGACTACCATGAGCTCGAGCAGGTAGCGCACCCGGTTTTTTCTGTATTGCAGGCCTCTCCCGTCCAGGGAAAGAGCCATCGCGGGAAAACGGCGTGCCAGTGCTTCCAGCGTTGTGCTCGTCAGCGCCCTGGCCAATGGCTCACCAAGGCATTGGTGATGCTCGTGACCGAATGCGGCGTGGGATTTTTCGGCCCGGCCGATATCGAGGACATCGGGGTCCGCGAAGACGCTCGGATCACGGTTGGCCGCCATCAGCGAGGCCGCGACGAGCTGTCCTTCCGGGATCCGCACACCGCCCTCGTCGACCGGGCACCGTGCTCGGCGTGGCAGGCCGAGTGGATAGGGCGTCACGAACCGCAGCAGTTCCTCGGCCGCGTCCCCAGCTGTTCCCGGATCGCCGACGAGCCGCTGCCACTGGCCGGGGTGCCGGAGCAGGGCGGCCACTCCGTTGGCGAGCAGGGTGGTCGTCGGCCGGGTCCCGGACACCAGCAGGAGCCGGGCCGCGGACACGAGATCGTCCTCGGCGAGCCGGTCGCCTTCCGCGGCGACCGCCCATCCGATGAAGTCGTCGCCGGGCCGTTTCCGGCCGGCTTCGATCAGCCGGCGCAGGTAGGCGTCCACGTCCTCGTGCGCGCCGGGCGGCGGGGTGGACAGCCGCCGTACCAGCCAGTCGTGGAGGTAGTCGCGGTCGGCTTCCGGGACACCGAACAGCTCGCACAGCGCGAGTACCGGCAGCGGCACCGCGACACGGCGGACGAAGTCGATCTCCTCGGAGGTCGGCAGGCCGTCCAGGAGGCCGTCGACGCAGCGCTGAACGCGTTCCCGCAGACGGGCGACGTGCTCCGCCGTGAGGTGCCGGCCGATGAGTTCCCTCAGCCGCCGGTGTTCACGAGCGTCGACGCTGATCGTGTCGGCGCCTCCTCGATGCTCGGCGGCCAGTTCGGGGCACTGGGCCCGGAAGCCCGGTGTGATCTCGACGTCGCCTCTCAAGTGGGGGGACGCGAGGACCTCGCGTGCCGCCTGATGTCCGGTGACGATCCATGTGGTGGTCGCGTCGGCGGTCTCCAGGCGGTGCACGGGCCCCAGTTCGGCGCGTTGCCGCATGGCCTCGGCGTCGTGGAGCAGCATCGCGGTCAGGGGCGGAAGCCGCACCGGGTAGGTACCCGGTACGACGGCCGGCCGGCCCAGCTCGCACAGATGGTCGGCCACGGCCGATTCCATGCGGTCCTGTTCCTCGTCGAGGGACAGGACGAGCGCCGGACACGGGGGCTCCAGGGATCCGGCCGCGGCGGCCGCTTCCCCGCCGGGAAGCAGGGCCACCACCGCCGCCACCCGCTCGGGGTGGCGGTCCGCGATCTCGAACGCCGCGTGCGCGGCCTGGTCCGCTCCGAGCAGTACCCCACGGTCGGGGCTGTCGGCGCGCATCAGGAAGTCCGTCAGTGCGTCGATGCACAGGGCGAGGTCGCCCTGCGGCGCGTCGACGCTCCGCACACGCCAGTTCTGCGGGATTCCGCCGGATTCCAGGAAATCGGCAGCCAGTGGTGTGTCGCCTATGACGACCAGGCAGTGAAGCGGCGATTCCCCACCGTCCCCGAGGCCACCCGAGCAGATGGACCGAGTTTCCGCATCTGACTTCACCGGATCACTCACTCCCCCCAGCAATGGACTCGAAAAGACGATGAAGCCGCGCTGTGAATTTTCGCGAAACTCTTGCAGCGCTGAACAGACCATATGCTCGCGTGCGACAGAACGGGAGAGGTAATCGTTACTCAACGAACCCGCTCATCCCGCGGAATGTTCTGTTCCATATTCGAGTCGTGCTGGGAGGTTTGAAGCAGGTGTATCCCGTGCCGTCGGCGCGGCTGCCGGGTGCGCCGGCGGAGCGGAAGCGAACAGGCCGAACGGGAGCCGCGTCGGCGGCGGGCGCGCACAGGGAGGTGCGGCAGCCGGCCGTGCGCGAACATGTAGAGGCAGAGCCCGAGTGGCACACCTGTGACACGTGTGGTGTTTCGCCGTCAGGACCGCAGCTGCGGGGCGCGGGCGGGCGTGTGGGCGAACGCCGCCCGCGACCGGTGGGCTCCGGTGGAGAACATCTGCCCTGGGCGGCAGATGCATAGGTTGACGGTGTCACTCACCCCTGCGGGGGCCGGCACGCACGACACCGGCCGAGCGGGCACCCGGAACCGGACGACGTACGCTCACCTGCCCGGCGGCGCCGCGCTGGTGTGACTTGACCCTGCTGTGACAGGCGCTGCCGGTGACGTAGCACCGGGACAGCGCACCCGGACCGGCGGCGTGGGCAAGGCGCCGCTCAGGTCCGAGTCGCGTTGTGAGCATGTGTTCTCCCCCGTTGTCGGCGGTCGGTACGCGCACGGTAGACAGCCGCTCTTGCAGATGACTGGAAAGAACGGGAGACGGTTCCCAGTCGTTTCCCAGACGGCCGTAGGCTGCGCCGACGGCGGCCCGCCTGGGGACCGGGCCGGTACGGACGCCGGCGGGCACGCGGTCAAGGGCTGAAGCTCGTCCTCCGGCCGACGCAGCGGTCACGAAGCCAAAAGGCCCGAGCGCGCCCCCGGGCGGCCCCGCAGGCCGCCTGACCAGGCGAAAGGTGCCAGAAAGTCAGCTCTCCCGGTCGCCCCGCAGGGAGGTTCTCAGGGCCCGGCCGGAGTCCTTCGCCTTGCCTAAGTGGACGACGGTCCCCTATCGTCCATGCCGCAGCGTAGCGGGATATCGCCCAGCATGGTCACTCTGGGCGGCCCGAGAGGCACAGCGACGCAGGGTCTGGGCAACCCTGTCCTCGTACGGCTCAGCCGTGATGTCTCCGGCGACTTCAATCGACAGGCACGCTTGCGACCACAACCAGTGGGCTTCTTTCACCAATTTCACGCTTGAAGCATTCGTTCGGGGGAGGCGATATGCAGAGCGGCATCGGCGCCGCATACGCAGGACTGATTCACCCACCCGGGTCCTCGCGTTAGGAAATTGCTCCGCGGGCGCGCCGTCGGCGGGCAGAGCGGAACCCGATCTGGTACGTGTCCACTGGGGCACCCGCACAGAACTCTGCGGAAGAAGATGATCCCACACGCCTTCAGTTCATCCACCGATCAGCAGACCAAACTCCAGAACACTTTACTGATCGACGAAGCGACGCCCCTTGCGGGCCGTGAACTCGAACTCGACAAAGCCTGCCGGGTGCTCGGCGCCACCAGCCGACCGGCCGGGGTCCTCCTGACGGGGGTCACAGGGATCGGCAAGTCCCGGCTGGCGGACGAGATCGTCTCGCTTCACGGACAGGATGCCGTGGACGTCGATCCCGCGCTGCAGGAGGTGCTGCGCACTCCTGAGGCGGCCGGCTTCCTCGAGAAGACGATCGCCCGGGCCGTCCGCCTGCGCCTTCTGCTCCGCGTCGACAACGCTCACCTGCTCGATCCGGCTGCGGTGCCGGTGCTCCTGCAGGCCGTGTGCCGTCAGCACGTCCGGCTGCTCGCGGAGGTCAACCTGGACGCCGGGGGCACGGGAGCCGGCGACGCCCTGTGCCGCAGTCCTTACCTGCACACCATCCATGTAGGACCGCTCGACGCCTCCACGGCACGGCGGTTGGCCGGCTATTTCTCCGGGCAACGGATTTCGCAACAGTGTGCGGCGCGGCTCGCCGACCTGTCCGCCGGAAACCCTTCGGTGCTCCGAGAAATCATCCGTGCCCTCCAGAACGAGCGTCCTGCTTCCATTTTCGGTGATTCCAGCGTGGTGATTCCTGAGTCGGTCGTACTCAGAAAGCTCGCGGACGCGCGCCTCGCGGTACTCGAAACGGCACCGAGGGAAGCTCTCGAACTCATTGCCCTGGCAGAACCGGCCCGGCTCACGGCCGTCGAGGAGCTCGTCGACCCGGACGTTCTCGTGTCGCTCGAGGACAGACGGCTCATCACCACGCACGTGGGTGACGCACAGGCGCACATCACTGTCGCGGATCCGTTGCTCGGCCACGTGCTGCGTCAGGAGACAGGCCCGCTGCGCCGGAAGCAGCTGCTCGCTTCCTGGAAGACGGCACTGCCGGAGAGCGAGAGACAGCCGGACGAATACGTGCGGATCGTCAGCTGGGAGCAGCAGAGCGGGCAGACCCCGTCGGAAGGCCGGCTGCTCCAGGCGTGCGGGTATGCGCTCAGCCGCCACGACCTGCCGGCCGCCACACACTTGGCACGGGTCGCCTGGCGCACTTACCGGTCGGCGAGCGCCGCCGACCTGTACGGCCAGGCGCTCCTGGCCAGCGCGTCGCTCGACGAACTGCACAAACTGTGTCTCGAGGCGGTCGAGAAGGACGACGTCGAGGTCGGGCGGGCGCTTCAGCCGTGGCAGGCTCGCGCCTGGATCCTGGGCTGCGACTACGCCCAGGCCGAGGCGGCCATCGACGAGATGCAGGGGCCGGCGAAGGAATTGCTGGCGGGCATGTCGGACTATTTCCAGGGGCGTTACCTGGACTGCCTGCACCGCTGTTCTCCGCTGCTGACCACCGCCGGTCCCGCCACGCGCGTCGAGGCCGCGGTGCTCGCCATGTCCGCTCTGTGCCATCTGGGGCGACCGCTGGACGCCCTGGCGCTGTACGAGGACGCCGCACGTGCGCTGCGGAGCGACGACGACGTGTGGGCACCGCACGTGGACTCCCTGGAAGAGCTGCGGGCCGGCGCACTGCACCTGTCGGGGGATCTGCGCGGCGCCCAGGACATACTCGAACGGGAATACGGCGACGCCGCGCGCAGGATGTCCTTCCGCACGGACACCCAGAGGGGTCTCGCGCTCGGCTTCACGCTCTACGAGCGAGGGCTGGTGCGCAGGGCCCTCGCCCACTTCGTCCTCTCCCCCGCCTATCAGGTGGGGTGGGAACAGTGGCACGCGCGTGCCGGTATCTACGCCGAACTGGCGTCCAACTGCCTCCCGGACAGCCAGCGGAAGGCTCCTCACGTCCGGCTCGACACCCTGCCGGCCGGGCACTACACGCATCTCGCCATCGTGCGCGCACACCGCGCCATGTCCCGCGGGGACCAGGCCACGGCTCTGGCGCTGCTGCAGAACGCGATACGTGATGCCCAGGCACAGGGGGCCGGCACCGATGTGGCGATCACCGTGCACGAGATGGCGCGCATCGGCCTGGCGTCGGACACGCGCGCACAGTGGTCCGTCGCCGTGCAAGGGCCGTATCTGCAGGCTCGCTTGCAGTACGCGCAGGCGCTGGCCACCGGCGATCACGCGTTGATGAAGTCCGTCGCGCGCTCCTTCGCCGCGGCCGGCGCGGAACTCTACGCGGCGGAGGCGTACGCCGAGATCAGCCGCATGCGCCGAAGGACCGGGGACAGCGGTGCCGCTGCCGCCGCGGTGGCGGCGGCCCGTGCCCATCTCGGCGCCTGCGACCCGGTGCAGACCCCCGCGCTGCGCTTCCTGGACCAGCCGGCGTCCCTGTCGACCAGGGAGCGGACCATCGCCGGACTCGCGGCCGAGGGGCTGTCGGACAAGGAGATCGCGGAACAGCTGGTCCTGTCGCCGCGGACCGTGAGCAACACCCTCTACCGCGTCTACCAGAAGCTCGGCATACCCGGGCGCCGTCACCTCCGGCAACTGCTGGAGGCCTCGCTCTGCTAGAGAAGGGCGAGCGCGGCGATCACGTCGACAAGCCCTGCCCGGTCTCCGGGCAGGGCTTGTCGACGCTCTCCGCGGGCTCACCGCGGGCGGGACGGTGTCCGCCGTGGCGCGCGCGGCGGTTGTGGGATCGGCCGTGCGGACGAGGGCCCAGCGCGGCTCGCGGTCCGCGCGCTCACCGGGTCATGACTCACGGTCATGACTCAGGCCGGTACCAGGGGTTCCCGGTACCGGCCTGCGCGCCAGGGGCCAGCGGATCAGCTCCGCCGGCCCTTGGACCTCATCCACCGCGTGAGGCCGTCAGGCCCTCGCCGACTCGCTCGGCGCGGCGGCCGGCTCCTGGTGGGCGGCGCCGGGCTTGCCGCGCATGAAGGCGGCGGTGAGCAGTCCGCCGACGGCGGCGACCGCGGCAGCGCCGAGGAAGGCGGCGCTGAACCCGTTGGTGAGGGCCGCGGGGTCGCCGGTCCGGTCCGCTCCCTTGGAGGTGGCCAGTGCCGTCAGGGCCGCCAGGCCGAGAGCGGAACCCACCTGATAGGTGGTGTTGACGATGCCGGAGGCGAGACCGGCCTGCTCCTGCGGGGCGCCGGACATGGCCGACATCATGAGCGGGATGTAGGCCAGGGACATGCCGGTCGCGGCGACGAGCGACGCGGGCAGGACGTCGACCGCGAAGGTTCCGGTCGGTTCCGCGGCCGACAGCCAGACCAGGCCCGCGGCCAGGACGAACAGGCCGCCGACGATGAGCGGCTTGGGGCCGAACCGGCCCAGCAGCCGGGCGGTGATGAGGGTCATGAAGATCATCAGCAGCCCGGTCATGGGCAGCAGCGCGGCGCCGGACGCGAAGGCCCCGAATCCGAGGACCTGCTGGAGGTAGAGGTTCAGGAAGTACCACATCGGGATCCAGGCGGCTCCCATCAGGGTCATTCCCACGTTCGAGATGCCCAGCCCGGGGACGCGCCAGATACCCAGCGGCATGAGGGGGGTGCGGACCGTCTTCTGGATGAGGAGGAAACCGGCCAGCAGGACGGCCGCGCCGAGGAGCCCCAGGACGGTCTGGGTGTCGCCCCAGCCGACCTCGGGGGCGCGGACGGTGGCGAAGACCGCCAGCGCCAGGCCGCCGGTGACCGCCACCGCGCCGAGCAGGTCGACCGAGCCGCGGTTGCCGGCCACGGCGGGCAGCAGTCCGGTGGCGGCCAGGGTGGCGACGCCGATGGGGATGTAGATGATGAACACCCAGGGCCAGCTCGCCCACTCGGTGAAGACGCCTCCGAGGAAGACACCGGCCGTACCGCCCGCCGGTGCCGCGGCGCCGTAGAGCGCGAGCGCCTTGCCCAGTTCCTTGGGGTCGTGCCCGAAGAGCATCATCAGCAGCGTCATCGAGGCGGGCGCGATGAGCGCGCCGCCGACGCCCTGGACGGCACGGCCCGCGATCTCCACCCAGGCCGTCGTGGCGGCCGCGGCCACCACCGAGCCGGCGGTGAGGACGACCCAGCCGCTGACGAAGACGCGCCGCGCTCCCAGCAGGTCCGACAGGCGGCCTCCCAGCAGCAGCAGCCCGCCGAAGGCGACGACGTAGGCGTTGAACACCCACTGCAGATCACCCTGGGAGAAGTCCAGGTCACGCTGCATTTCGGGGAGCGCCACACCGATGATCGAAGTGTCCATGATGACCATGAACTGAGCGGCTGCGAGCACCACGAGGGCCCACCAGCGCCGCGGATTGACGGTTGACATTGCTCTGCCTTCCACTGAGTTGCATACCCCTGGGGGGTATCTAGCCGACGACAATGTATACCCCCTAGGGGTACCTAAGCAAAGGGGTACCGCACCGATCGAGCCGGGCGGCCCGCACAGAGGCGCAGCGCCCCGGAGCCTCCGGCTCCCGCCGACGGTCAGTGCCGGTGACCGTCGTCCTCGTGCCCGCCGGTGGAGTCACCGGACGGAGCCGTCCGCGACTCGGCAGGCGTACCGACCCGGACGGTGAAGGCCGCGGTGCGCACGGTGTCACCGTGCTTGAAGTCGAAGAAGAGCCGGTAGGTGCCGGCGCTGGGTGCGGTGGTGCTGAAGGAGACGTCGGGGCCGGACTTCGTGGCGCCGTCCCCGGGTTCGCCGTCGGGGTGGACGTGCAGGTACGCCAGGTCTCCGGAACGCAGCGCGACGAGGTGCCCGTAGGCGCCGAGGTAGGGCTGGAGGTCGGTGACCTCCCGGCCGCCGCGGTCGACGGTGAGAGTGAGACGGCTTTCCGCGCCTGCCCGCAGGTCGCCCTTCAGCCTCACGGTGTAGCCGTCGACGGTGGCGATGGACGACGCTTCGGGCACCTCGGCCGGCCGGTAGGCGCCGGAGACGGCCAGGTCGGCGCCGAGGGTGAGCCCCTTGGACCGGTTCGCGGGCTGGAAGTCGGCGAACACCCGGTAGCCGCCCGCGGCGGGAAGGTCGACGGGGGTGCTCCACGTGCCGTCGGCGGCACGACGGGGGTGCAGATGCCGGTAGGTGTTCAGGTCGCGGGAAGCGACGATCAGGTGGAGTTCCTTGCCGTGCGCCCGCTCGTACGCGGTGACCGGCCGGCCCTTCGCGTCACGGACGACGAAGCGGAGATCACCTTTACGGCCGGCGGCCAGGCGCGGGCTGCGCAGATCGAGACTGTAGCCGCCATCGGCGACCTGCAGGCCACCGGGCACGGCCGACGCTTCGGCCTCGCCGTGGCCCGCGTGGCCGCCGTGCCCTCCACCCCGCTCCGGCGCCGCGCTTTCGGAATGGGCTGAGTGGGCGGGGTGCGCGGCCGTGTCGTCCGCCATCGGGGCGACGGCACCGCCGACCCCGTACGCGGTTCCGAAGACCGCCGCCGACGCGGCGGCGAAGGCGCCGAGTTTCCACAGGACGTTCATTCACAGGCTCCTAGAGAGGGACCGAGAGTGATACCCATAGGGGGTACCGGTACCCGTTGCGGGTTGCTCAGCATACGGGGAGGGGGTATACGATGCCAGCATAATCCATACCCCCCCAGGGTATGGATCGACCTGAAAGGAATGTGTCATGGGTTCCTGCTGTACTTCGGACGGCAGCTGCTCCACCAGCGCCGCTTCCACCGTCGCCGTCGAGGGCACCGCGGTCGCGACGGTCTACAAGGTGTCCGGCATGACGTGCGGCCACTGCGAGACCACCCTCACCCGCGAGATCGGGGTGCTCGACGGCGTGGTCGGGGTGGAGGTGGACGTCAAGGCGGGCCTCGTCACGGTCACCACCTCGACCGAGCCCGACGACCAGAAGCTGGCGGCCGTCGTCGACGAAGCCGGCTACGAGCTGACCGGCCGGGCGGCCTGACACCTGGCCGTCCGGGCGGTGTGACCGCCGGCCGGACGGCCGGGCGGAGAGCGCCGATCCGCTCTCACCCGCTGGACCTCGCCCCGGTCCAGCGGGCCTGGCGCCCCCTCAACTTTCCTCCAGGAGGAGTGATGACCACCTCGGTTTCCGACAACGCCGAGATCGAACTCGCCATCGGCGGGATGACCTGCGCCTCCTGTGCGGCGCGCATCGAGAAGAAGCTCAACCGCATGGACGGGGTCACCGCCACCGTCAACTACGCGACCGAGAAGGCCAAGGTCGTCTACTCGGCCGAGGTGACCGTGCCGGACCTGATCGCCACCGTGGAGGCCGTCGGCTACACCGCGAAGGAGCCCGCTCCCCCGCGCGACTCCGGCACACCGCGGGACGGCGAGGGTGCCGAGGACGCCGCTGAGACGGACGAGCTGCGTCCGCTGCGGCAGCGGTTGACCACCGCCGTCGTGCTCGCCGTCCCGGTGATCGCCCTGGCCATGGTCCCGGCCTGGCAGTTCGAGTACTGGCAGTGGTTGTCGCTCACCCTGGCCGCGCCCGTGGTCACGTACGCGGCCTGGCCCTTCCACCGCGCGGCCTGGACCAATCTCCGGCACGGCGCCGCCACCATGGACACGCTGATCTCGGTGGGCACGGCGGCGGCGTTCCTGTGGTCCTTGTGGGCGCTGTTCTTCGGTACCGCAGGCACCCCGGGCATGACCCATGCCTTCGAACTGACCATCGCCCGCACCGACGGCTCGGGGAACATCTATCTCGAGGCCGCCGCCGGGGTGACCGCGTTCATCCTGGCGGGCCGGTACTTCGAGGCCCGGTCCAAGCGCAAGGCGGGCGCCGCGCTGCGGGCGCTGATGGAGCTGGGCGCCAAGGACGTCACGGTCCTGCGCGACGGGCGCGAGGAACGCATACCGATCAGCGAACTGCAGGTCCACGACCGCTTCCTGGTCCGGCCCGGCGAGAAGATCGCCACCGACGGCACGGTCGTCGAGGGCGCCTCGGCCGTGGACGCCTCGATGCTCACGGGCGAGTCCGTGCCCGTCGAGGTGGGGATCGGCGACGCGGTCACCGGAGCCACCGTCAACGTCGGCGGACGCCTGGTCGTCGAGGCCTCCCGCGTCGGCGCCGACACCCAACTCGCCCGCATGGCACGCCTGGTCGAGGACGCGCAGAACGGCAAGGCGGCCGCACAGCGGCTCGCGGACCGGATCTCCGCCGTCTTCGTGCCGGTCGTCATCAGCCTGGCGGTGGGGACTCTCGGCTTCTGGCTCGGCAACGGCGCCGAGCTGTCCGCCGCCTTCACCTCGGCGGTGGCCGTACTGATCATCGCCTGCCCCTGTGCCCTGGGTCTGGCCACCCCCACCGCACTCATGGTGGGCACCGGCCGGGGCGCCCAGCTGGGCATCCTCATCAAGGGACCGGAGGTGCTGGAGAGCACCCGCAAGATCGACACGATCGTCCTGGACAAGACCGGCACGGTCACCACGGGCCGTATGACCCTGCTGGGTGTGCACACCACCGAGGGCACGGACGAGGCCGACGTCCTGCGGCTGGCGGGCGCGCTGGAGCACGCCTCGGAACACCCCGTCGCCCAGGCGGTCGCGACCGGCGCCGCCGACCGGGTCGGCACGCTGCCGGCACCCGAGGACTTCGCCAACGTTCCCGGGCTCGGAGTCCAGGGTGTCGTAGAGGGGCACGCGGTCCTCGTGGGACGCGAGAGGCTTCTCGACGAGTGGGCCCTGGTGATGCCGGTCGAGCTGGCGCGCGCCAAGGCGGCCGCCGAAGCCGCGGGCCGCACCGCCATCGCCGTCGCGTGGGACGGCGAGGCCCGGGCGGTGCTCGAAGTGGCCGACGCGGTCAAGGACAGCAGCGCACAGGCCATCGCCCGCTTGCGGGCACTCGGCCTCAAGCCGGTGCTGCTCACCGGCGACAACCGGGCGGTCGCCGACGCGGTCGCCGCGGAAGTCGGCATCGACGAGGTGATCGCCGAGGTCATGCCCGAGGACAAGGTCAGCGTCGTCAAGCGGCTTCAGGCCGACGGCCTTTCGGTCGCGATGGTCGGTGACGGAGTCAACGACGCCGCCGCGCTGGCGCAGGCCGACCTGGGCCTCGCCATGGGCACGGGCACCGACGCGGCCATCGAGGCCGGTGACCTCACTCTGGTCCGGGGGGACCTGCGCGCCGCGGCCGACGCGATCCGGCTCTCCCGCAAGACGCTCGGCACCATCAGGTCGAACCTGTTCTGGGCCTTCGCCTACAACGTGGCGGCGCTGCCCCTGGCGGCGGCCGGGCTGCTCAACCCGATGATCGCCGGAGCGGCGATGGCGTTCTCCTCCGTCTTCGTCGTGGGCAACTCCTTGCGGCTGCGCGGTTTCAAGGCGCTCGGCTGAAGCAACCTCCCAGCGGGGGCGGCCCACCGGAGGCCGCCCCCGCACACGCCTTCCACATCAGCGCCTGCAACCCCGTTTCCAGCCGCTTCCCAGTGGGCGTGCGTAGATTTCCGGCCAACGGCGGTCGAGCCGGCGTCCCGCTGAAGGAGGGCGCCGCAGCTGATCCGCGGGTCGTTTCCGCGGGCCGCTGGCAAGTGTGTCTGTCCTGCGTCGGCGGCCTGACCGCCAGGGGCCAAAAGGGGGTTTGTCATGCGCGTATCGCGTGTTCCCGCTGTCACGGCGGCGGCGTTGGGGCTTGTGCTGCTGACCGGGTGCCAAGGGGGTGATCTCAAGGGCTCGAAGCCCGTGAAGTCGCCCGCCGCGTCGGCGAGCACCGTGGACCCGACCACTGCTCCCGCCCGGCCCAGCGCGACGGACTCCGGCAAAGCCTCCGCCTCCGCCTCGCCTTCCGCCTCGGCTTCGGGCCCGTCCAGGCAGGTGATCGACGCGTCGATGGCAGGCGGACTGTCCAAGGTGTCGGGCAAGAACCCGGCAAGTGACGTCGACCCGGGCGAGATGCGCGACGGCATGAACCTCGTGTCGGCCGCGTACTCCGACTGGGGGAGCGACGACGCCGTTCTGGTCGTCGCGGTCGATCATGTGCCCGAGGCCACCACCAAGCGCCGTGAACACCTGTGGCGCGGCATGCTGGAACACATCAAGTGGGACTTCGACCAGGGCGTGCCCGAGGCGCAGCCGGTCAGCGATCCCGGACGGCTCGGCGGCTCGGTGGAGTGCATGCCGGCGTCGCTCGCCGAGAACGGGAACGTCATCTGCGGCTGGGCGGACGCGACGACCGCGGGGGTGGCTCTGTTCCCGAACAGCACCGTGATGTCGGCATCCATGGAGTTCATGACCATGCGTGTCGATCTGGAGAAGTAGACAGAACGTCCTGCCCGCCTGCCTGGCCGACGCCGCGGCAGCGCGGCGGTCCTCGATGCCGCCGGGCACGGTCGGGCGGATACGGAGGTGGATGGCCGTGACGTCGTCGATGCCGGTCCAGCGCAGCCAGTCGTCGAAAAGGGCGGTCTGGGAGTCGTTGCCGAAGGCATGGTCGCGGCCCGGTCCACAGCCGGCGCTGGTGTACACCACGCCGGCCTTCTTCACTCTCAGCAGCCCGGTGCAACCGCACTCGGGACGGATGTCGAAGACCAGGCCGGGCTGGGCGATCACGTCGATGAACTGCCTTGAGAATGCGGGGAATACCGCCGTTCCACATCGGAACGCTGAATACATGCCGGTCGTAGCTGCCGAAACGGTCGAACGTCTCGCGCAGGCCGCCCAGGTACGGGCCGGCGCGCCCTGCGGCCGGGAACCGGCGAGGAGGGCCATGTGGGCCGCGGTCGCGGTCGGGCCGAAAGACGGAAGCGTGCCGTCCCAGAGGTTGAAGCGGTCCACGTCCGCATCGGGGTGAGCCTCCCGGTAGCCGTCCGTGAAGACGTCGGCCAGGAACCGGGACTGCGACGCCGTCCCGCGCGGGGAAGCCGCGATGTGCAGGAGTCTGTGCATGGCGGTCTCCTTCACGGCCAGTACCCGGGGTGTCCCGGGGTGAAGGTGCCGGCCGCGGGTGCGGCGGAGCCGTCGCGGACCTGGTGTCGGTACGGCTGACGGCGCTTGCTGTGCCGGGTCAGGCGGTGGCGCCGACGGTGACCCCATGGGTGGACCGCCCCGGCCTCTGCCCGGGGGCCGTGTCCGGCGGACAGCGCGTCGATGGTGGCCCTGCCGCGGCCGTGTTCGGCGGGGGTTCCGGTGGCGGCCCACGCCCCCTCGGACCTGCGCCGTTGAGGGTACGCACGTCTCCATGGCGCACCGGCCCCGGCAGGGCCGACCCGGCTGAGGCGATCCGGGCACCGAGGTCCGTCCCGGCCCGCCCCGCGGCGGTGGCGGGCGCCGGCTCGGCCGTCCTGGCGCCGGACCCGGCGCGGAGCGCCGACGCCCGGCCGGGGGCGTTCGGGTCGAGCGGTGTACCCGGCACACGCAGGACCGCGCGCCTCGCCGCTCCCGGGGCAGGTGTGGCGGCCTCGGTACGGCCGCCGCGCACCACTTCGGCCGGCCGGCGGCGGGGCTTGAGTAGCGAGTACTCGTGCGGCCGACCGCGGGCGGTCGGCAGCCTGGTGGATGCCTCCGCCGGCTTCCCCGCTCCCGGGCCGGCCCTGCCCTTGCCCCCTTCATACCGCCCGGACGGGCAAGCCTGCCCGTTGGAGGTCCACGGGACGGAGGTGCATCCAACGCCCAACGGCCGCCATCACCACCGGGTAGGAAGGGAAGGCGGTCCCCCGCCCGCCGGCCGTGGTGGGACCACCGGCGCGGCCCGGCGCGGCCGACAGTCCGACGAGGCCGGTACGGCGTCCCTGGCGGCGTGTCCGCCGCCGAAACGAGTATTGATTACTCATGATCGGATGTTCGGCAACGCGTTGGATGAGCATGGCCTGTGAATGGTGGCCAGGCATCCGCAGCTGTGGCCGCGCGTGGTCGCCGCGGCCCTGACATCGTAGTGCGCGGCGCCGCCGTCGACGAGCGGGGGCCGGCCGGCACTGCCGCCCGCAGCGGGGGCGTTACACGGTGAAGGGGCGGTACCGAATGACCGGTCGGGATGAGCACACTTTGGCCAGCGCTGACGGGCGCGCCGTGGGTGACGGGCGCTACGTCCTGCAGAGCCTTCTCGGAGAAGGCGGCATGGCCACGGTGTATCTCGGTCACGACACCGTCCTCGACCGGCCGGTGGCTGTCAAGCTGCTCCGCTCGGACCTGGCGGGACAGCAGGCGTTCCGGCTGCGGTTCATCAGAGAGGCCAAGGCGGTCGCCCGCCTCAACCACACCAACATCGTCTCGGTGTTCGACTCGGGCGAGCACTCGGGCCAGGGTGCGGCCGAGCCGTACATCGTCATGGAGTACGTCGAGGGCTGTTCGCTGCGGGAACTCCTCGACCAGCATGTGGCCGGGAGCGGGGCGATGCCCGTACCGCTGGCCCTGCAGATCACGAGTGAGGTCCTGGCCGCCCTCTCGGAGAGCCACGCGAGAGGGCTGATCCACCGGGACATCAAGCCGGCCAACGTGATGATCACCCGGCGCAACGTGGTGAAGGTGATGGACTTCGGGATCGCCCGGGCGATGGAGAGCGGGCTCGGCTCCATGACGCAGACCGGGATGGTCGTCGGGACTCCTCAGTACCTCTCCCCCGAGCAGGCCATGGGCCGGCAGGTGGACGAGCGCTCCGACCTGTACTCGGTCGGCTGCATGCTCTTCGAGATGGTCACGGGCAGGTTGCCGTTCGACGGTGACGCGCCGCTCACCATCGCCTACCAGCATGTGCAGGCGCCCGCGCCGGTGCCTTCCCAGGTCAACGCGTCCGTGCCCGCGTCCGTCGACCGGCTGATCGCCACGGCTCTGGCCAAGGACCCCGCGCAGCGGCACCAGTCCGCCGACGCCATGCGCGAGGCGGTCCAGGCGCTGCTCGCGGAGATCGGGCCGGCCGGTTCCCCTGCCCCCGCCCGACCGGCGGATTCCCCCGGGCAGCCCGGCGTCGGGCAGGGCAACGTTTCCTTCGGTCCCCCGCCAACGGTGGGGGCTCCTTACATGCCCACCTTCGCGGCGTCTGCGTACCCCTCGCAAGGAGCCGCCGGGCCGGCTGCCGGCGGTCCGGCGCCGATGGCCATGCACCACAACCCCTATCAGGGGACGCCCCCCGATGGGCTCGCACCGCAGGCCCCGCACCGCCCCTCGTCGCCGCCACGCCGCAAGGCCGTGGTGTGGGGGGCGTCGGTCACTGCCGTGCTCGTGCTCGGCGGGCTGACGGTGCTGACGCTGGGCAACGGGGAGAAGGGCAACGATCCGGAAGACGTCGGTCCCGACAAGACTGCTTCGCAACCCGCGGCGTCGGCGTCGGCGTCCCCCTCGCACGGCGATGTCGTGATGGGCGACACCTCGCTCACGATGCCGGTGAAGGACTGCACCAAACCCAAGGTCTCGCAGGACGGGAAGATCTCGGTGCCGTGGTTCAAGCTGCACCACATCGACTCGGTGCGCGCCTGCGCCGAGGCCGGCGGGTGGAAGCTCACGGAGAAGACGAAGGACGAAGCCCTCTGGGGGAAGGGAATCGTCGTCGACCAGTCGCCGATCGGCGCCCAGGTCGACCCGGACCTCAAAGTGGTGACCGTCTGGGTGTCGACGGGTGTCTCATAGCTGCGTTCCGCGCCACACGTATGCCGGCCTCACACGCGGGGGTGTGCCCACCCCTCACCGTTCCGCCTCGTTCACATTCGGCAGGCCGGGACCGGGATCGTCGGCGTAATGGAGTACCGGTTGCTCATCGCTCACCACCCCTGCTCGTGTTCCAATCGACGGGTGGTGAGTGTCTCGTTCATCCCCGGAGCGACATCTCGCCACCGTGGGCTATTCCGCATGAGGGATAGCCCACCTCACTTCTTCTCGCCGGCGTGACGGGCCTCTTCACCGACGGCCCGGCGCAGATGGCTCTCGCGCGGGACGCGCTTCGGGTGCCGGATCGACGGGTGCCCGACCGCTGCCACGCCGGCTCGCGCGGGCGGGCCGGCCGAGGACGACGCCGGCCAGGACCAGTGCCAGCCCGCACGACTGCTGGACGGTCAGCGCCTCCCCGGCGACGGCGATGCCCAGCAGCACGCCGGTCACGGGATTGAGCAGGCCGATCAGCCCCACGGTTCCCGCGGGCAGGTGCCGCAGTCCCGTGAACCAGGCGGCGAACGCCAGCGCGGTGGCGACCAGAGCGACGTAGCCGAAGGCGAGCAACCCGGGCGTGGACAGCGCGGGCGGAGCCCCCTCCACGGCTGCGGCGACCGGAAGGAGGAAGAGGCCGCCGGCGGTCAGCTGCCAGGAGGTCGAGGCCAGCACGTCGACATCGGCGTTCCACCGCTTGGTCAGTATGTGGCCGAACGACGACACCAGCATGGCGGCCACCGCCGCGAGGACACCCGGCACGCTCACCCGGGAGGCTCCCGTGAGCAGCATGAGACACACGCCGACGAGCCCGATCGCGGCGCCGGCCAGATGAGCGGTCCTCGGACGCTCGGACATCAGCAGCCACGCCACGAGCATCATCGTCAGCGGGGACACCGCCATGACGGTCGAGGCGACGCTCGTGGGAAGGAGTTGGGAGGCGGCGTAGACGAGGACGAAGAAGACACTCACGTTGAGTGTCCCCAGCACGGCGGATCGCCACCACCACACGCCCCGGGGCCGTCGCCGGCGCAGGAGCAGCAGGAAAAGGCCGGCCGGCAGCGCTCGTACGGCGGCGCCGTAGAGGGGGCGGTCCGCGGGGAGGAACTCGTGCGTGACGTAGTAGTTGGCTCCCCAGGCGACCGGTGCGATCGCGGTCAGTGCGACCCAGCGCACATTAGCTTCCATGGAAGACATTCTACTTCCATGGAAGCTATATTGTCTTCCATGGAAGACAGTGAGCTGGACCGAGTGGCCCGCATCCAGGCCGACTGGCGCCGCGAACGACCCGACCTCGACGTCTCCCCCCAGGGCGTGATCGGCCGGCTTCACCGGCTGGCCGACCAGCTCACCGGGGAACTCCGCCTCGTCTACGCCCGCTACGGCCTCAGCGAAGGGGAGTTCGACGTCCTGTGCGCGCTGCGCCGCGCCGGTGAGCCCTACCAACGAGCGCCCGGCGAACTCGCCGCGCACACCATGGTCACCACCGGCGCCATGACGAAGAGGATCGACCGTCTGGAGCGAGCCGGACTCGTCACCCGCCGCCGGTCCGAGGACGACCAGCGGGGACGGATCGTCGCCCTCACCGCCCCCGGACGCGAACTGATCGACCAGGCGTTCACCGAGCACATGCGCAACGAACGCCGCCTGCTGGACGCGCTGACACCCGCCGAGGCCGCAGCACTCGAAACACTGCTCACCGCCTGGCTGTCCCGCATGGATCACCCGCGCGCCGCCGACAGCGACTGACCCGCGGCCCCGGCGCGGGCACTCCTCGTCACAGCCCGCCGCGCCCTTGCCATGGCGATCGCGATCGCCATGGCAAGGTGTGTCCCCCAGGGGTATGTCACGCACCGGCCGGTGAGCATCCGGGTGTGTCCGGATGCCGCGCGGGGCTACGGCGTCAGACGAGCCGCTGCCTCAGCAGTCTCAGTTCCTCCGCGACGTCGTGCATCTTCGGACTCCAGCCCAGCTGCTCGCGTGCCGCCGCGCTGGACAGCCGCTGGGAGTAGGTCAGCGCCTCGGCGAAAGGACCCAGCGCCTGGGACGCCACTTCGACCGGCAGGGAGGCTGTTTCCCCGCCGCCACCGAGCGCACGGCTCGCCATGACGGAGAAATCCCGGTAGGACATGCTCTCTCCGTTGCCCGCCAGATAGAGAGAACCGGCGGGGGCACGTTCGAGCGCACCGACACACAGGGCGGCGAGATCGTCCACGTGCACGAAGGCAAGCAGGTTGTCCCCGTCGCCGACGTAGTGCACCCGGCCACTGCTGTGGTAGTCGGCCAGCAGCGAGGTCGCGACGAAGCCGCTCGCGCGCCCGTACACCATGGGCGCGCGGACCACCGCGCTGCGGACCCCCGATTCGGCGGCCCGCCGGATCTCGCCTTCGAGCGCCGACCGCCAGGAGAGGAACGCGGGCGGATCGTCGGGGGTCGACTCGTCGACTTCCACCTCGGGCCCGGTGTTCCCGGTGCCGAGTGAGCCGGTCACGTACAGAAAGGCCTTGTTCGTGCCCTGCATCGCCTGCAGGACCGAACGGACCGCGGCGGTGTCCACCTCCCGGAACCTGTCCGGAACGGGGTCCAGCCACGCGAACACGACGGCGTCGGCCTGGACCGCTCGTGCCACCCACTCCGAAGGGCGGCCGACCTCACCCGGCTGAACCTTCACCCCGGCCGCCTCCAGGGCCTGCGCGGATGCCGTGGACCTGGCCAGGCCCACCACGTCGTGGCCTCGCTCGAGCAGATGATCCACGACGGCGCCGCCTATGTATCCCGTAGCGCCGATGACGAATGCTTCCATGTGGTCTCCCAAGGTGAATGAGCGACGTGGCCGGGTGGTGCCGGTGGGGTGACGGCCCCCGACCGCCGTCACCCCGGTCATTTCCGGCGGCGGGCAGGACCGCCGGGCCGCGGTCAGCCCGAGGCCGCCGCCAGCACGTCCAGCACGCGCGCGGTGTCGTCCTCGGTGGTGCGCCAGTTGCTGAACGCGGCCCGCAGTCCGGGCACCCCGCCGTACACCGTCGGCGTCACGTACGCCTCCCCGGACTCGGCGACCGCCTGCGCCAGCGCGCCCACCCGTTCCGTGGTCGGGTCCTCGGCGAGCGTGAAGCAGACGACGTTGAGCCGGACCGGCGCCAGCAGGCGCAGACCGGGCAGGGCGTCGACGCCCGCACCGAGACGCCGGGCCAGGGCCACGTTCCGCTCGACGATCTCCCGGTGCCCGGCCTGCCCGTAGGCCATGAGCGAGAACCACGCCGGCAGGGCGCGCAGCCGTCGCGAGTTCTCGGGGGTCAGGTGCAGGAAGTCCGGCTCGCCGACGGGCATCCCGAGGTACGGCGAGGCGTTGTGGAACACCGCCACCTGAAGGTCGCGGCGCCGGGTGAACTGCACGGCCGCGTCGTAGGGGACGTTCAGCCACTTGTGCAGGTCGACGCAGACCGAGTCGGCCGCGTCGAGGCCGTCGACCAGCGACACGTACTCGGGGGACAGCGCGGCGAAGCCGCCGAACGCCGCGTCCACGTGCAGCCAGAAGTCGTAGCGCTCCTTCAGAGCGGCGATCGCGCGCAGATCGTCGAAGTCGACGGTGTTCACGGTGCCCGCGTTCGCGACGACGATCGCCGGCCGGCCGTCCCGCCCGGCCAGCGCCTCCTCCAGCGCGCTCACGTCCACGGCCTCCCGGTTGCCGGACAGCAGCGGCACCTGCCGCAGCCGGTCCCGGCCGATGCCCAGTACCGACATCGCCTTGGTGATGCTGGAGTGCGGGCTGCCGGAGAGGACGTCGACCGGGCCCAGCGCCGCCGCACCGGCCCGGGAGACGTCCACGCCCAGCCGCTCGCCGAGCCACTCCCGGCCGACCGCCAGCCCGATCGTGTTGGACACGGTCGCGCCCGTCACGAACGCTCCGCTGTGCGCCTCGCTCAGCCCGAACAGCTCGCGCAGCCAGCCGACCGTCTCCCGCTCCAGCTCCTGCGCCCACGAACCGCCCGCGCCGGAGATGTTCTGGTCGAGAGCCGAGGTCAGCCAGTCACCGGCGACCGACGCGGGGGTCGCGCCTCCGGTGACGAAGCCCAGGTAGCGCGGGCCCGCCGAGCCGGAGAAGCCCGGCGCCCACCGCTCGGCGAAGCGCGTGAGGGCGGTGGCGCCTCCTACGCCCTCGGCGGGCAGCGGAGCACGTTCGGGAGCCCGGCCGGACACGGCGACCGGCCGCCCGGCGAGCCCCGCCACCTCACGGGCCGCGTAGTCGCGGGCGGACTGCAGGAGTTCGGAGAGCCGGGAGAGATCATCGGCGAGTGCGGGGTGCATGCCCGCAGCGTAGAACGCGGAGGCAGCCACATGTCTGGTCCACTTGGGGAGAACTGGACCAGACATACTGGCCGTGTGGACACTGGATTCGTCGCCGCGCTCGGCGACTGGCACATCCGGTCGGGCCCGCTCTCCCGCACCCTGGCGGCGGCGGTACGCGAGGCCGTGATCGACGGCCGGCTCCCGGTAGGCACCCGGCTGCCGTCCGAGCGGGAACTGGCCCGGACCCTCGGAGTCAGCCGCGGCACGGTGGTCTCCGCGCTGGCCGTGCTGCGCGACGACGGCTGGCTGCACACCCGGCACGGCAGCGGCAGCACCGTACGGCTGCCTCCCCGGCTCACGGAGCGCACCAGCCCCTGGTCCCTGGACCGGGGCGGCGCCGCCGACGCCAATCTCGACCTCACCCTCGCCGTCACCGCCGCACCGCACGACGCCTACCTCACCGCCCTCGCCCGCGCCACCGAACGCAGCGCGCCGCTGCTCGTCGACTCCGGCATCGCCACCTGCGGGCTGCCCCTGCTGCGGGAGCTGCTCGCCGACCGCTACACCCGCGCCGGCCTCGCCACCCGGCCCGAGCAGATCCTCGTCACCTCCGGCGCCCAGGCCGCCCTCACCCTGCTCCTGGACCACCTCCACACCGACCGCCGGCGCCCCGCCGTGGTGGAGAACCCCGCCTACCCCGGCGCGCTCGCCCTGCTGCACGCCCGCCGCGTCCGTCTGCTGCCGGTGCCCGTCTCGGCCACGGACGGCTGGGACACCGAGCGCCTCACCGCGGCCGTGCGCCAACACCGCCCCCAACTGGCCTATGTGGTACCCGACTTCCACAACCCCACCGGCGCCCACATGGACGCGCGGACGCGGCGGGCGGTCGCCGGGCTCGGCGACCGCCACGGGCTGACCGTCCTCGCCGACGAGACGATGCGCGACCTGGACCTGAGGACCCCGCCCGGCACCGAACCGCACCTCGCGGGGGCGCGGGTGATCCAGATCGGCTCCGCGAGCAAGACCCTGTGGACGGGTCTGCGGGTGGGCTGGATCAGGGCGAACACGGACCTCGTACGGCAGCTGCGGCGCAATCCGCTCCAGGCGCAACTGGCTCCGCCGCCGCTGGAACAGCTCATCGCCGCCGAACTCCTCGGCGACCCGCTCCCGGACCTCCTCGCGAACCGGCGCGACCAGCTGCGCGACCAGCGTGACCATCTGGCCGCGCTGCTGGCCGGCACCGAGTGGAGCTACACCGTCCCGGGCGGCGGACTGAGCCTGTGGCTGCACCTGGGGGACGGCACGCGGGCGACGGACCTCGCGGCCAGGACCGCCGCGCGCGGACTCGCGGTGACCCCGGGACCGCTCTTCGCCGCCGACCGCACCACCCTCACCCGACATCTGCGACTGCCGTTCACGGCGACACCGCGGACGCTGACGCGGGCGGTGGAGGTGCTGCGGGAGTGCTGGCGGGCCGGGACGCCGGCGTGCCGTTGAGCGGTGCGGCGGGCGGCGGGAGGGATCCGGGAACCGCCGGCTCCGAACGCGGCTACCGTGTCTCCCCACGCTGGAGCTGGCCGACGACGGCGGGGTCGGTGATGGCGGTGTCGTCGGCCAGCATGATCGCCTTGCTGAGGATGACGGCCAGCATGTGGTCCCCCTCGAACGGGAGGTAGGTGTCGCCCACGGGAAGGGCGTTGCCGGACGCGGGGACGACACACAGGTAGGTGTTGTCGGGGCTCATGAGGATGTTTCCGGAGCCGAGGTGGATCCGGTAGGTGTGCAGGGCGCCCCGGACGGTGAGGAACCTTCCGTCGATGCCGCACCGGCCGGCGATGCCGAGTCGCGGCAGCAGGGCGGCGAGCAGCTCCTTCCTGGTCTGTGCCGGCTGGGACAGCTCGCCGAAGGCGTAGCCGTTCCAGTAGTGCTGGAAGCGTCCTTGGGGGCCGCCGTCCTGCCAGGTGGGGTCGTTGCCGATGCTCGCGACGCCGACGAAGAGGTCGATGTCGCGGAGGACCTCGCTGAGGACCAGGTCGGGTATCCGTTCGAGGGGCAGCGGATCGACGCGCTCGCCGGGCATGGTGTAGGCGCCGCCGCCGGCGTGGGCGAGGTTCTGGGGTGCGTCGAGCGGATAGAAGCGGACCTGGTCGGTCCGGACGGTCAGGAAGCTTCCCGAACCCGCGACGTCGTCATCGATGCCTTCGATCCAGTATTCGCCGCGCAGTCCCCATGCGGGCAGGTCGATGGTGGCGGGAGGATAGACGTCGTCGACGGCCATGCGCAGTCTGTTGCGCCAGCCGCGTGCGGCGGCGAGGGCGTTGAACTGGTGCTGGCGCAGGATGTGTGCGGCGAACCGGTTGGAGTAGTCGCGGGTCTGCCGCTCCGCCCCGGTGAGCCGGTACACCTCGCGATGGGCCTGCTTGAAGGGCTGGGTGATGCCGTGCCGCCGCAGCCAGTCCCGCCAGGCGAGGACGTCGTCGGGGTCCTGGGCGACGGGGTGCCACAGTTCGACGCGCGCGTCCGGTGCGGCCGGCACCGGGCTGTCGTCGAGGGTGCGCCACTGGCCGTCGGCGTATCCGCAGGTGAGGCCGTCGACGCTCCACAGCAGGCGCCGGGTGAGAGTGCCGAGCAGTGGATGGCCGGCGTAGCGCTCGCACCAGGCGGCGAACGTCCATGTGCGGCGCGAGAGGTAGAGGCGTTCCAGCCGGGTGCTCTGGGCGGGGAGCATCTTGTCGATGTCCTTGACCGCCGCCTTGAGGGCCTTGACGTCTTCGGCGTGGTCGCGCCGTACCGGAGCCGGCGCGGTCTTCGTGACGCGGCCTGTCGTGCCGCGCCACGTCAGGGAGGCCTTGCCGTCGCGCACCGAGAGCACGGCGGTGGTGTCGCCCAGGGTGTGTTCGCCGTGGCCCACACCGGTGAGCCCGTAGCCGGGAAGGGCCAGTTCCTCGATCTCCTCCCGGGACACGCTCATGGTCGTGGCCCGGGAGTCGAGCGCCGCGTTGACGAGCTTCAGCGTGGGCTTGGCGGTCAGGCGGGCGGAGAGCCGCGCCAGTTCGCCCAGGGACGCCTCTCCCCGGAGTTCGCGGAGCGTGTGGACGGCCGCGTTCGCGATTCTCGGGTGCCGCGGCCCCAGCCCCGGGACCTTGCGCACGCAGAAGTCCACCAGGTGCCCCAGGACACGTGCGGAGCCGGCGCTCTCCGGGGTGAGCGCGAGCAGCCAGACCAGACCCCGTACGGCCACCGCGTTGTACGGGTCGAGCATGCCGGGGAAGGTGCCGGTGCCGTTGTGGACTAGGGGCACCGTGCGTGGCCGGTCAAGCATGCCGAGCCAGGAGACGACCTTGGTGTGAACCGTCTCGGGGCCGATCTCTTCGATGAGGTCCTTCGCCCTCGCGTTCCAGTCGGCGGTCGGTCGTACCGCGGTCGCGGTCAGCGCGTGCCGGAGCAGCGGCGGCCAGCTCTCGTGCAGGCCGGGAAGCTCGCCGAGCACGTGGTCGGTCCAGGCCTCCCCCGGGTTGAGGAGAGGATCACTGACCTGTTCCTGGCTCAGGCGCCCGATGCCGCGGGGCTGGTAGCCGTTCTTCCGTACGGTGCGGCGCAGTGTCGCGATGAACGCGGGGGAAGGCATCGCGCCTGCCGCCAGCTCGGAGTCCTTCTCGATGATCCTCCACAGTTCGTGGGTGTGGGGGGTGTCCAACGTGAAGCTCCGCCCGATGCCGTCCACTTCGCGCAGCCTCCCAGCCAGCGAGCGGACGCTGGGGAGGCCGCTGATCAGCAGCTCCTTCAACCGCACCATGCGGTCCCACAGCGAGTGCTCGCGGCCCCGGCAGTCCTGCTCGGACCAGCCGCGGCGGACCCACTGCCGCATCACTGTGGCCCGGTAGAGGTGGACCATGTCGTTGGCCAGCTTCGCCGCGTGGAAATCCGACAGGGAAAGCAGTGTGTCGGAGAGCCGGCGAGTGTCGTCGAGTTCACCGACTTCGCCGATTTCCCCGAGAATCGCGGCGTCCATCAGTTCCCGCGCCAGGCGGTACGTGTCGCCTTCCATGGCGAATCGGGAGACGGCTTCCAGTCGGCCCGGATTTCGTTGCGAGGTCATCAGCCACCTGCCAGAGGAACGAGCTTCAGGAAAGTGATGTCCTCGTCCGGCGACAGAACCACCTCGTCGTCCAGATCCTCGACCTGCCGGTCCCCCACCAGGACGACGAACCGCCGGCGGTGGAACGCTTCCAGCGCCAATTCGAAGGCGTGCTGCGCGTCCCTGGGCCGGTCTGCACCCGACTGCCGCGTATTTCCCACCCCGCCGGTGAGTTCGCTTCGGCCGTGCCGGCCGAATTCCTCGGACACGCGACGCCGGAGAACCTCTCTCAAGGTCACCCGTTCCCCGGTTGTTGTCGAAGCACGCTCGTGCGGATCGTCGTCGTAAGCGGACGCTGCCTTCGGATTCATCATAGCGAGGACCATAAACCCCGCTACTGACAATGGCCGGGACAGCCCCGGTCTCCCCGTCGGCTCCGCATTTTGAGTAATTTCTACTCGCACCGGCCGCCGGCCGCGGGCCGAGCGGCAGGTCCGCGGCTCAGCGCACCGGGAAGCCGAACTCGTAGCCCTGCTCCTTGAGCCAGGGAAGGATCCGGCGCAAGGCCTCGACGGTCTGGGAGCGGTCGCCGCCCGCGTCGTGGAACAGGATCGTCGGCCCGTTGGGCAGTTCCCTCTCCACGGTGGCGACGATGGCGTCCGCGCCCGGCCGCTCGAAGTCCTTGGAGTCCACGTTCCAGCCCAGCGGACGCATGCCCCGGGAGGCGGCCAGCTTGCGGCTGTAGGGGGTGAACGCCCCGCCGGGAGCCCGGTAGTACATCGGCCGCACGCCCCCGGACGCTTCGGTGATCATGCGTTCGGCGTCGAGGATCTCCTTCGACTGGTAGGCCTGGGACTTGGTGTCCATGGTGGTGTCGTGCGAGATGGAGTGGTCGCACAGCCGGTGCCCGGCCGCGACCACCTTCTTCACGAGGTCCGGGTGTGCCTGCGCCTGCGTTCCGACCATGCAGAACGTGGCCTTCACCCCGTTCTCCCGGAGCAGGTCCAGCATCTGCGGCGTCCACACGGGGTCGGGTCCGTCGTCGATGGTGATGTTGACCGCGTGTGATCCCTTGTCCGACGCGTGCACGATGGTCATCTCCACCGGTCGGACGTCGCCGCCCGGTGTGGCCGACGCGGTCGGCCGGGGCGACCCGCCGTCCACGACACCGGCCTGAGCGCTCCACACCGAGACGCCCGCGGCCAGTACCGTCACCCCGGCTGCCGCCACGGCCAGCCTGCCGTACCAGCCCCGCCCGCCACCGTGCCGCGCCATGTCCGCCCCGCTTCCCGCTGTTCCTCGCCGATCACCGGTCGCCTTCCGACCAACTGATGGGACGAGGAACGGCGGTCGCCGGATGCGTCTGTTACCGATCACTGACAATTCCGGGGGATTTCACGGACAACCGGACCGGCGGCGGCTTGAGTTCAGCTCTCGAGGGCCTCTGCGATCCGGAGGGCGGCCTCGGCGGGTGTGAGATGCGTGGTGTCGACGACCTCGGCCTCGCCGTGCAGCCACGTGCGGGCCGCCTCGGCGTACGGCTCGAGCTGTGCCAGGCGGAAGGGCGAGGGGACGGGAGTGGCCCCCTCGATGCGCCGGCGGAGGGTCTCCTGGTCGGCGTGGAGGACGAAGTGCCGCACCGGGATGGCGTGTCGGGCGAGGCCCGCGCTGATCTCGCGCCAGTACCCCTCGACCAGGACGGTCATGGGGATCACCAGGGTGCCGCCGGTGTAGTCGAGTACGCGGCGGGCGGTCTCGACCACGAGCGGCCGCCATGGCGGCCAGTGCTGGAAGTTGTCCGTCTCGGGCAGCCCCGGGGTGATGTCCATGAGTGTCTCGCCGACCTTCTCGGCGTCGAACACCCGTGAATCCGGGATCAGTTGCTGCACCAGTGGACTGGTCGTCGTCTTGCCCGCGCCGTGGGTGCCGTTGAGCCATACGATCACGTGGCCCGATGCTAGCTCCAGCCGCGCCCGCGGCAGAGGGGAACGGGCCGGGCGTCGGTCAGCAGTACTCCTCGGAGTCCCAGCCGGGGTAGATCTGCGAGCCGACGGCCGCGCCGTCGGCGAAGGCCACGACGAGGGTGGCGACGTCGTCGGCCCGGTCCGCGGGGGCGCTCTGCTGGACGCGGCGTGCCCAGGCGGAGATCATCCGCTTGACCTGGAGGCGGCAGTCGAGGAACGCGCGGCGGGTCTTGGCGTAGGTGTCGTTCTTCTCGAGGAGGACCTGCATGCCGACGCGCATGAAGTCGGGGACCATGCCGAGGGTCTGGTACGAGCCGCCCAGGACCTTGCGGACGCCTTCGCCGAGGGTCGTTCCGTCCTCGGCCTCCCACCGGGGCACGGTCACGAGCCATTCGGCGAAGCTGTGCCGGATCACCTCGGCGAAGAGTCCGTCCTTGTCCTCGAAGTGCCGGTAGACCGAGCTGACGGGCAGGCCCGAGCGCCGGCACACGGCCGCGATGGTCGTGCCGGCCACTCCGTGGGTCTTGGCCAGTTCGCCGGCGGCCTTCAGGATGCGGTCGGCGGACCGGGCGGTCGTCTCCTCCTCGGGCACCGGCGCGGGCTCCTGCTGCACGTTCCGCTCAACCTCTCTCAGGCCGAGGACCTGTGGGCCCTGCTCGACGAGCTCGGCGTGCGCAGAGCACACCTCATCGGCAACTCGATGGGCGGGATGATCGCGCTCCGCATGGCCCTGAGCCGACCGGAGCGGGTCGGCACGATGCTCCTCATGGGATCCGGCGGCGCTCCCGACCTGCCCATCACGCCCGGTCTTGAGCACCTGCGCACCTTCTACGCCGACCCGACGCCCGGACAGCTCCAGAAGCTTCTGGCGTCCTTCGTCTTCGACACGGGCACGCTCTCCGGGGTGGTCGACCGCGTCGTCGCCGAGCGCATGCCCTACATCGAGCGGGCCGATGTGCAGCGCTCGCACGCCGCGATGTTCGCGCCCGGCACGAAGCCGCCGGCCTTCACGGTCGAGGAGCTCACCTCACTGCCGCACAAGACCCTGTGCGTCCACGGCCGCGACGACATCATCGTCCCCGTCGAGTCGAGCACGTATCTCGCGAGGACACTGCCGAACGCGACGCTCCACATCATCCCCAGGACCGGTCACTGGACGCAGATCGAGGCGCACGACGTGTTCGTCCACCTTCTCGAGGACCTGCTGCACGACCGGATCTGAGGCGCCCTTCACCGAGGGCGCGGCCGAGGCCCGGGTCCCGAG
>NZ_JBFADM010000026.1:0-99251 GCF_040641355.1 Streptomyces sp. NPDC020996
CGATCTAAGAGCACCTCGCCGCCGAACCGCGCCGCCGGGATCGACTCCGCCCGGTCGGCCGGGGATGGTCCTCGGGCCGCCCGGTCGGCCGGGGACGGTCTTCGGGCCGCCCGGTCGGCCGGGGACGGTCTTCGGGCCGCCCGGTCGGCCGGGGACGGACCTCGGGCTGCCCGGTCGGCCGGGGGTGGCCTTGCGGTGGTGCCGTTCGCGGAGCAGCTCGCGGCGCTGTCGCCCACCGGCGCGGCCGACGCGCCCGACGTGCCCGTCGCGCCCGGCGCGGGAACGACACGGGCGCGACGGTGAGAGCCCGGTAAAAAGGGTGGTCGCTGGCAGGCCCGCCCCCGCTGAGGTGCCGCGGGCCTTGGCACACTGAAGCCGTGTCCCACACCGTGCTGCTCGCCGAAGACGACCGCGCCATCCGCCATGCCCTGGAGCGCGCCCTGACCCTGGAGGGCTACCGGGTCACCGCGGTCGTCGACGGCGTCGAGGCACTGGCCCAGGCCCACAAGGCGCCGCCGGACGTGCTCGTCCTGGACGTGATGATGCCCGGCATCGACGGACTCCAGGTGTGCCGGGTGCTGCGCGCCGAGGGCGACCGCACCCCGATCCTGATGCTGACCGCCCTGGTCGAGACCGCCGACCGCATCGCGGGCCTGGACGCGGGCGCCGACGACTACGTCGTCAAGCCGTTCGACGTGGAGGAGGTCTTCGCCCGGCTGCGGGCGCTGCTGCGCCGCACCAGCCCTGATCCCGGGCCGGTGGCGGCCGGCTCCGCGGCGGCCGGCCCGGTGGCCGGCGTGCCGAAGGAGCCGGCGGTCCCCGACCGGCAGATCGAGGCGGCCGGACTGCGCATGGACGTGCAGGCGCGGCGCGCCTGGCGCGGCGAGCGCGAGCTGGAGCTCACCCGCACCGAGTTCGAGCTGCTGGAACTGCTGGTGCGCAACGCCGGGATCGTCCTCGACCACTCCACCATCTACGACCGCATCTGGGGCTACGACTTCGGGCCCGGCTCCAAGAACCTCGCCGTGTACGTCGGCTACCTGCGCCGCAAGCTCGACGAGCCGGGCGCGCCCGCGCTGATCCACACGGTGCGCGGCGTGGGTTACGTGCTGCGGGAGGACTGAGTGGGCCGCCTCGGGCGGCTGCCCGCGATCAGACGGCCCGGGCTGGTGTCGCTGCGGACCACGTTCGCGGTGTCGTTCGCGGCCGTCACCGCCGCCGTCACCGTCCTCGTCGGCGTCCTGTCGTACAGCGCCGCCGCCCGGCTGGTGCGCGTCGACCAGGAGTCCGTGTTCGACCAGGTCGTGCAGGACGTGCGGGACGAGGTGCGGCAGCACCGGATGACGACCGAGGACTTCTCCTCCTCGGCGCCGGGCCACGACGTGGTGCGGCCCGCCCGTACGGACGTGCAGGTGCTCGGGCCGGACGGCTCGGTCGTCGACCCGGGCCGGCCGGGGCTGCCGGTGACCGCCGCGGACCGCGCCGTGGCCGCGGCGGCGGACGCCGGGGCCCTGGCCGAGCACCGGGACGTCGACGTCGGCGCGGACGTCTACCGCGTGGCCACCGTCGCGCTCGGCCAGGGGCGGGGCGCGGTGCAGGTGGCGCAGGAGTTCAGCGACACCGAGGACCTGCTGCGGGCGCTGCAGCAGCGCACGCTCACCCTGATGGCCGCGATCGTGACGGCCGCGGGCCTGGTCGGCTGGTGGCTGGCCCGGCGCATCACCCGCCGGCTCGTCGTGCTCACCTCCGCAGCGGAGGACGTCGCGCGGACCCGGCAGCTCGACGTCCAGGTGCCCGTCACCGGGTACGACGAGGTCGGGCGCCTCGGCCGGGCCTTCGACCGGATGCTGGGGCGGCTCGCCCAGTCCGAGGAGGACCAGCGGCGCCTGGTCCAGGATGCCGGGCACGAGCTGCGGACGCCGCTGACGTCGCTGCGGACGAACATCTCGCTGCTCCGACGCATCGACGAACTCCCGCCCGCCACCCGCGAGGAACTGGTGGCCGATCTGTCCCAGGAGGCCCGCGAGCTGACCGACCTGGTCAACGAGCTGGTCGACCTCGCGGCCGGCCAGTCCGACACCGAGCCGCCGCAGCGCGTCGACCTCGCCGACCTCGCCGAGGACGTCGCGGGGCTGGCCCGGCGGCGCACCGGACGGGACATCGTCGTACGGGCGGCCGGCGACACCGGCACGGACGGGCGGCCGGGCATGCTGACCCGGGCGATCTCCAACCTCGTCGAGAACGCGGCCAAGTTCGATCCCGAGTGCACCGGGCCCATCGAGATCGACGTCACCGGCCCGGCCCTCCCGCGCACCGGGCCCCGCTCCGGCGGGGAGGCCCCCACCGGTCCCGTCCGCATCGAGGTCCTCGACCGCGGTCCCGGTGTCGCCGACGCCGACCTGATGCGCATCTTCGACCGCTTCTACCGCGCCGCCGACGCCCGCGCCCTGCCCGGCTCCGGCCTCGGCCTGTCCATCGTGCGGGAGGTGGCCCTGGCCCACGGCGGCGCCCCGTTCGCCTACCGGCGGGCCGGGGGCGGCTCGGTGATCGGCTTCACGGTCGGCGGCGCACCGACGGCGGGCGTGTGGGCGGGGGGACCGGGCTGACACGGCGCGGCTGGGCTTGGGACGGCTGGGCGTGGGGTCCGGCTTGGGGTGCCGAGCGGGGCCCAGTGCGTGCCCGGCGTGGGGCCCCGGCGTGTCCGGCGCGTGGTCCGGCGTAGGGCCCAGTCGAGGGCGGGCCTTCGGCGTCCGCGGGCAGGGCGAGCAGCCGGTGCGCCTCGTCGTCGGCCAGCAGCAGCCGGCCCTCGTCGCCGACGATCAGCACGCCCTCGCGGACGGCGTGCAGCACCGCGTCGTGGTGGCCGTACATCCGCGTACATCCGCGTACATCTGCGTATATCTGCGTACATCCGGGCTATCTCGTGCGGGCCGAGGCCGTGCGTCCGGCGCGGCAGTCGTCGGCACCCGAGCGCTGTGCCCGCCGTGCCCGCCGTGGCCGCCGTGGCGAGGGAGAGGGACGCGGGGGGCGGGCGCGCCAGAAAGAGCAGGGCCGAGGGGGCCAGGGCCCAGAGGCCAGCGACCGAGGGGGCCAGGGGCCAGCGACCGAGGGGGCGTGGCCGGTGGCAGACTGCCCGGCGGCGGAAGGAGCAGTGACGTGATCATGCTGTTACGGGGGAGGCCCAGGACGGTCGCCCCGCCCGTTGTCGCCTTGACCGGCGCCGGTCTGGCCGTCGGCGTCGTGCTCGCCGTGCTCGCCGTATCCGCGGGGCACCCGGCCGGGCCCGGTGTCCCGGCGCGGGGTGACGCCCCGGAGTGCGCGCGCATCGCCGGGGACTACCCGGCGGTCCTCGACGGCCGGCGGCTGTCCGGCTCGGGCCGGCCGGGGGTCGCCGTCTGGGGCGACGGCGCGGTGACCCTGCGCTGCGGACTCCGGCCGCCGCCGGCGACCGTCGACCCCTGCGTCGACGTGGACGGGGTGGACTGGGTGTGGGACCAGTCCGCCTCCCGCGACGGCCGCAGGGTCCTGGTCACCTACGGTCGCGACCCCGCGGTGGAGATCTCCGTCGCCGGCCGGGTCACGGGCATCGACGCGGTGCTGGTCGAGCTGAGCCGCACGGTCCGGCCCATCCGCCAGCGCGCCGAGTGCCTGGGGGACGACGACGTGACGTGACCGTCCCGGCAGAAGTGAGCCGGCCCGCCCGCAGGGGCCGTCCGGCCCATGCGGTGCGCGACGCGTTGGCGGAGGCTGGGAGGGAGCAGCGAACGCGGGCGACGACGCCGGCGACGGACCCGATCGCCGGAGGTGCGACATGACGAAACCGGTCGTGGTGGGCGTGGACGGCTCGCCGTCCAGCATGGAGGCGGTCGAGGCGGCGGCGCGGGAGGCGGAGCGGTGCGGGACCGGGCTGCGGCTCGTGCACGCCTTCGGCTGGCCCTCGGGCCGGGTGCCGCCCGGCGTACCGCCGTGGAACCCGGCCGCGGCGGGCGTGCGTGAGATGGTCGACGGCACGCTGACCCGCGCCGAGGAGCGGGCGCGCGAGGTCGCGCCGCACCTGGAGATCGCCCGCGAGGTCACCGTCGGCGAGCCGCTGATGGTGCTGGAGATCGAGTCGCGCACCGCCTCGCTGGTCGTCGTCGGCAGCCGTGGACTGGGGGCGTTCGGCACTCTGCTGCTCGGCTCCACGGCCGTGCACCTGGCGGCCCACGCACGCTGCCCGGTGCTCGTGGTCCGCGGCAGGCCCGACCCGGCCGCTCCCGTGCTGCTCGCGGTCGACGGCTCGCCGGCGGGCGAGAGGGCCGTCGAGTTCGCCTTCGCCGAGGCGTCGCTGCGCGGGGTGGGCCTGCTGGCCGTGCACGTCTGGAACACCTGGACCGACGGCGCCTACCAGGGCCCCGGCGACCCGCTCAACGTGATGGTCGACCTCGAACACCTCCGTGAGGCGGAGCAGCGGCTGCTGGACGAGACGCTGGAGCCGTGGGAGAAGCGCTGGCCCCACGTCGCCGTCGACCGGCGCCTGGTGCGCGCCCGGGTCCGCTCGACCCTGATCGAGGCCAGCCAGGAGGCGCAACTGGTGGTCGTCGGCGCCCGCGGGCACGGCGGCTTCACGGGCCTGCTGCTGGGCTCCGTCAGCCAGGCGCTGCTGCACCACGCGGCCTGCCCGGTCGCCGTCGTCCGCGGCGAGGCGTGAGCGGGGAGAACGCGCTCGTGGGCAGGATCACACCCGGCGTGCTGAGTGCGTCACCCGCACCCCGCCCGTACCCACTGATGATGGGTGACGTGCGGATGCGAGGATGAGAGACGCCATGACAGCAGGGTGGTGGTCTCGCACGATACGGGCCGCGGTGTTCGCGGCCGTGTGCGTGCTGCTCGCCTCCCTGGGCCACGTCATGATGTCCGGCCACCGCGTGCCCGTCTGGACGCTCGTCGCCGGTACGGCCGTGACCGGCGCCGCGGGCTGGGCCCTGGCGGGCCGTGAGCGCGGGCTGCCGCTGATCGTGGCGGTCGTGGTCGCCGCTCAGACGGGTCTGCACACCGCGTTCTCGCTCGCCCAGCCGGCGAGCGGGCGCACGTCCTCCGCGGGCGCCGACGGCACTGCCGCCATGGACATGGGCGCGACGGACATGGGCTCCATGAACATGAGCCACATGAGCCACATGGGCATGAGCCACATGGGCATGAGCCACATGGATCACGGGGCTCACCTGGCTCCCTCCCCGGGCGACTCGTCGTCGTTCGGCATGCTCGCCGCCCACCTGCTTGCCGCGCTGCTGTGCGGACTGTGGCTGGCGTACGGCGAGAGGGCCGCCTTCCGCATCCTGCGCGCCGTGGCCGGATGGCTCGCGGCGCCGCTGCGGCTGCTGCTCGTCGTACTGCCCGCGGTCCCCGACCGCCCGCGCCCCCGCGTGCGCCGCCACGCCCCCGACCGGGCGCCGCGCCTTCTCCTCGTCCACGCGATCACTCACCGGGGTCCGCCCGTGGGGACCGCTGTCGCCTGACGACAGCCGGTCTGCCGGGGCGGCCCCTGTGCCGTGCCCCGGGTACCGGTCGTACGCCCGCCGCTGCGTGGCGCCGTACGGCCGTCTCCCCACTTCACCGGACCGTCCCGCGCTGCCCGCGCGCCCCGGTCCGGATCACGGACGACGAGAAGGACACCACGTGATCACTCCTGTCCTGCCCGCCCCGCGCGGCACGAGAGACAACGGCGGCGAACGCGGCGCGAGCGACGACGGCGGCGGCGGAGCGGGTGACGCGACGGCGTCGCGCGACGACTCGATCACCGCCTGGGCGCTGGCCGCCCGCGGCGGAGACGCGGACGCCGTCGAGCGCTTCGTGCGCGCGCTGCACCGGGACGTGCGGCGGTACGTCGCCCACCTGTGCGGCGACCCGCAGGCCGTCGACGACCTCGCGCAGGACACGTTCCTGCGCGCGCTGGGCAGCCTGCACCGTTTCGAGGGCCGTTCGTCGGCCCGGGCGTGGCTGCTGTCCATCGCCCGGCGCGCGGTGATCGACAGCTACCGGTACGCATCCGCGAGGCCCCGGCTGTGCGACGTGCCGGACTGGCAGCTGGCCGTCGAGAACGTCCAGCCGCAGGATCTGCCGGGCTTCGACGACGGCGTCGCCCTGCTCGACCTGCTGGCGTCGCTGCCCGACGAGCGCCGGGAGGCCTTCGTCCTCACGCAGCTGGTCGGCCTGCCGTATGCGGAGGCGGCCGAGGTCAGCCACTGCCCGGTCGGCACGGTCCGCTCCCGCGTGGCCCGCGCCCGGGCGGCCCTGATGGACCTGCTGGAGGACCAGGACGACCCTGCCCTGCAGGCGGCCTGAGCCGGGACGGGGGGCGGTGCCGGCCGGGAGAGGCCGGCGCCGCCCCCCGTACGGTGGCCGCCGCCGACATCGCGGACGCTCATTGCGGGAACATTGCCCCAGGTGTGGCTGATGCCCGCAATCGCGTCGGCCGGCGGCAGCCGGCTCGCCCCCTACGCCAGCGGCGCCCGCAAAGCCGTCTGGGTCGTCGGCGCGCAGAAAGTCGTACCGGACCTGGAAACCGCACTCCGCCGGGTCCGGGCCCACTCCCTGCCGCTGGTGAACGACCGTCAGCAGGAACTGAGGGGCCTGGGCAGCCTCATCGGCAAGATCCTGATCATCGAGCGGGAGGGGCTCCCGACCGCTCCACCGTCATCCTCACCGCCGAGACCGTCGGCTTCTGAAGAACGCCGTTCGCCGGTCGGGGCAGGATGCAGGCAGCAGCGGGCCGGGTGCGGCCGGGTGCGGTGGCGGTCGGTCTTCTCGGAAACCTTCGGACGGGGCGGCCGCGGCAGGAGAGCGGCCGTCCGGTCGCCGTCGGGACGAGACCGCGGCCCGCCCTGCCCTCGCCGCCCGCCCGGTGGAACGCCGGCGGCGGCCCGGGGCGCCCCTTGGGTGTTACTGTCGCGCCGTGTCCAAGACCGAGATCGACGCGGTGACCGCCGAGTTCTTCGGCGCCTTCGACAACCGGGGTGGCAAGGCCGCCGATGTGGCCCGGATCCGCCGGCTGGTTCTTCCGAACGGTGTGATCGTCAAGTCCGGTCCGGAGTTCACGGTCCATACCGTGGACGAGTTCATCGAGCCTCGTCGGCGGCTGCTGACGGACGGTCGGCTTGTCGAGTTCTCCGAGTGGGAGGTCTCCGAGCGGACCGAGATCGCGGGCGATATCGCGTCGCGTTTCAGCGGGTATCGCAAGTCCGGCATCCTGGACGGTGAGCCGTACGAGGGCGGCGGGACCAAGACCATCCAGTTCGTCCGCACCTCGGACGGCTGGCGGATCACCGCATTCGCTTGGTACGACCAGCCCTGACGTCATCGCCCGCCGGTCGTCGGCGCAGGCCCCGCCTGGGCCGGCCAGCGGGCCCAGGCAAGGGCGGAGCCCGAAGCCCCGCCCCCACCACCCCCGCGGAAACCTCGGGTCAGGGCCAGACCAGGCAGTACGGCTGGTGTCCCGCCTCGTGCAGGCGGTGGCTGAAGTCCTGCCATTCGTGCAGGAGTTGGTAGACGTTGAACGCGTCCCGCGGGCCGCCGCGGTCGGGGACCGTGGACCAGATGAACGCGGCCGCGCCGACCGCCTCCTCGCCTATGCCGCGCAGCGGGTCGACGACCGTCATGGGCAGCTTCACGACCGCGTAGTCCGGGTGCAGGACGACCAGTTCGAGCGGCGGCACCTTGTGCAGCGGGACGCCCTCGATGCCCGTGAGGACCATCGCCGCCATCGTCTCCGGCTTGATCTTGGTGAACATGCCGCCCATGCCGAGCTCGTCGCCGCCGAGTTCCTCGGGGCGCATCGAGATCGGGACGCGGGCCGCGGTCGCGCCGTCGGGCGCGCCGAAGTACTTGTACGTCACCCCCACCCGACCACCATTCCTGCTTCCCGTACTGAGCTGATCGATCCGACGTTCCATACGTCGTTCGTCGCGCTCCGACTCACCCGGTACGCCGTGTCCTTTGAGTGCTTCCGCAGATTCCTCCGCTTCGCGTCGGTGCCTTCCCCGCCGGGCACGTCGAGGACCCAGGTCGTCAGTCCCCTCGCCCAGTCCGCCACCGCGATGCATATCTCCACCCGACTGCTTTTCTAGGACGCGTGGCCCCCGCCGCGCAACCCGATCATCGTGTCAGTGACCTCCCCCACGGCCGCACGCCGAAACGTGCGCTGAAATACCTCTCCGCGGGATCTTCGGAGCCCCCGACCACGCCCGTGTGCGTCATGGGGCCCGTGAGCTGTGTGTATCAGGTCCCAGTCTCGCAGATCACGGGGCTCGGGGAGGGGTTGCCGGGCCAGGAGGCCGGGCAGGGGGCAGGCACGGTGCCGGGCGCGGGCCGGGCAGAGGGGCCGGGTCCGCGTGCTCGCTCGTGCGCCCGCTGCCGCCGACGGCTGCTGGCCTACCCTGATGAGGTCACTGGCAACCGGATCCCGAGCCAAGTCGGAGAAGGTCGGAGAAGTCGCAGGTCATGAGCGAATTGCCCTATTCATACGACGCGCCTGTCTCGCAGGCCCTGTTCGACCGAGCGGCCGCCGTCACCCCCGGCGGCGTGAACTCCCCGGTGCGCGCCTTCGGCGCCGTGGGCGGCACGCCCCGGTTCATGGTGTCCGGCAGGGGGCCGTACCTCACCGACGCGGACGGGCGCGAGTACGTCGACCTCGTGTGCTCGTGGGGGCCCATGATCCTCGGGCACTCCCACCCCGAGGTGATCGCCGCCGTGCAGGAGGCCGTCTCCCGCGGCACCTCCTTCGGCACGCCCGGTGAGGGCGAGGTCGCGCTCGCCGAGGAGATCGTCGCCCGGGTCGAGCCCGTGGAGCAGGTGCGGCTGGTCAGCAGCGGGACCGAGGCGACCATGTCGGCCATCCGGCTCGCGCGCGGGTTCACCCAGCGGTCCAAGGTGATCAAGTTCGCCGGGTGCTACCACGGGCACGTGGACGCGCTGCTCGCCTCCGCCGGGTCCGGCGTCGCCACCTTCGCGCTGCCCGACACCCCGGGCGTCACCGGCGCCCAGGCCGGCGACACCATCGTGCTGCCGTACAACGACCTGGAGGCCGTGCAGGAGGCCTTCCACCGGCACCCGGGCGAAATCGCCTGCGTGATCACCGAGGCCTCGCCGGGCAACATGGGCGTCGTGCCGCCGCGGCCCGGGTTCAACCAGGGCCTGAAGGACGCGTGCCGGGAGAACGGCGCCCTCTACATCTCCGACGAGGTCATGACCGGCTTCCGCACCAGCCGCGCCGGCTGGTACGGCGTCGACGGCGTCCGGCCCGACCTGATGACCTTCGGCAAGGTGATGGGCGGCGGCTTCCCCGCGGCCGCGTTCGGCGGCCGCGGGGACGTCATGGCGCACCTCGCGCCCGCCGGGCCCGTCTACCAGGCCGGCACCCTCTCCGGGAACCCGGTCGCCACCGCGGCCGGCCTCGCCCAGCTGCGCCTCCTCGACGAGGCCGCGTACGACAGGGTGGACGCCGTGTCGGAGCAGATCCGCGGGCTGGTCACCGAGGCGCTGAGCAAGGAGGGCGTCGCGCACCGGGTGCAGAATGCCTCCAACATGTTCTCCGTCTTCTTCACCGACCGTGAGGTCCGTGACTACGAGGACGCCAAGAAGCAGGAGTCCTTCCGCTTCACCGCGTTCTTCCACTCGATGCTGGCGCAGGGCGTCTACCTGCCGCCCTCGTCCTTCGAGTCCTGGTTCGTGTCCACGGCCCACGACGAGCGGGCCGTCCAGAAGATCGCCGACGCCCTCCCGGCGGCGGCCCGAGCCGCTGCGGAGGCGACGGCGTGAGCACCCCGAGCGACATCACGGTCGTCCACCTCATGCGGCACGGCGAGGTCGCCAACCCGGACGGGATCCTGTACGGGCGGCTGCCCGGCTACCACCTGTCCGAGCTCGGCCGGCAGATGGCCGACCGGGTCGCCGAGCACCTCGCCGGCCGCGACATCACCCACGCCGTCTCCTCCCCGCTGGAGCGGGCCCAGGAGACGGCCACCCCGATCGCCAAGGCGCACGGCCTCGACCTGGCCACCGACGAACGGCTCATCGAGGCCGACAACATCTTCCAGGGCAAGACCTTCGGCGTCGGGGACGGGGCGCTGCGCCGGCCGGAGAACTGGAAGTACCTGGTCAACCCGTTCAAGCCGTCCTGGGGCGAGCCGTACCTCGACATCGTCGTACGGATGATGCGGGCGCTGGACGCGGCCAAGGACGCCGCCCGCGGCCACGAGGCGGTGCTCGTCAGCCACCAGCTGCCGATCTGGATCGTGCGCTCGTACGTCGAGCGGCGGCGGCTGTGGCACGATCCGCGCAAGCGGCAGTGCACGCTCGCCTCGCTGACGACCTTCACCTACCAGGGCGACCGGATCGTGTCCGTCGGCTACTCCGAGCCGGCCCGCGACCTCGTCCCGGCCCATCTCCTCGCCGGAGCCAGGCCGGTGAAGGGGAAGGACAAGGCGTTCGGCGCCTGAGACACCCGAAACGTCATGACGCGCTCGTGACATTCGTTGCGGAACCGGTGAGCTCGGCCGGAACCTCCCCGTTCGTCATGTCATCTGACTGTGTGACTGCCAGAGGACATGACGAACGGGGTTGTAATGCGCGCGCTCTCTCGGAGAGGAATGCTCGGTCTCGGTGCGGGAGCCGCGGCCACCGTGGGACTCGCGGGCTGCGGCAGCCTCAAGCCGTCGCACGGGTCGACCCGCGGCCAAGGCGCCGGAGGCTCCTCAGGGCACGGCAAGAAGCCCACGGGGCATCCCGCCCGTCCGCTCGGCGACGGCTCGACCTCCTTCACCGGCAGTCAGCCGGGGCAGCCGGAGAAGCCCGAGCCGCTGGAGCCCGGCCAGACCCCGCCGCAGTTCGTCGTCTTCTCCTGGGACGGCGCCGGCGAGGTCGGCAACGGCCTCTTCCCGCGTTTCCTCGACCTCGCCAAGGAACACGGCGCGCACATGACCTTCTTCCTCTCCGGCCTCTACCTGCTGCCGGAGTCGAAGAAGCGGCTGTACGACCCGCCCAACAACCCGCGCGGCGCCTCCGACATCGGCTACCTCACCGACGACCACGTCAAGGCCACCCTGAAGAACGTCCGCCGCGCCTGGCTCGAAGGGCACGAGATAGGCACCCACTTCAACGGCCACTTCTGCTCCGGCTCCGGCACGGTCGGCAACTGGACGCCCCAGCAGTGGAAGAGCGAGATCCAGCAGGCCAAGGCCTTCGTCAAGGAGTGGCGCACCAACACCGGCTGGACCGACCTGCCCGCCCTGCCCTTCGACTACGACAAGGAACTCGTCGGCGGCCGCACCCCCTGCCTGCTCGGCCAGGACAACCTGCTGCCCACCGCCCGCGAGCTCGGCTGGCGCTACGACGCCTCCTCGCCCGGCGGCCGGCAGGTCTGGCCCGACAAGAAGCAGGGCCTGTGGGACCTGCCCCTACAGCAGATACCTTTCCCCGGACGCAGCTTCGAGGTCCTGTCGATGGACTACAACATGCTCGCCAACCAGTCGGTCAACTCCACCAACGCGCCCGCCTACAACTACCCGGCCTGGCGCGAGCAGGCCGCCCAGGCGTACATATCGGGCTTCGAGCGGGCCTTCGGCAGCAACCGCGCGCCCTTCTTCATCGGCAACCACTTCGAGCAGTGGAACGGCGGCATCTACATGGACGCCGTCGAGCAGGCGCTGAAGCACATCGCGCGGGAGAAGGAGAAGGGCGCGGACGTGCGCCTCGTCTCGTTCCGGCAGTTCGCCGACTGGATGGACGTACAGAAGCCCGAGGTGCTCGCGAAGCTGCGCACCCTCGACGTCGGGCAGCAGCCCGCCGGTGGCTGGAAGGATTTCTTCAAGGACGTCTCCACGGCTTCCACGGCCTCCACGGCCTCCACGGCTTCCACGGCTTCCACGGCCTCCACGGCCTCCGCGAACACCGCCTGACGTGCGCGTTCCCGGCCTCCGGGCGACCGCGAGGGGGGTGCGCAAGATCCTCGGAACGGACATGCGAAACTTTTCACATGACCGCCGCCAGCCGCGCCCCCCTGCGCTCGAACCGACGAAGCCGTGCCGCCCTCGCCGCCCTGGCCGCGGCTGCCGCGTTGACCGTGTCCGCGTGCGGTTCGGGAGGCACCTCGGGCGGGGGCGGTGACACCAACTTCGTCATGGGCAAGGACGGCATCTCCACCGCCAAGAAGGGGGAGCGCGCCGCCGCGCCCGACCTGTCGGGCAAGACCGTCGACGGGGGGCAGGTCGACGTCGCCTCCTTCAAGGGCAAGGTCGTCGTCCTGAACATGTGGGGCTCCTGGTGCGCCCCCTGCCGGGCCGAGGCGCGCAACTTCGAGACGGTCTACCAGGACCTCAAGGGCAAGGGCGTGCAGTTCGTCGGCATCAACACCCGCGACACCAGCATCCAGAACGCGGTCGCCTTCGAGAAGCAGCAGGGCATCACCTACCCCAGCCTGTACGACCCGACCGGCAAGCTGATGCTCCGCTTCAAGAAGGGCACGCTCAACCCGCAGGCCGTCCCCTCCACCCTCGTACTGGACCGGGACGGGAAGATCGCCGCCCGCTCGCTGGCCGCGCTCAGCGAGGAGAAGCTGCGCAAGATGGTCGCCCCGGTCCTCGCGGAGAAGTGACGTGAGCGCGGTCACCACGCTCGCCGCGACGGGCTACAACGGCACGGTGCTCAACGGCGCCCTGCTGGTCGCCCTGCCCGTCGCGCTGCTCGGCGGACTCGTCTCCTTCTTCTCCCCGTGCGTCCTGCCCCTCGTCCCCGGCTACCTCAGCTACGTCACCGGGGTCACCGGCACCGACCTGGCCGAGGCCCGGCGCGGGCGGATGGTGGCGGGCGCCTCCCTGTTCGTGCTCGGCTTCACCGCCGTGTTCGTCTCCAGCGGCGCGCTGTTCGGATACTTCGGCGACAGCCTCCAGGACAACAAGGGCGTCCTGTCGAAGGTGCTCGGCGCGTTCATGATCCTCATGGGTCTCTTCTTCATGGGCCTGATGCCGTGGATGACCCAGCGTGAGTTCCGCCTCCACAAGCGGCCGGTGGCCGGCCTGGCCGGCGCCCCCGTCCTGGGCGCGCTGTTCGGCATCGGCTGGACGCCGTGCATCGGGCCGACGCTCGCCTCCGTGCTGGCCCTGTCCTCCCAGCAGTCCAGCGCGGGCCGCGGGGCCGTCCTGACCGTCGCCTACTGCCTCGGCCTCGGCGTGCCCTTCGTGCTCGCCGCGGTCGCCTTCCGCAAGGCGCTCGGCGCCTTCGGCTGGGTCAAGCGCCACTATGTCTGGGTGATGCGGATCGGCGGCACGATGATGATCGTGACCGGTCTGCTGCTGCTGACCGGCGCCTGGGACCGCCTCGTGCAGGACATGCAGTCCTGGTCCGCCGGCTTCACTGTGGGGATCTGATCGATGAGCAAGACCACCGCCGACAACGCCCCCGCCACCGGCGAGGACCAGGACCTGGGCGCCGCCGGCTCCCAGCTGTCCACCGCGCCCAAGGAGGAGCTGCCGAACGTGCCCGCCCTGGGCGTGATCGGCTGGGCGCGCTGGTTCTGGCGCCAGCTCACCTCGATGCGGGTGGCGCTGCTGCTGCTCCTGCTGCTGTCGCTCGGCGCGATCCCGGGCTCGCTGATCCCGCAGACCGGCATCGACGCGACGAAGGTCGCCCAGTTCCGCAAGGACCACAGCATCCTCGGGCCGGTCTACGACAAGCTCGGCCTCTTCCACGTCTACAGCTCGGTGTGGTTCTCCGCGATCTACATCCTGCTGTTCATCTCGCTCATCGGCTGCATCGTGCCCCGCACCTGGCAGTTCGTGGGCCAGCTGCGCGGCCGCCCGCCGGCCGCCCCGCGCCGGCTGACCCGGCTGCCCGCCTACACCACCTGGCGCACCACCGCCGAGCCCGAACAGGTCCGCCAGGCCGCGCTCACCCTGCTGAAGAAGCGCCGCTTTCGGGCGCACGCCACCGGTGACGCGGTCGCCGCCGAGAAGGGCTATCTGCGCGAGGTCGGCAACCTCGCCTTCCACGTCGCGCTGATCGTGATGCTGGTCGCCTTCGCCTGGGGCCAGCTGTTCAAGTCCGAGGGCTACAAGCTGGTGGTCGAGGGCGACGGCTTCGCCAACACCATCACGCAGTACGACAACTTCAAGTCCGGCAACCTCTTCACCACCGACGACCTCACCCCCTTCAGCTTCGACCTGAAGGACTTCCGGGGCACCTACGAGGAGACCGGCCCCAACCGGGGCACGCCGCGCACCTACCAGGCCAGGATCAACTACAGCGTGGGCGCGTACGGCAAGGAGAAGAGCACCACGATCCGGGTCAACGAGCCGCTGGCCGTCGGCGACTCCAAGGTCTACCTCGCCAGCCACGGCTACGCGCCCGTCGTGACCGTCCGCGACGGCAAGGGCAACGTCGTCTACCGCGACGCCGTACCGCTGCTGCCGCTGGACTCCTTCGCCACCTCCTCCGGTGCGATCAAGGTGATGGACGGCTACCGCAACGCCAAGGGCGTCCGGGAGCAGCTCGGCTTCCAGGCGTTCTTCCTGCCGACCTACACGGTGGGCAGCGAGACGGCCTCCACCTTCCCGGCGCTGCGCAACCCGACGCTGAACCTGGTGGGCTACCACGGCGACCTCGGCGTCGACTCGGGCATCCCGCAGAGCGTGTACCAGCTCGACCTGAAGAACATGAAGCCGTTCAAGAAGGCCGACGGCCAGGTGCTGCGCAAGAACCTGCACCCCGGCCAGACCATGACCCTCCCCGGCGGCGCCGGCTCGATCACCCTGGAGAAGCACGTCAGGGAGTGGGCGCAGTTCCAGATCACCCAGCAGCCCGGCAGCGGGTGGGCGCTGGGCGGCGCCCTGGTGGCGATCTTCGGTCTCGCCGCGTCGCTGTTCGTCCAGCGGCGCCGCGTCTGGGTGCGGGCGACGCGGGGCGCCGACGGCGTCACGGTCGTCGAGATGGCCGGACTCGGCCGCAGCGAGTCCGCCAAGGTGCCCGAGGAACTCGGCGACCTCGCCGGAATCCTCTACGACCAGGCCCCGGGCGCCCCCGACGCCGACGCCGACTCCGGCCCCGACGCCGACGACGCATCCGCCCCCTCCGTCCCGGCCCCCGCCGATTCCTCCGACTCCTCCGACTCCTCCGACTCCGCCGATCCCTCCGATTCCCCCGACCCCGAAGTCGTTCCTGCCGAAGGGGCTGAGAAGCAGTGACTCTCGCCGCCGCCACCAACGAACACCTCGCGAACATCAGCAACACGCTGATCTACTCCGCGATGGCCGTCTACACCCTGGCCTTCTTCGCCTACATCACCGAATGGCTCTTCGGCAGCCGCAGCAAGGTGGGCCGCACGGCCGCCGCGCTCACCGAGCCCAAGACGTCCAAGAAGGCGGCGGCTCCCGCCGTCACCGTCAAGAAGGCCGGCGGCACCGCCGTGCTGGAGCGGCCGAAGGTCGTCGTGCGGTCCGCCGCCGGCTCCCGTGACGTGCCGGACGGGCCGGGGGCGCACGGCGGGGACGCGCAGGGCGACCTCTACGGGCGGATCGCCGTCTCCCTCACCGCGCTCGCCTTCCTCGTCGAGCTCGGCGGCGTGCTCGCGCGGGCCCTGTCGGTGCAGCGGGCGCCGTGGGGCAACATGTACGAGTTCAACATCACCTTCTCGACGGTCGCCGTCGGCGTGTACCTCACGCTGCTCGCGCTGAAGAAGAACATCCGCTGGCTCGGGCTGTTCCTGATCACCACGGTCCTGCTCGACCTCGGTCTCGCCGTCACCGTCCTGTACACCGCCAGCGCCCAGCTCGTGCCCGCCCTGCACTCGTACTGGCTGTACATCCACGTCTCCACGGCGATCCTGTGCGGCGCGGTCTTCTACGTCGGCGCGGTCGCCACGCTGCTGTACCTGTTCAAGGACAGCTACGAGAACAAGCTCGCCACCGGCGGAAAGCCCGGCCGCTTCGCGACGTCCTTCCTGGAGCGGCTGCCCGCCTCGGCGAGCCTCGACAAGTTCTCCTACCGCGTCAACGCGGCCGTCTTCCCGCTGTGGACGTTCACGATCATCGCGGGCGCGATCTGGGCGGGCGACGCGTGGGGCCGCTACTGGGGCTGGGACCCCAAGGAGACCTGGTCGTTCATCACCTGGGTCGCCTACGCCGGTTACCTGCACGCCCGCGCCACGGCCGGCTGGAAGGGCCGCAAGGCCGCCTACCTCGCCCTGCTCGCGTTCGGCTGCTGGCTGTTCAACTACTACGGTGTGAACATCTTCGTCTCCGGCAAGCACTCCTACGCGGGCGTGTAGGACGGAGTCTTCACCCCATCGGGTGCGCGACGTTCCCGTGCGCGTCAGGCTGGTGTCATGACCGGTTCCATCGAACAGGGCACCAGCCAGACCCACGGGAACACGCATATCCTGCACTTCCTGGTGCGGCTCCCGCGGCCCATGGAGCAGGCATGGCCGGCACTGGCCACCCCGGAGGGTCTCTCGGAGTGGTTCACCGCCGTCGACGTCCTCGAGCCCCGGCTCGGCGGCGAGGTCTCCCTGCACGGCCTGGGCGACGGGCAGGTCACGGCGTGGGACGTGGACCGGGTCGCCGAGTACACGCTGCGGGGCGGCGGGCGGGTCAGGTTCCACCTGGAACGGGCCGGTGGGGACGGCTGCCTGCTCCGCTTCACCCACGAGTTCCAGGGCGAGCACGAGTCCGAGGCCCGCTGGCGCGCCCGCTTCGAGCGCCTGATCGACGTCCTGGAGTCCCGCTCCTAGGGCCGGTCACTCAAAGTCACTCACAGTCGCTCGCCGAATCACTCACCGGTTCGCTCACCAAATTAACTGGTTCGCTCACCGGTTCACTCACCGATGTCCTCGTTCCACAGGGCCGGGCGTTCGCCGATGAAGTCGCGCATCATCCCGGCGCACTCGGGGTCGTCCAGCAGCACGATCTCCACGCCGTGCTCCGCCAGCCAGTCGTGCCCGCCGTGGAAGGTCTCCGCCTCGCCGATCACGACCCGGGAGATGCCGAACTGCCGGACCAGGCCGGAGCAGTACCAGCACGGCGACAGGGTCGTCACCATCGTCGTGCCGCGGTACGAGCGCTGCCGTCCCGCCGCCCGGAACGCGGCCGTCTCCGCGTGCGTCGAGGGGTCGCCGTCCTGGACGCGCCGGTTGTGGCCCCGCCCGAGGAGGGTGCCGTCGGCGCCGTACAGCGCGGCCCCGATCGGGATGCCGCCCTCGGCGAGGCCGGCGCGCGCCTCCGCGACGGCGGTGCTGAGCCAGGCGCGTGCCTGTGCCGGATCCATGCGTCCCACTCTCCTGTGGCGGAAGCAGGAGGGCAACCGCCGTGCCGGCGGCGGCCGGCGGCGGCCGGGCGGGCGCCCGCCGGGATCTTCACGCGTTCTTCCCTTACGGGCGGTTTCCGCTGGGAAACGGCACAGAAGGCGCCCCATCCCCTACGGTGAGCGCGTGGACGAAGAAGAGGACAAGCGTCTGGCCGCCCTCACCCCTGAGGTCTCCCGTCTCTCCATCGACCTCCTGCGCAGAGCGGCCGGCACCTACCCCGCCGAGGAGATCGCCCGGGAGGCCCTGGACTGTGCCGACGACATCCTCGACCGCTACGGCACGGACGGCCTGCGCGTCCTCGTCATGAGCCTCACCTGCTGGGCCACGGTCCAGGTGGAGATCAACGCCCACGCCTCCGGCCGCCCCCTGGAGTCCCTCCTGGACGACATGCAGCTGACCTGGCTGGAGACCAACCCGGAGGAGTGAGCGGCGCCGCCCGAGCCCCGGGGCGCCGACCAGCTGGTCCTCAGTGCGCGCCGCCCACCCGCAGCAGCAGCTTGCCGGTGCTGGTCCGGGCCCCATCAGGCGGTGCGCCTCCGCTGCATCCTCCAGGGCGAACTCGGCCGTCACCGGCAGGGACACCGTCCCGTCGCCCGCCTTCGCGAAGGCCCGCTCGGCGAGTGACCGCAGCTCGCCCGGTGCGGTCCGCGCCAGCGTGAGGATCGAGAAGCCGCCCACCGACACGCCCCGTGGATACAGTTCGGGCTGCCCCACGCTCCAGGCCGGCGCCGAGCTCGCGTTGCCGAAGGAGACCAGCCGCCCGAAGACCGCGAGCGAGGCCAGGCCGGCCCGGAGGGTCTCGCCGCCGACGGGGTCGAGCACGAGGTCGACCCCGCGGCCGCCGGTCGCCGCCCGCACCGGCTCCGCGAACTCCCCGACGAACACCTCGTCGTAGCCCTGTTCGCGCGCGTACGCCGCCTTCGCCGCGCCCGACACCACGCCGTACACCGCCCCGGCGCCCGCCGCCTTCGCCAGCTGCCCCGCCACGGTGCCGACCCCGCCCGCCGCGCCCTGCACGAGCACCGTCTCGCCGGGCTGCAGCCGGCCCACGGAGTGGACGAGCGCGTAAGCCGTGGGCAGCACGGTCGGCAGTGCCGCCGCCGTGCGCAGGTCCACACCCGCCGGGAGCGGGAAGACGGTCACGGCGTCGGCGAGGACCACGTCCGCGTACGCCCCGCCGCCGGTCAGGGCCGTCACCTCCTGCCCCGTGGTCAGACCGGTGACGCCCTCGCCCACCGCCCGGACGCGGCCGGACACCTCGAGGCCCGGCCGGAAGGGCAGGTCCGTGACCCGGTAGCCCGGCAAGGCGGCGCTCAGCCACCACTTCGCCGTACTGCGCGGGGCGGGTCTGGTGGAGCAGCGCGACGAGGGCCCCCGGCGGGTCAACCGCCTGCGCAGAAGGGAGTTCGACGCCCGCTTCCCGGGCCGGCTGGAACTCGTCCTGCGACCGGACGCCCCGCCCCGGGAGGCATGACGTCCGCGAGCGGGCGGCCTGCACCTTGCCGGGTGCCGGGTGCCGGGTGCCGGGTGCCGGGTGGCGGGCACCGGGTGCCTGGTGCCGGGTGCTGTCATCCCCGGCAGGGGTGCGCGGTCTCAGGCGCCGTCGTTGTCCTCGCCGCGCCGGTTCTCCTCGCGCAGCGACTTCAGGAACTCGGGGTTGTCGTCGGGCGCGACCCAGCGGGCCTGCCCGGCGGCCGGCGCGGTGCGCTTCCGGCCGGCGACCAGCCACGCCACCGGGCCGACGAGTACCTCGCCGAACAGCAGGATGACGAACACCCAGGCCACCTTGGGCAGCCCGCGCACCTCGTCCTCGGGCGTGTTCAGGCAGTCCACGAACGCGTAGATCCACAGCGCCAGGACCAGCAGGAAGGGCAGATACCTGAGCATCGTCGTGCGATCCCCCAGACGAGTGAGCGGGCCCCGGTGACCGAGCCAGCGTATCGGGTGGCAGATACTGGGACGCATGGCATACGACGATCTTCGCTCCCTGCTCAGGGCACTGGAACGCGAGGGCGACCTCAAACGTGTCAAGGCCGAGGTGGACCCGTACCTGGAGGTCGGGGAGATCGTCGACCGGGTGCAGAAGGCGGGCGGTCCGGCGCTGCTGTTCGAGAACGTGAAGGGCTCCTCGATGCCCCTCGCGATGAACGTCTTCGGCACCGACCGCCGCCTGCTCAAGGCCCTGGGCCTGAAGGCGTACGGCGACATCAGCGACAAGATCGGCGGGCTGCTGAGGCCGGAGCTGCCGCACGGGTTCGTCGGCGTCCGCGAGGCCTTCGGCAAGCTCGGCGCGATGACGCACGTACCGCCGAAGAAGGTGAAGGACGCGCCGGTGCAGGAGGTCGTGCTCACCGGCGACGACGTCGACCTGGAGCGGTTGCCGGCGCTGTTCACCTGGCCCAAGGACGGCGGCTCCTTCTTCAACCTCGGGCTGACCCACACCAAGGACCCGGAGACCGGGATCCGCAACCTCGGCCTGTACCGCCTCCAGCGCCACGACCGGCGCACGATCGGCATGCACTGGCAGATCCACAAGGACAGCCGCAACCACTACCAGGTGGCGGCCAGGCGCGGCGAGCGCCTGCCGGTCGCCATCGCCTTCGGCTGCCCCCCGGCCGTCACCTACGCCTCCACCGCCCCGCTCCCCGGCGACATCGACGAGTATCTCTTCGCCGGGTTCGTCGCGGGCCGGCGGATCGAGATGGTCGACTGCAAGACCGTCCCGCTGCAGGTGCCGGCGAACGCGGAGGTCGTGCTGGAGGGGTGGCTGGAGCCCGGCGAGATGCTGCCCGAGGGCCCCTTCGGCGACCACACCGGCTTCTACACCCCGCAGGAGCCCTTCCCCGCCCTGACGATCGACTGCGTGACGATGCGCAAGCGGCCCCTGCTGCAGTCGATCGTGGTCGGCAGGCCGCCGACGGAGGACGGCCCGCTCGGCCGGGCGACGGAGCGGTTCTTCCTCCCGCTGCTGAAGATCATCGTCCCGGACATCGTCGACTATCACCTCCCCGAGGCGGGCGGCTTCCACAACTGCGCGATCGTCTCGATCGACAAGAAGTACCCCAAGCACGCGCAGAAGGTCATGCACGCGATCTGGGGGGCCCACATGATGTCCCTGACGAAGCTGATCGTGGTGGTCGACTCCGACTGCGACGTGCACGATCTGCACGAGGTCGCGTGGCGGGCACTGGGCAACACGGACTACGCCCGCGACCTCACCGTCGTCGAAGGCCCCGTCGACCACCTCGACCACGCCTCCTACCAGCAGTTCTGGGGCGGCAAGGCGGGCATCGACGCGACGAAGAAGTGGCCCGAGGAGGGCTACACCCGCGACGGCGGCTGGCCCGACATGGTCCTGTCCGACCCGGAGACGGCGGCGAAGGTGGACCGCCGCTGGAAGGAGTACGGCCTGTGACCAGCGCCTCCGCCGCGATCCCGCAGCCAGGACGCACCAAGGCCTTCCTCCGCCTGGTGATGATCGAGCACTCCGTCTTCGCCCTGCCGTTCGCGTACATCGCCGCGCTCACCGCGATGTACGAGTGGGACAGGAACATCCACTGGGCCAAGCTGCTGCTGGTCACCGTCTGCATGGTGGGCCTGCGCACCTTCGCCATGGCGGTGAACCGGATCATCGACCGGGAGATCGACGCCCGCAACCCGCGCACCGCGCACCGCGAGCTGGTGACCGGCGCGATGTCGGTGAAGCACGCCTGGACGGGCGCCCTGATCGCGGTGGTCGTCTTCCTCGGTTCCGCCGCCCTGCTGAACCCGCTCTGCCTGGCCCTGGCCCCCGTCGCGGTGATCCCGATGGTGGTCTATCCGTACGGCAAGCGGTTCACCAACTTCCCGCAGGCCATCCTGGGCCTCGCCCAGGCGATGGGCCCGGTCGGCGGCTGGCTCGCCATCACCGGCGAGTGGTCCTGGGACGCGGTGATCCTGGGCCTCGCGGTCGGCGTCTGGATCGGCGGCTTCGACCTGATCTACGCCTGCCAGGACGTCGAGACCGACCGCGAGATCGGCGTCATGTCGGTCCCGGCCCGCTTCGGCATCCCCGCGGCGATCTGGGGCGCGCGGGTCTGCCACGCGGTGACGACGGCGCTGTTCGTCTGGTACGCCCTCGCCACCGGCGCGGGCGCCTTCTTCTGGCTGGGCCTGCTGATCGTGGCGGGCGCGTTCGTGTACGAGCACTCGATCGTCCGCCCGCACGACCTCTCCCGCCTGAACAGGGCCTTCTTCAGCGTCAACGGCTTCATCGGCATCGCCCTGTTCGGCTGCGCCCTGCTGGACCTGCTGGTGCGGGGGCTGACGCTGTGACGCCGTGACGGGCGGCGGGGTGTTGCGGGATCAGTTGCCGCGTGCCTCGCCCCGGGTCATGGGGATGCCTGGTCTCACCTTGGCGATGGCCTCGAAATCGTCGTCGACGTGCAGGACGGTCAGGCCGTGCCGCTCGGCGGTGAGAGCGATCAGGATGTCCATGGGGGAGGGTCCGTGATGGTGCCCGATCCTCACCAGGTCCCGCTGTACCTCCACGATCTTCGGCCACGGGTCGTCGAGTGCGGGAACCCAGCCGAAGGTCTGGCCGAGAACGGTGAAGAAGGGCTCGCAGTCCCGGTCGGACCGGAGGCCGGGCATCAGTTCCGCCTCGACAGGCGGACAGATGGCGACCAGCCCCCGTGCCACACGGTCGGGCCACGGTGGGCCGAGCTGCCGGCGCAGAAGCCGCCACACGGCGGAGGTGTCGGCCAGGTACGTCACAGTCCCGTCCGTTCCCGTTCCGCGAGGACGTCGAAGTCCAGGAACGCGTCGGCGTTCTCCTGGAGCCAGCCCAGCGCGCGTGCCCGGTCGTCGGCGCTGATGGCGGACGCTATGGTCAACGCGCGGTCGATGGTCTCCCGCTTGGTCCTGGTGCCGAGCTGGCGCTGAGCGAAGGCCAGCTTGTCGTCGTCGATGTCGACCAGGGTCTTGGACATGAGGCCTCCCACGACCGGGCGTATATATCGCCAACAACCTTATATCAACCAGTGGCTGCCGGGCCGGCAGCGCTGCCTGCGCGGCGCCCGGGCAGCGCGGTCCTGAACACCCCCCGCCCCACCGGTACGCTCAAGATGTGAACGCAGGAGAAAAGCAGCGCACGCCTTGGATCGTGGGGGTGTCCGGGGCATCCGGCACGCCGTATGCCGCCGCGGTGCTGCGCGCGCTGCTGGAGGCCGGTGAGAGCGTCGACCTGGTCGTCAGCCGGGCTTCGCGGCTCACGCTGCTCGACGAGACGGGGATCTCCTTCCGGGACGGCCACTGGCAGGACGACCTGCGGGAATGGCTGTCGCGGGGGGCCGACGGCAAGCCGGACCGCTTCCAGGTGGACCTCGCGGGCGTACGGCACTGGAGCGCCGGGGACCTCGCGGCTGGGCCGTCCTCGGGGTCGTACCCGAGCAAGGGCATGCTGATCGTGCCCGCTTCCACGGCCTGCGTCGCGGGCGTCGCGCTCGGGCTGTCCAAGGACCTGCTGCAGCGGGCGGCGAGCGTCACCCTCAAGGAGCGCCGCAGGCTGGTCGTGGCCGTGCGCGAGACCCCGCTGGGCGGTCAGACCCTGCGGCACCTGGTCGCCCTGGACGACGCCGGCGCGAGCGTGGTGCCGGCCTCGCCGGGCTTCTACGCGGGCGCCACCCACATCCAGGACCTGGTGGACTTCGTCGCCGGGCGGGTGCTGGACGCGGCGGGCGTCGAGCACGGCCTGTACCGGCGGTGGAAGGGCGGTCTGGGCGGCGGTGGCACGGCGGCGGGCCGGTAGAGCGCCGCACGTCGCGGTGCGCTCCGGGCGAGCGCCACGGCACTTCAGCACCAGCACCTCAGCACCAGCACCTCAGCACCAGCACCTCAGCACATCTGCATTTCAGGACTTCAGGACTTCAGGACTCTTCAAGCGGAAGGCTTCGATCGCATGGACGCGGTGGACAGGCAGCTCATCCAGGCCCTGAGGGAGAACGGCCGGGCCTCGTACGCGGAGCTGGGGCGCCTCGTCGGCCTGTCGGGACCCAGCGTCACCGACCGCATCAACCGGCTGGAGGCGGCCGGCGTCATCACCGGCTACCGCGCCACCGTCGACGCCGCCTCCCTCGGCCTCGGCGTCACCGCGCTGATCGGCATCTCGCTCTCCGACGCCGCCGACCACGAGGACGTGGCGATGCGGCTGAAGGACCTCGGGGAGATCGAGGACTGCTGGTTCATCGCCGGCGACGACTCGTTCATGCTCAAGGTCCGGGCGGCGGACGTGGACGGTCTGGAGAGGATCATCCGGCGGCTGTCCGGGACCAAGGGCGTCTCCCGGACCCGTACCACCATCGTGCTGTCCACGAAGTGGGAGAACCGGGTTGGTGAGCTGCCGGAAGAGGTCTGACGGGCACAGCGTACGGTTGACGGAGTCTTCTCAGAAAGAGGTAACGGCATGGACGTCGGGCTCAAGCGCGAGCTGGAGGAGAAGGTCCGCTCCGGTGAGCGGCTGTCCCGGGAGGACGGCATCGCGCTGTACGAGTCGGACGACCTGGCGTGGCTGGGCGGCCTGGCGCACGAGGTGCGCACCCGGAAGAACGGCGACGTCGTCCACTTCAACGTCAACCGCCACCTCAACATGACCAACGTGTGCACGGCGTCCTGCGCCTACTGCTCCTTCCAGCGCAAGCCGGGCGAGAAGGACGCGTACACGATGCGCATCGAGGAGGCCGTCAGGCTCGCCAAGGCGATGGAGTCGGAGAACCTCACCGAGCTGCACATCGTCAACGGCCTGCACCCCAACCTGCCGTGGCGCTACTACCCGCGGTCGCTGCGGGAGCTGAAGGCGGTCCTGCCGGACGTCTCCCTGAAGGCCTTCACCGCCACCGAGATCCACCACTTCGAGACGATCTCGGGGCTCAGCGCCTCCGAGATCCTCGACGAGCTCATCGACGCCGGGCTGGAGTCCCTCACCGGCGGCGGCGCGGAGATCTTCGACTGGGAGGTCCGGCAGCACATCGTGGACCACCGCACCCACTGGGAGGACTGGTCCCGCATCCACCGCCTGGCGCACGAGAAGGGTCTCAAGACCCCGTGCACCATGCTCTACGGCCACATCGAGGAGCCCCGCCACCGCGTCGACCACGTGCTGCGCCTGCGTGAGCTGCAGGACGAGACGAACGGCTTCCAGGTCTTCATCCCGCTGCGCTACCAGCACGACTTCGTGGACATGAAGGACGGCAAGATCCGCAACCGCCTTCAGGCGCGCACCCAGATGGCGACCGGCGCGGAGGCGCTGAAGACCTTCGCGGTCTCCCGGCTGCTGTTCGACAACGTCCCGCACGTGAAGGTCTTCTGGGTGATGCACGGCGTCCAGACCGCCCAGCTCGCCCTCCAGCACGGCGCCGACGACATGGACGGCTCGGTCGTCGAGTACAAGATCACGCACGACGCGGACAACTTCGGCACGCCGAACAAGCTGACCCGCGACGACCTGCTGGACCTCATCCGCGACGCCGGCTTCCGCCCGGTGGAGCGCAACACCCGCTACGAGATCATCCGTGAGTTCGACGGCCCGGACCCGGCGCGCCGGGACACCCCGCAGCCGATGCGCGTGTGACGTTTACGCCCGCCTGACGCCCAGGTGAGGCGTGATGCCCGGTGCAGGGCGGGTACCCGCCCGGCATGGTGCGCACCGAGGCTCCCGAGGACGCCTACACCGCCGAGCCGTTCCTGCCCGCGCGGCTCACGCTCGGCGGGCTGCGGGAGGCCGCCGCCGGCTGCCGGGGCTGCCCCCTGCACCGGGACGCCACGCAGACCGTCTTCGGCGCGGGTGCCGAGGACGCCCGTGTGATGCTCGTCGGCGAGCAGCCCGGCGACCAGGAGGACCGGCAGGGCAGGCCCTTCGTCGGGCCCGCGGGCAGGCTGCTGGACCGGGCGCTCGCCGAGGCCGGCATCGATCCCGGCGAGGCTTACGTCACCAACGCCGTCAAGCACTTCAAGTTCGCGCGGGCCGGGCCGGGCAAGCGCCGGATCCACAAGGCGCCGAGCCTGCGCGAGATGACGGCGTGCGGGCCGTGGCTGGCGGCCGAGCTGGCGGTCGTCGAGCCGGAGCTGGTCGTGGTGCTGGGCGCCACCGCGGGCAAGGCGCTGCTCGGCTCGTCGTTCCGGGTCGGCCGGGTGCGCGGGACGGTGCTGGAGGAGGAGATCCACGGGCGTCCGCGGCGGCTGGTGCCGACCGTGCACCCGTCGTCGGTGCTGCGGGCGGACGACCGGGAGACGGCGTACCGGGGGCTGGTGGGGGACCTGGAGGTGGCGGCGCGCGTGCTGTCGTGAGCGTCGTCAGCGCCGTAAGGGATACGATTCGCGTATGCCCCTTACCTTCACCCTGGACCCGTCCGTCACGCCCGACCTGCGCGACGGCCTGCTCGACCTGTGGGCCGACGTCACCGACGCGGGCGGCGCCGTCGGGTTCGTGCCCCCGGTGACGCGGGAGGAGATCCGGCCCGAGCTGCTGAAGCACTTCGTGGCGATGAGCGAGGGGCGCGCCCGCCTGCTCTGCGGGCACGACGAGGAGGGACGGGTGGCGGCCGCGGCGTTCCTCACGCACAACACCCACCGGCTGATGAAGCACTGGGTGTGGCTCTACACCGTGATGGTGCACCCCCGCCACCAGGGCCGGGGGTACGGCCGGGACCTGCTCGCGGCCGCCGCGGAGGCCGCCCGCGGTCTGGAGGGCGTGGAGGCGATCCGCCTCACCTGCCGCGGCGGACTCGGCCTGGAGCGCTTCTACGGTTCCTGCGGTTACAAGGAGGTCGGCCGCGTCCCCGGCGCCATCCGCGTCGCGCCCGGCGACGACCGCGACGACGTGATCATGCTGCTGCCGCTGGGCTGAGCCCCGGCCGGAAGATCGCGGGGTGAGCGTGCTTCACTGGACAGTGCTGTTTGCTCCTTTCTGGAATCGGAAGAGTGGATTGAGATGCTCCGCTACACGCTGATGCGCCTCGGGATCTTCGTGGGCTGCCTCGTGGTCGTCTGGGGCCTCGTGTACGCGGGTGTCGTCCCGCGCGGGCTCGGCGACTCCAACGGCATGTGGATCGTGCTGCTGTCGCTGGTGATCTCCGCTCCGATCAGCTTCGTCGTGCTGCGCGGGGAGCGGGACCGGGCCTCCGAGCAGGTCGTGCAGCGGGTGGACCGGATGAAGGCGAACCTGGCCGCCAGCCGCTCCCAGGAGGACGAGGCGGCCGACGAGGCGGCCGGACGCACGCAGGAACAGACCTCGTAGAGAACCTCGTGGAGAACCTCGTGGAGAACCTCGTCGAAAACCTTGGGGAGACCCTCCGGGAGAACCTCCGGTAGAACCTCGTAGCGACCTGACCGGGAGGCCCCGCGCTCCGGGCCGCCGCGCCCCGGAGCCGGACCGATCCGCCGGACAGGCCCTACCCTTGCCCCATGGGTGCCGTGAAGACCAAGCGGATGCCGCGCGCGGTCCGCGAACAGCAGATGCTGGACGCCGCCGTGCGGACCTTCGGCCAGCGTGGCTACATGGCCGCATCCATGGACGAGATCGCCGAACTCGCCGGTGTCTCCAAGCCGTTGGTCTACCTGTACCTGAATTCCAAGGAAGACCTGTTCACGGCCTGCATCCGCCGCGAGGCGAAGGCGCTGACCGAGGCGGTACGCGCCGGCGTCCGGCGCGATCTGCCCGCCGACCGCCAACTCTGGGAGGGGCTGCGGGCGTTCTTCACGCACACCGCGCAGAACCCGGACGGCTGGTCGGTGCTGCACCTGCAGGCCCGCACCCACGGCGAGCGGTTCGCCGCCGAGGTCGCCGCGATGCGCGAGGAGCTCGTCGCGTTCGTCACGCAGCTGATCGCCGTCGCCGCCCGGGAGGCGCACCGCGACCCCGACCTGCCCGAGCACGAGGTCGCCGGCCTCGCCGAGGCCCTGGTCGGCGCCGCCGAGTCCCTCGCCGCCTGGGCCAACGCCACCCCCGGCGTCACCGCGCGGCAGGCGGCGGCCACCCTGATGAACTTCGCCTGGGCAGGCCTGAGCAACCTGATGACCGGACACCCCTGGTCCCCCCCAACCACCCCCGAGCCCTGATCCCCGAGCCCCACCCGGTCCTCCTCACCACCCCCACCGCCGACACCGACGCCGACCCCCGCGCTGCCGCGCCGCACCGCGCGACGCCGCGTTCCGTGCCACCGCGCCACGCGCTGGGACGCGTCGCCACCGTGCCGGGCTTCAACGCGCTGGGCCCGGGCCCGCACCGTGCGCCGCGCTTCGCGCCATCGCGCCGAGCCGCGCAGCACCGCGCCGCCTAGCACCGCGCCGCGCAGCACCGTGTCGCGCAGCACCGCGCCGCGCTACGCCTGCCAGGCGGCGTGAGCTCCGAGGTCGCCCGGCCTCCGTGCGCAGGTCCGCGGGCGGCATCCGGGGCGTCGGGTCCCGGTGCGCTGGGCGGCCCGGCGGCCTGCGGCGCTGGACCGCGGTGCCGCGCCGCGCAGCACCGCGTCGCGCCCGCCAGGGGGCGTGAGCCCCCGAGGTCGCCCCTGCTCCCCTGCGCCCGTGCGCAGGTCCGCGGGCCGACCGGGTAGCGTTCGGGCGGCGTTCGGGGTGTCGGCCCCGGTGCGCCGGGCGGTCCGGCGGCCCGCGTGGACGCTCGGGGCGTGTCCGGCCCGGAATTCGCGCCACCGCGCCGTACCGCTGACGTCGCGCCGCGCCCGCCCGGCGGCCTGAGCCCCGGAGGTCGCCCCTGCTCCCCTGCGCCCGTGCGCAGGTCCGCAGGGGCTGACGGCTAGCGTCCGGGCGGCGTGCGGGGTGTCGGCCCCGGTGCGCCGGGTGGCCCGGTGGTTCGCGGCGCTGTCAGAAGCACCCTTGGCGAAGGGGGTCGCGTCGGTGCTCGGGGCGTGTCCGGCGCGGGGTTCGCGCCCCCGCTCGGGCCCCGGCGCGGGGGATCGAGCCGCCGCTCCGGGGTCACCGGAGCGCGGTCAGCGTCCGGCAGGGGGTGCTGTTGCCTCTACTCGGCCGCTCACGTGGACGCGGTCGCCGCTGCGCAGTTCGAATCGGGCGCCGTCCGCCGCGTAGGTCACCGTCCCCGGCAGCAGCACGGGTGCCCGGAAGCCGGCCCGTACGCGCACCGACTCGGGCGTGCCGTGGGCGGCGAGGCAGCGGGCCACGGTCCACATGCCGTGTGCGATGGCGCGCGGGAAGCCGAACAGGCGGGCGGTGAGCGGGTGCAGGTGGATGGGGTTGCGGTCGCCGGACGCGGCGCCGTAGCGCCGGCCGAGGTCCCCGGCCAGGTGCCACTCCGCCACCGCCGGCAGCGGCCCCGGCTCCTCCCGTTCGGCGGCGGCACTCGCTCCGGGACCGGTCCCCGCTCCGGCCCCGGCGCCCGCTCCGGCCGTCGTACGGTGCCGGTGCCGGTGCCGGGCGAGGTAGGTGCTCGTCGACTCCCACACCACGGCGGAGCCGTCCCGGACCTCGGTGACCACCGTGGCCTCGGTCCCGCGCCGGTGCGGCGCCAGGCCGGCGACCCGCACGGCGACCTCGTACGCACCGGTGGCCGGCAGTGCCCGGTGCCGGGTGATGTCGATCGACGTGTGGACGAGACCGAGCAGCGGCAGCGGGAAGTCCCGGCCGCTCATCAGCCGCATGGCCAGCGGGAAGCCCAGCACGTGCGGATAGGTGAGCGGCAGCCGGCCGTCGCCGGCGGCGAAGCCGCAGACCCGCTCGTAGGCCGCCAGCCGGGCGGGGTCGACGCGCAGCCCTGGCAGCACGAGCCGGTCGTGCGGGAAGCCGGCGTCCGGGCGGGGGCGCTTGAAGGGGGACCGCAGGGCGCCGCGGGCGAGCAGGGGCGCGAGCGCGGGGGAGCCGGTGAGGACGACGGACACGGACACTAGGCCCCCAGCAGGCTCTGGCCGCAGACCCGCACGACCTGCCCGTTGACCGAGGCCGAGGCCGGGTGCGCGAGCCAGGCGGTGGTCTCGGCGACGTCGGCGGGCAGCCCGCCCTGGGCGAGGGAGTTCATACGGCGGCCCGCCTCCCGGATGAACAGCGGTACCGCGGCCGTCATCTTCGTCTCGATGAACCCGGGCGCGACCGCGTTGACCGTCACCCCGTGCTCGGCGAGCGCGCGCGGCGCGAGCGAGCGCACCAGCCCGACGACGCCCGCCTTGCTCGCGCCGTAGTTCGTCTGGCCCGCGTTGCCGGCGATCCCCGCGATCGAGGCCGTCGCCACGATCCGCCCGCCGCGCTTCAGCGTCCCGGCGGCCAGCAGTTCGTCCGTGCTGCGCAGCACGCTCGCCAGATTCACCTCCAGCACCGAACTCCAGCGCTCCGCGGGCATGTTGACCAGCCTGCGGTCGCGGGTGACGCCCGCGTTGTGGACGAGGACGTCCAGGCCGTCGGGCAGCGCCTCGGCCATCCGCCGGCCGGCGTCCGCGGCCGTGATGTCGAGCGCGAGGGCCGTGCCGCCGAGCCGTTCGGCGACCCGCCGCGCGTCCGCCTCGGCCTGCGGCACGTCGAGTACGACGACCCGGGCGCCGTCCCTGGCCAGCGTCTCGGCGACCGCCTCGCCGATGCCGCGGGCGGCGCCGGTGACCAGGGCGGTGCGCCCGGCGAGGGGGCGGTCCGGGCCGTCGGTGACGTCCAAGGCATCGGCGACCTCCGGGGCGGCGGCGTCCGGGGCTGCGGGGCCCACCTCGATCACCTGGCCGCTGACGTACGCCGACCTGGGGGAGAGCAGGAAGCGCAGGGTCGACTCGGCGGCGGCCGGGTCCGTGAGCCGCACCAGGTTCACCGTCCGCCCGCGCCCGATCTCCTTGCCGAGCGAGCGCGTGAACCCCTCCAACGCCTGCTGGGCGGCGGCCTGGTGGTGGTCGTCGGCGTCGAGGGGCGTGCCCAGCACCACGACCCGGCCGCTGCCCGCGACGGACCGTACGACGGGGTGGAGGGCGGCGTGCACCTCGGCGAGCGCGCCGACGTCCCGCACGCCGGTGGCGTCGAGGACGACGGCGGCGGGGGAGCCGGTTCCCGCCGGGAGCCCCGTGCGGGCGAGGATGGGCGCGAGGTCCAGCCCGGACTTCCCGGCGGTGAGGTGCAGCAGGGGACCGGGCAGGGCGGGGTGCTCCGGCGACCAGCGCCGCAGCGGCTCCGGCTGCGGCAGCCCGAGCCGCCGGGTCAGGAACCGGCCGGGCGCGGTGCCGGTGAAACGGAGATATCGGTCGGCCACAGTCCTTCTCCCCACGCGGATCTTTGGTTACTCTGGAGTAAGGTTACCGGAGGTAATCCTATGTCACAGGTGAGGAGCAGGTCGAGATGAGCCCCCTGAAGCCGCCGGCGGCACGGCGGGTCGCGATCATCGGCGGCGCCCGCATCCCGTTCGCGCGCTCCGACGGCCCGTACGCCACCGCGTCGAACCAGGAGATGCTGACCGCCGCGCTGGACGGCCTCGTCGAGCGGTACGGCCTCCAGGAGCCGGGCGCCGTCGGCGAGTTCGTCGCCGGAGCGGTCCTCAAGCACGCCCGCGACTTCAACCTCGCCCGCGAGACGGTCCTCGGCTCGAAGCTGGACGCCCGCACCCCGGCCTACGACATCCAGCAGGCGTGCGGCACGGGGCTGCAGGCCGTGATCGCCGCCGCCAACAAGATCGCCCTCGGGCAGACCGAGTCGGCGGTCGCGGGCGGCGCGGACACGGCGAGCGACGCGCCCCTCGGTGTCAACGACCGGCTGCGCCGCATCCTGCTGGAGGCCCGGCGGGCGAAGTCGGCCGGCGGCCGGCTCAAGGCGCTCGCCCGCGTCCGCCCGTCCCACCTGATCCCCGACATCCCGCGTAACGCCGAGCCGCGCACCGGCCTGTCGATGGGCGAGCACGCGGCGGTCACCGCCCGCGCCTGGGGCATCACCCGCGAGGCGCAGGACGAACTGGCGGCGGCCAGCCACCAGAAGCTCGCGGCGGCCTACGAACGCGGCTTCTTCCGGGACCTGGTGATCCCCTTCCGCGACCTGGCCCGCGACCAGAACCTGCGCCCCGGCTCGACGACCGCCAAACTCGCCGCGTTGAAGCCGGTGTTCGGCCTGGACGCGCCGAACCCGACCATGACCGCGGGCAATTCGACGCCGCTGACGGACGGCGCCGCGACCGTACTGCTCGCCTCCGAGGAGTGGGCCGAGGCCCGCGGACTTGAGCCCCTCGCGTATCTGACGGCGTACGAGACGGCGGCCGTGGACTTCGTGGCGGGCGACGTCGCCGGCGGCGAGGACGGACTGCTGATGGCGCCCGCGTACGCGGTCCCGCGCATGCTGGAGCGGGCGGGCCTGGGCATCGAGGACTTCGACCTGGTCGAGATCCACGAGGCGTTCGCCTCCCAGGTGCTGGCCACGCTCGCGGCCTGGGAGAAGCGGGGCCTCACGCCCGTGGACCGCGCCCGGCTGAACGTCGCCGGCTCCTCCCTCGCCACCGGTCACCCGTTCGCCGCGACCGGCGCGCGGATCGTGGCGACGCTGGCCGGGCTGCTCGCCGAACGGGACGCCCCCGGCCGCGGCCTGATCTCGGTCTGCGCGGCGGGCGGCCAGGGCGTGACGGCGATCCTGGAACGAAACTGAAGGGTCATCACGTAACCCACGTAACCCACGTAACCCCGAGGTTGCACACGGCCGGCTCCGGACCCTCCCCGAACCCGCACCAACTCCCCATCTCAGCCCCGTACGATCACCGTCCCGAACAGCGGTGCCCCGTCGGCCGCGCACCGGCGGTGAACGTCTCGGCACGCGCGTCCCGTACCCCCGGTTGCACAGCGGAACCGAGCCGCACGCCTTCAGGAGCTGCCATGTCCGTGTCCTACCCGTCCGCGTACGACTACGACGGAGTTCCCCGGCTGGTGGAGCCGGAGGTACGGAAGCTGGACGGGGAGGTCCGGGAGGTGTCGGTGCCCCCGCTCGTCCCGCCGGCCACCCACGGCTCGCTGGCCGACCTGCCGTTCGACAACGCCGAGGCGGCTCCCGGCGACCGCGTCCTCAGCCGCCGTACGGCGGACGGCCGTTGGGCGGACGTGACGGCGGCCGAGTTCGCGCGGCAGGTGCTGGACCTCGCCAAGGGCCTGATCAACGAGGGGCTGGCGCCGGGCGACCGGATCGCGGTCATGGCGCGGACGGTCTACGAGTGGACGCTGCTGGACTTCGCCGCGTGGGCGGCCGGCCTGGTCACCGTCCCGATCTACCCCACCTCCTCCGTCTTCCAGGCCCGCTGGATCCTCCAGGACTCCGGCGCGGTGGCCCTGGTGACGGAGACCGCCGGGCAGGCCGCGGCCCTGGGCCCGGAGCTCAGCCGCCTGCCCGACCTGCGCCACCTGTGGGTCGTCGACAAGCAGCACCTGGAGCGGCTGGCCGAGCTCGGCCGGCACGTCTCCGACCAGGAGGTCTCCGTACGCCGCGGGATGCTGGTCCCCGACACCCTCGCCACCGTCATCTACACCTCGGGCACCACCGGCCGCCCCAAGGGCTGCGTCCTCACGCACGGCAACTTCCTGACGGAGGTCGACAACGCGATCGAACTCCTCTACCCGGTCTTCAAGTCGAAGTCGGCCGAGGACGCCGCGACCCTGCTGTTCCTGCCGATGTCGCACGTCTTCGGCCGCATGGTGGCCATCGCCTGCGTGCGCGCCCGGGTCCGGCTGGGCCATGCGCCGAGCATGGCGGCGGAGGACCTGCTGGCGGACCTGGCCGCGTTCCGGCCCACCTTCCTCCTCGCCATCCCGTACATGCTGGAGAAGGTCTACAACAACGCGCGGGCCAAGGCGGAGAGCGGCGGCCGGGTGACGGCCTTCGACCGCGCGGCGAAGGTGGCCGTCCGCCACGGAGAGGCGACCGAGGCCGGCCACGCCGGCACCGGCCCCGGTCCGGGCGCGGCCCTGAAGGCGGCCCGCGCCTTCTACGACCCCCTCGTCTACCGCCGTATCCGCAACGCCATGGGCGGCCGCGTCCGGCACATCATCTGCGGCGGCTCACCGCTGGGCCGCCGCCTCGCCGCCTTCTACGCGGGCGCCGGCATGGAGATCTACGAGGGCTACGGCCTGACCGAGTCGACGGGCGCGGCGACGGTGACGCCGCCCCTCAAACCCCGTCTGGGCACGGTCGGCTGGCCGCTGCCCGGCACGAAGGTGCGCATAGCGGCCGACGGCGAGATCCTGCTCAGCGGCGGCCAGGTGTTCCGCGGTTACTGGGACCCGCACGGCGGCGGGGTGGCCCCCGCGTCGGCGGACGGCTGGTTCGCGACGGGCGACCTGGGCCGCCTGGACGACGAGGGCTACCTGACGATCACCGGCCGCAAGAAGGAGATCCTGATCACCGCGGGCGGCAAGAACATGGCGCCCGCCCCGCTGGAGAACTGGCTCCGCCAGCATCCCCTCATCTCCCAGTGCATGGTCCTGGGCGACGGCCGCCCCTACATCTCCGCGCTCCTCACCCTGGACCACGACGGCATCGCCCACTGGTGCCGGATGAACGGCCGGCCCGCCGTCCCGGTGGAACGGCTCGTGGACGACGAGGCGTTGCGGGCGGTGCTGCAGCGCGCGGTCGACGAGGCCAACAAACTGGTCTCCCGCCCCGAGTCCATCCGCCGCTTCGCCGTCCTGCCCCGTGACCTCACCGAGCGGGAGGGCCATCTGACGCCGTCGATGAAGCTCCGCCGGGAGGCGATCATGCGGGAATTCGCGGCCGAGGTGGAGGCGCTGTACGCGCAGGAGAAGGGCTCCCGGACAGCCAGGCGCTGACTGCCGTGGGCAATGTCCAGAATACCGACCGGTAAACATCAGTTGCGCGCTTGTTACGACAACATCTTGACGTGTCAGGCAGGTGACGCTTTGCTGTCGGCGGTCTGGCACCGATGTTGCTCCCTGGTTCGGAAGGCCCCCCTGACGTGAACCCTCGCACCACCCGAAAGGCCGTAGCGCGTCGCACCGCTACAGCCCTGACCGGCTTCTCCGCCGCGCTCTCCCTCGCCGCGTGCGGCGTCATCAATGATGTCGGCGCAAGCGGCAGTTCCAGTGGGCCGACGAAGGGCGACGACCTCACGGTGGGCCTCCTGCTCCCCGACAAGGACACGGCGCGCTTCGAGAAGTTCGACTATCCGATCATCAAGAAGGAGGTCTCCTCGCTCACCCACGGCAAGGGCACGGTTCGCTACGCCAACGCCGAGGCGAGCAAGACCACCCAGAGCTCGCAGTTCCAGGACATGATCGACGACAAGGTGGACGTCGTCCTGGTCGACGCGGTGGACGCCGAGGCCATCGCCCCGGACGTGCAGAAGGCCAAGGACGCCGGCATACCGGTCATCGCCTACGACCGGCTCGCGCAGGGCCCGATCGACGCCTACGTCTCGCACGACAACGAACTCGTCGGCGAGGTGCAGGGCCGCGCCATCCTCGACGCGCTCGGCGCGAAGGCGGCGACCAGCAAGATCGTCATGATGAACGGCGACCCGGCCGACCCGAACACCGGCCGGTTCAAGTCGGGCGCGCTCAGCGAGCTCAAGGGCAAGGTGCAGATCGCCGAGGAGTACGACACCAAGGAGTGGAAGCCCGAGGCCGCCGCGGCGAACATGAAGCAGGCCATCCAGGCCATCGGGCTGAGCCACATAGCCGCCGTCTACTCGGCCAACGACGGCATGGCGGGCGCCGTCATCGACACGCTGAAGGAGGCGGGCGCCACCGACATCCCGCCGGTGACCGGGCAGGACGCGAACCTGGACGCGGTGCAGCGCATCGTGGCGGGGCAGCAGTACATGTCCGTGTACAAGTCGTTCCTGCTGGAGGCGACGAACGCCGCGAGGATGGCGGTGACCAAGGTCCAGGGCCACGACATCGAGTTCGACGCGCTGACCCAGGAGAAGGTCGACAGCCCGACCCAGAAGGACATCCCCTCGATGCTGGTGCCGGTGGTCGCGCTCACCAAGGACAACATCAAGGAGACGGTGATCGCGGACGGCGTCTACACCGTCGACGACATCTGCACCTCGGCCTACGCGGCGGACTGCGCGGCCATCGGCCTGAAGTAACCCGCTCCTCCCTCCGGGCGATCACCGGCCCCGACACCGCCCGGGCCGGGCCGGGCGGGGCGCACACCCGGCCCGGCGAGGTGCCGGGCATGCGGTCGCCCGGCATGCGGCCGCCCGGCCTGGGGCGCCCGGCCTGGGGCGCCCGGCCTGGGCCGCCACTCCCGGGCCCGGCGACCTGCCCGCCCGGCCCGGTTCCGCGTACGCGGATCGGCCCTCGGCGATCACGTCGTGGAAGGCGCGGGTGCCGTGGAGGGGCTGGTGGGTTCGCGAAGCCGGCGTCGGTCAGGGCCGGGGACCCGGCCCACGGCCCCCGCCGACACCAGCCTCCGCACACGATCCGATGTCTCGGCGCGCCCGTGCCGCAGCATCGGCCCGGCCAGTCGCAGGGCGTAGGCGCCGACCGCGAGCACGACGTCCCCACTCACCCGCACCACCCCCGCCCGACCGGCCCGGCGGGCGGGAGGGCGTGCGGGCGCGTCGCGCGGGGCGCGTGGGGCCTGTGGGGACTATGGGGCCTGTGGGGCGTGTGAGGAAAGGCAGGAGCCCCGTCGCCGTGCGGCGCGGGGCTCCTTGGTACTGCTATCTGTTCCGGATCAGAGCTTTGGGCTCGTCAACTCAGATGGCGGTGACGTTCTCGGCCTGGGGACCCTTGGGGCCCTGGGTCACGTCGAAGGTCACCTGCTGGTTCTCCTCGAGCGAACGGAAGCCGTTCGCGTTGATCGCGGAGTAGTGGACGAAGACATCGGGGCCGCCGCCTTCCTGGGCGATGAAACCAAAGCCCTTTTCGGCGTTGAACCACTTCACGGTTCCGGTAGCCATAAGCCCTCCTTGGGCCCAAAGGGTTGCCCTGCTCCAGAACCCTGCAAGTGTGAAAACAAGAATGCCGCACAACTGCATACGTCTGAAAACGACTAGAGCCCGCGGTCACATGCTCCGCAGGCTCTGTACTGCAAGGGAAACCAAACTGCAACTTGCGGCGAGCCTAGCATGCGGGCAGCCGAACGCAACAGAGGTCAAGATCACGTCACCCGGATGTTTGAAGATCGCGTAGGGGTTGACTACTGGGGCGGAGTCTGGAGCGTACCCCATAGGGGCTAGCCTCGCGATGTGGACAATTCTCGCACCCGGCCGCGCGTCGGCCACATCCAGTTCCTCAACTGCCTGCCCCTGTACTGGGGGCTCGCGAGAACGGGCACGCTCCTCGACTTCGAGCTGACCAAGGACACCCCGGAGAAGCTCAGCGAGCAGCTGGTGCGGGGCGACCTCGACATCGGGCCCGTCACCCTGGTCGAGTTCCTGCGCCACGCGGACGACCTGGTCGCCTTCCCCGACATCGCCGTCGGCTGCGACGGCCCGGTGATGTCCTGCGTCATCGTCTCGCAGGTCCCGCTGGAGCGGCTGGACGGCGCCCGGGTCGCCCTCGGGTCGACCTCGCGCACCTCCGTCCGCCTCGCCCAGCTGCTGCTGGCCGACCGCTTCGGCGTGACGCCCGAGTACTACACCTGCCCGCCGGACCTCAGCGTGATGATGCAGGAGGCCGAGGCCGCCGTGCTCATCGGTGACGCCGCCCTGCGCGCCAACCTCCACGACGGCCCGCGCTACGGCCTCGCCGTGCACGACCTCGGCCGGCTCTGGAAGGAGTGGACCGGCCTGCCGTTCGTCTTCGCCGTGTGGGCGGCCCGCCGCGACTACCTGGAGCGCGAGCCGGTCATTACCCGCAAGGTCCACGAGGCGTTCCTCGCCTCCCGCAACCTCTCCCTGGAGGAGGTGGGCAAGGTCGCCGAACAGGCGGCCCGCTGGGAGGCCTTCGACGAACGCGTCCTGGAGCAGTACTTCACCACCCTCGACTTCAGGTTCGGGCCCCCGCAGCTGGAGGCCGTCGCCGAGTTCGCCCGGCGGGTCGGGCCGACCACCGGCTTCCCGGCGGACGTGAAGGTGGAGCTGCTCCAGCCGTAGTCACTACGCTGCCGGACACGAGGCGTACGGGGTCATCACGGGGGAGGGTGGACGCCATGCAGCCACTCGGAGTCGACGAGCCCACCGCCGTGGGGCCCTACCGGCTGCTCGGCCGGCTCGGCGCCGGCGGCATGGGCCGGGTCTACCTGGGCCGCAGCGCCGGCGGCCGCACGGTCGCGGTCAAGATCGTGCACCCGCACTTCGCGCTGGACGAGGAGTTCCGCGCCCGCTTCCGGCGCGAGGTCGACGCCGCGCGCCGGGTCGGCGGCGCCTGGACCGCGCCGGTCCTGGACGCCGACACCGAGGCGGCCGTGCCCTGGGTCGCCACGGCCTACGCGGCCGGCCCGTCGCTGGCCTCGGCGGTCGCGGACGGCGGAGCGCTGCCGGCGCCCTCCGTACGGGCGCTGGGAGCGGGCCTCGCCGAGGCGCTGACGGCGGTGCACGAACTGGGACTGGTGCACCGGGACGTGAAGCCGTCCAACGTGCTGCTGACCCTCGACGGACCCCTGCTGATCGACTTCGGCATCGCCCGCGCCACGGACGGCACGGCCTCCCTCACCTCGACCGGCGTGTCGGTCGGCTCGCCCGGCTACATGTCCCCCGAGCAGATCCTCGGCAAGCCGGCCGGCGCGGCGGCCGACGTCTTCTCCCTGGGCGCGGTGCTGGCCTTCGCCGCGACCGGACGGCCCCCGTTCCCCGGGGACTCGTCCGCCGCGCTGCTGTACAAGGTCGTCCACGAGCCGCCCGAACTCGGCCTGCCGGGCGGCGAGCTGCGGGAGCTGGTGGAGAGCTGCCTGGCCAAGGATCCGGACGCCCGGCCCGCCCCCGCCGAAGTGGCCCGACGGCTCGCCCCCGAGGGGGCGGCCCGGCTGATCGCGGGCGGCTGGCTGCCGGGGACGCTGGTGGAACAGGTCAGCCGCAGCGCCGTACGGCTGCTGAACCTGGAGGCGGCGGAGACCGCCTCGGGGCCGGTGGGGTTCAGCAGCCCGTCGGTGCGGGAGTCTCCGACGGCCGTGCCCCCCACGGTCGGCGGAGAGGGGGCCGGGCAGCCGACGCTGGGGGAGTTCGGGCCCGCCCCGGCGATGCCGCTGTCCCCGGTGCCCGAGCCGCGTGACGCACCCGCCGCTGAACAGCGTCCCGTTGAGGGCCCCGGCGAAAACCCCGGTGCGGCTCCCGGGAAGCTGTCCGTCTCCGTCGCCGCGACCTCCGTGCCGGGGGACGGCGGACGGGGACGCCGGCTGAGCTGCACGGTGGCGCTCGCGGTTGCCGGAGCGCTCGCGGCGGTGACCGTCGGATCGGTGTTCGTCCTCGACCTGCTGCCCAAGGACGGCGACGACACCGCGAGCGGCCCCGGCACCCGTGCACCTTCCGTCGGCGCCACGCCCGCCACGTCCGCCACGTCCGCCACGTCCGCCACGTCCGACCCGCCCGGCACGACCCCGACCGGCGACCCCAGCGCCACCGACAGAGCCCCGTCCACCGTCCCCGACGCCTACCTCGGCACCTGGGAGGGACAGGGCCTCGGCCTCGACGGCACCCTGCCGATGGGCACCTTCCGGCTCACCGTCCACCGGGCGGGCGTCGGCGAGGAACTGGGCAAGCTGCGCCAGACCGACCCGCTGGGCGGCGTCTGCAACGACGTACTCACCCTGAAGTCGGTCACGAGGCAGCAGATCGTCGCCACCTCGGTAGGCGCCGCGTCCAACCACGACGGCTGCAACCCGGCCGCGCACACGGTACGGCTGACCCGGGTGGGCGACGACCTGACGTACGCCTCGGACAGCGAGGCGGAAGGGAACCCTACGGCCCGGATGTCCCGGGCGGGGTAGCCGAAGCGCCGGCCGGACGGGCGCGTCTGACGAGCAAGGCGATCAGCAGCGCGGACGCCGCGACGGTGGCGGCCAGGCCGACAGCCCACACGAACGGGTAGTGCACATGGACCCAGCAGGGATTGCCCTCGCTGTAGCACGCGCCGTCCCAGTCCCGCTCGTGCTTCGGACGGGCCACCCCCGTGATCACGCTCATGAGCGCCTCGCAGGCGGCCAGCCCGGGCAGCGCGGCGACCGCCCAGCCGAGGGAACGCGCCTTGCGCTTCTTCCAGTCCATCCGGAACAGCGGAGTCATCAGCGCGCCGAAGGCGACCGGCACCAGCACCCCGACGCAGGCGGCGAACGCGTAACCGCCCCCCGGCCAGGAAGGCGCGAGGTCACCCCAGACGTCCTCGCCCCACTCCTGACGGGCCATGGCCGGCGGTACGACGACGGCCAGCGCGGCGAGCAGGACCAGTACGGCGGCACCGCAACCGAACTCGCCCTCCCTCGGCTTCTCCGGCCGCGGGAGGCCCGGCCGGTGCTCGTACCGCAGCCCGCCAGGCGCCGCTCTCCTGCGCCTCGGCCTGGCCGACCCCGTACTCATCCCCACCTCACGGTCACAGCGGCGTCGTCACGGTCAGGTGCTCCCCGCTGCCCAGGTGCAGCATGCCCTTGCCGGGGGTGATCGGGCCGCCGACCATGCTGCGGGTGGTGCGGATGCCGATCAGCTCGCCGGAGCCGGACTCCTGCGGGGAGAGCAGGATGCCGCGGCGGGCCTTCTTCGCGTCCACCTGCCAGCCGGAGAACCCGTCGCAGATCTCGTCCTCGTCACCGGCGATCACCACGGCCAGCCCCTCCTCGGCGCCGCGCTCGATGATGCGCTTGAGGACGTCCTCGGCGTCGCAGTCGTCCAGCACCTCCGCGTCGTCGACCAGGACGACGACCGGCTCCTCGGGCTTTGCCGACCCGATGACCTCCTCCAGCTCGTCCTCGTCGACGTCCCGGCCGGTGAAGACCCGCAACACGCCCTCCTGCCCGTCCAGTTCACGCAGCGGTGAGGGCCGCGGCGCCGCGACGACGATGCGGACGCCCTTGCCGAGGAAGGAACGGGCGAAGGCGAGCAGCATCGTGCTGCGGCCGGACTTCGCCGGACCGCCGATCACGAACGCAGGGACGCCCTCGGCCAGGTCGGGCCCGTACGCGGTGAGTTCGTCGCCGCCGACGCCGGCCAGCGCCCACAGCGGGGACGACGTCGTCGCCGGGTCGCGCATCGCCCACGCGTCCTCGAAGGAGATCCGGCTGGGCAGCACGTCGACCCGGAACGGCCGCCGGGCGCGCGGCACTTCGGCGTCCCGGGCGGCGGCCGCCTCGCCGATCGCGAGCAGCGCGGCGTTCTGGCCCTGGCCGGTGGTGTCCTCCGACAGCAGCGCGAACTGCGTCGCGGTGGCGGACTCGCTGCGGAAGGCGCGGCCCGGCGGGATCTCCTCCGGCACCTTGCGGGAGTTGATGTCCAGCATCGAGAAGTCGGCGCGGTCGGCGAGCCGCAGACCGTACTTGTCCTCGGTGAGGGAGGAGATGCGGCCCGCCAGCAGCTGCCGGTCACCGGTGATGACGACGTGGATGCCGACGCTCGCGCCCTCCCGCATCATCGCCATGATCTGGTCGGTCAGGTCACCGTGGTTGTGCTCACCCAGCGTGGGCAGCCAGCCCTCCCAGCGGTCCAGCAGCAGCACGATGTGCGGCAGCCGCTCCTCCTCGGCGACGGCGGCCCGCTGCTCCCCGACGTCGGCGAACCTCTTGTCGGCCAGCAGGTCCTGACGTCGGCTCAGCTCGCCGCTCAGCCGGTTCATCAGCCGCTCGACCCGCTCCAGCTGGTTGCGGCCGACGACCGCGCCGCAGTGCGGCAGCCGGGTCAGCGCGTTCAGCGCGCCGTTGCCGCAGTCGATGCCGTACAGGTGGACGTCGGCGCAGGAGTTGGTGCGGGCCAGCGAACCGGCGATGGTGCGCAGCACCTGCGAACGACCCGAGCGCGGGGCGCCCGCCACGATGAGGTGCCCGAACGTCGCGAAGTCCACCGCGACCGGACGCCGGGCCTGGTCGGCCGGCAGGTCCTCGACACCGAACGGGGCGGCGGGCAGCGCACCCTGCGCGCGCACCGCCGGCACGTCGTCGAGCAGCAGCGTCTCGTCCAGCGCGGGCAGCCACGGGGAGTGCTGGGCGGGGATGCCGAGCGCCTGGTTGGCCTCCCGCACGGCGTCCACCAGCACCTTCAGATCGGTGATCTCGTCGTCCTCGCGCGCCTCCGTCTTCGGCTTGCGCAGCGCCGCCCGGCCCAGATCCTGCCAGGTCAGCTCGCCCGCCCACGGCGCGAGGACCGCCGGATCGGCCGCGCCGGGACGGCGGCCGCCCACGCGGCCGGACTGGAACGGGATCAGGGACGCGTGGCCGAGCCGGACGTACGCCCGGCCCGGCGTGCTCTTGGAGATGTGCCCGGCGTCCGGCGCGTCGATGACGTCGGTGGACTCGCCCGCGTCGGTCACGCGCAGGGCGATGCGCAGGTTGGTGTTGGCACGGATCTCCGGCGACACGACACCGCTCGGCCGCTGGGTGGCCAGCAGCAGGTGGATGCCCAGCGAACGGCCCCGCTGGGCGATGTTCACCAGGCCCGTGACGAAGTCCGGCAGGTCGCGCACCATGGACGCGAACTCGTCGATGACGATGAGCAGCCGCGGCACCGGCGCATGGCTCGGGTCCCGGCGCACCAGGTCCTGGTAGTCCTCGATGTCCTTGGCGTCGGCGGCGGCGAGGATGTGCTCGCGCCGCTTCAGCTCCGCGCCCAGCGATTCGAGCGCGCGTTCCACGAGATGCGCGTCCAGGTCGGTCACCATGCCGACGGTGTGCGGCAGTTTCACACAGTCCTTGAACGCCGAACCGCCCTTGTAGTCGACGAGGACGAAGGTCATGTTCTCCGGCGTGTTCGCCACCGCCAGCGCCGCCACGATCGTCTGCAGCAGCTCCGACTTTCCGGAACCGGTCGTACCGGCGATCAGGCCGTGCGGCCCGTCCCGGCGCAGGTCGATGCCGAACGGCCCGTCGTACGACTCACCGATCACGGCCATCGTCGACTGCCTGCCCATCCGCCAGCGCGCGGCGATCGCGTCACGCGTCGGCGGCTCCAGCTGCAGCACGTCCAGCAGGCGGCTGGCGGCCGGCAGCGCGGAGTCCTCGGTCTCCCCGCTGATGTCGCGCAGCGGCGCGAGGGAGCGGGCCAGCCGGGCGCACCACGCGGCGGACACGAAGTCCGGCCGTACGTCCTTCTTGCGCAGCGCCCCCGTCTGCTCCACCCGCAGCCGGAACTCCAGCTCCTCTTCGGCCTGTTGCTCGGCATGCTGCGCGCCCTGGTGCCAGGCCTGGAACGACGGGAACCCCCCGGCGGACTGCTGGGCCACGGCGACGGCGCCTGTGCTCTCTCGGTCGTCGGCCCGGCGCGGCTCGGCGACCACGAACGCCTGGCACTCACCGGGCAGGAACCGCTCCTCCTCGTCCAGGCAGATCGCGTAGATCGCGACCGCTGGCCCCTCCCGCAGCAGCCGTACGACGCCCGGCATCGACCGCAGCCGCCGCGAGCCGTCCCACACGACGACGATGTCGGGGTCCGTGAAGGCGGGCCCGTCGTTCTTGTTTCGCCCGCCCTGCTGGAGGGCCTTCTGCCGGGCGTCGAGCAGCTGGGTCAGCTCGCCGACGCGCGCGCCGACGGTCTCGGAGTCCGTGCCGATCAGGACGTTCGCGTCCTGGCCGCCGCTGGGGCGGGCGTGCGGCAGCCAGCGCACCCAGTCCCAACGGTCGCGGGCGTCGTTGTCGGTGAGCACGTAGAACTGCACGTCCATCGGGCTGTGCAGCACGGCGGTCTGCGCGACCGCCCACCGTCCGAGCGCGGCCGCCGAGTCGCCGGGGCCGGCGACGCCGATGACCCCGAGCTCGCGCAGCGGCAGCGCGACGGGCGCGTCCTCGATGTACCAGCGGACCTTGCGCTTGTGCTCGTCCTGCTGCGGGTCGTCCAGCTCCACCTCGGAGGGCAGCCGCCCGGTGCCGAAGCGCAGCAGCAGATGGTCGGCGTCGGTGCGCCGGCGTTCCCACAGCCGGGTACGGGGCCCGGTGCCGAAGGTCAGCACGGCGGCCGGGTCGGGCACGGCCTGCCGCCGGTCGCCGCGCTCGGTGACCAGCGCGTCCTGGGCGTCCTTCTCGATCCGCGCCTTGTGCTCCTTGTACTCCTTGACCTGCTTGGCGTGCGACTTGCGGCCGTGCTTCTTGTCCATGAAGTAGTTGCCGAAGAGCATGACCGGGCTCATCAGCGCCATGACCATGTAGTACCAGCGCCCGAAGATCAGCACCGAGACCACGGCCCCGACCAGCGGCAGCAGCGCCATCAGCCACGGCAGCGGGCGGGCCTCGTAGTCACCGGGCGGGTTCGGCAGCATGAAGTGCGTGGTGCGCTCGGCGGGGCGCAGCCGCGGGGGCCGGTTGTAGTCGAGGCCGGCTCCGTCGTCGGACCACTTCAGAGCGGCGTTCGGCGGGGCGTACGGGGCCAGCTCCAGAAGGGTGTTCCCGAGCGCAAGTTGTGACCGCAGAGGCCACTCCCCACCCTCGAAGTCCTCCCCGTCCAGCCGGGCGGCCTCCTCTTTGCCCGTGTGCAACAGGAGTTGGCAGGTCCCGTCGATAGCGATGGACAAAGCAGCCGCCCGTCCCGGGAGTTCGGGATCATCGATACGCAACTGCGCTGCGCCCCCGCTGCCGATGTCGTACTTCCCGACCCCCAGCCGGTGCACGGCACCCGCCCCCGGCCCGCCCACCACCCGGAACTCCACGACCCCGGTGGGCTCGCCGAGGACGCAGCCGGCCGGATCGTGCAGGCTGACGACGACACCGTCGCGCAGCGGCGACCCGACGACGGTGGCGGCGGGGTCGAGCGCGTACCCGTCGACGTAGGCGAGGGGAGCACCGGAGCCGCCGCCGGCCTGGGCACCGGCCTGAGCACGGGACGCCCCGATCGGAATGACCTGCGCACTGTCGCCGAGGCCGACGTGACGCGCCAGTTCCCGGGCGATGTCGCCGACCGTGGACTCCGGATCGGCGTCGAGCACCACGTCGGCGCTGGCACCGCCGACCGGATCGACGACGGTCAGACTCAGACGCACGTCAGTCCCCCACTACGCTCGGGCCACCGGGCCCACTCACCGTGCAAGTGACCATATCCGCCTCGCCTTTGCCGATAGCAACGGAATACACGCCGGTTCACGATTCCCTCGCAAGAGAGCTCTGCGGCCCCACGGGCCACACCCGTAAGATCTTTGCTCATGCGGACGCGACCGCGCACGGACGCTCAACGGGCGTCCACGCCAGCCGCGTTGAACGACAGCGCCACGGGGGCAGGCCCTGCGGCCGCACGAACGGGAGGAGAGCCGCCATGGGCAAGGGCAAAGACGCAGACCTTACTTATGCAGAGATGGAGAAGGTCGCGGGTGACCTGATCAAGGACATGCACGACCTGGAAGACAAGATCAAGTCGGTCGAGAAGCGGGTCAGCCAGCTGGTGGAGAACGGCTTCACCACCCAGAAGGCCTCCGGCGCCTACGACGACTCGATGAAGGACTTCACCAAGGGCGCGACGAAGACCATCCAGGGCCTGCACGGCCTGTCGGACTTCCTGAAGAAGGCCAAGGAAGCCTACGAACAGCTGGACGACCAGCTCGCCAAGTCAGCCAAGGGCTGACCGACGCTTCCAGGTCGTACCGGTGCGGCGGGACCGCCACGTCCCGCCGCACCGCACGTGTTCTGAGCAGTCGGCCCCGGCCGGCGGATCGACGTAGCGATTACCAACGGCTTGATCTCGACGTCATCGAGCCGCGACCCGCTCCTCGGCTGAGCGGACGACGACGCCCTGCCCAAAGGAAAGAGACGTGACCTCACCGAACGAGGGCGCCTTGCGGGCCGGGCACTACGAGTGCACCTTCGAGTTCCAGCCCGGCTGGATCGACCTGACCCTTCAGGCCGGCACCAAGGCCGAGGCGAAGGCGCTGGCCAAGGAGGTGGTGAACCGGCTCAACCCGCTCGGCCTGGAAATTGAGAAGAGCGCGGTCTTCGACGACATGGTCGCAAGGGCCGTCGACCTCAACGAGGAATTTCCGACCCTTGCGGCGGCGTCCTACACGGAGGCGGGGAAGACACTCGCCAATCTCTCGGTCGACGGCTACAGCGACGAGGGGGTGCCCCGGCCGAGTGCCGAGGAGGTCACCCCATTGCTGCTCGAATGGGGGAACGCCGAGGCCATCGGGGAGCCGCAGATCACCCGTCTCGAACTGGCCGCCGGACCCGCGGTGCGGGTGCAGTCACTGCTGAAGGTCAAGCGCATGCTCGGGCTCGGCCGGAAGCTTACGGAGTTCATCCGGTACGCCGTCTTCCCACCGCATGTGCAGACGCTCATCGTCGTCACGGTGACCTGGGAGAAGATCGCACTCAGCACCGAGATCACAGAACTGGCCGACGAGGCCGTGCGGACCATGCGGATCAATGCGCTCCCCACCGGGGACCGCACCGCCCCGGCCGACGGAGGAACCGCGTGAAGACGGCGGAGCAGTTCACCTAGCTGTATTGCCCTGTGAGGTTGGGGACGCGGCTGGCTGGTGCTTGGCCTTTCAGCGCGGTGTGTCCGCGGTGGTGATTGTAGGTGTGCAGCCAGCCGGGGAACGCGTCGCGTCGTTCGGTCTCCGTGCGGTAGGGGCGGGCGTAGGCCCACTCGTCGAGCAGGGTGCGGTTGAAGCGTTCGACCTTGCCGTTGGTCTGGGGCCGGTAGGGCCGGGTGCGCTTGTGGGCGATCCCGGCCGCTGCCAGCGCATCTCGCCAGTCGCGTGAGCGGTAGCAGGATCCGTTGTCGGCCAGCACCCGCTCGACCGTGATTCCGTACTCGGTGAAGAAGGCGTGGGCCCGTTGCCAGAAGCCGGTGGCGGTCTCCTTCTTCTCGTCGGTGAGGATCTCGCTGTAGGCCAGGCGGGAGTGGTCGTCGACGACGGTGTGCAGGTAGCTGTAGCCGGCGCCGGATCGGGTCTTGCGGCCTGCGGCCCGGCCGAGGACCTTGTGGCCGCCGCCGTCAGGGATGTTGCCGAGCTTCTTGATGTCGACATGCACCAGCTCGTCGGGCCTGTCGCGTTCGTAGCGGCGTACGACACGGCCGGTGGCCCGGTCCAGGTGGGCGAGGCGGGCCAGGCCGTAACGGGTCAGCAAGCGGTGCACGGTCGAGGGCACCGGCCGCAGCAGGTGTGCGATGCGGGCCGGTCCCCAGCGGCGCAGGAGCCGGACCTTGATGATCCGGCGCTCGGTGCGGGTCGGGGTCCGGCGCGGGCTGGCGTGCGGGCGGGAGGACCGGTCGCACATCCCGGCCTCGCCGAACTGCCGGTAGCGGTCGGCCCAGCGCTGGGCCGTGGTCGGCGAGACCTGGAAGCGTTCCGTGGCTGCTCTGAGGGGCCAGTTGTCCTCGACCACGCAGCGGGCCGCGGATGCGGCAACGCCGTCTCGCCGATCACTTCTGAGATTCGGCCAGAGGGGACTCGAAGCTCGTGAGCTCGGCAATATTCCGGAGGATCGCTCGGTACTGGTCCCGCCGTTCCACTGCGGTGGTGCTGAGCATGAGTACTGCCATGCGCCTGCAGTCCGGGTGTGGAAGGTAGGCGTAGACCTGGAGCAGCGGGGTGCGAGGAAGACCGGATGCTGCGGAAGGGGTTCGTACAATCTCACCCATCGAGGCGGGTCCGCACGGCAGGTCCAGGTATTCGATATGGGCATGCTGATCCGCAGTTGCCACGGCCCGTGCCGCACTTACGGACCGCGGCGACCAGGCGATGTCGCGCCATGACACCGTGAAGAGGGAGTGCAGGGTCTCTTCGCCGCTGCCAGCGACGTCGTCCCGGTGCACACCGATGGAGCAGTGGACCGTGTCCACTTCGCGGAGGGCGAGGAGAAGTTGCTGGCCTGACGCCAACTGAGCGATGAACCGCTGGCGGGTCACTCCGTCGGTGATGGCTTGGACCAGTGGGGCGAGTGCCTCCCTGAGCTTCTTCGCCTCGGCGGATGCGGGAGGGGCGAGCAAGACGTCAAGTGGGAGTTCGGTGAAGCCGCCAGGGACGGCGAACCAGATTCCGGCGCTGGGGTCGTTGACGGAATCGTCGATGACGACGCGAGGTTCCATGTCTTCAGGGTTTCATCGTTGTCGGAGGGTCAAAGTTGGTAGGCCGGATCCCTGCGCGGCGACTGCGCTCGATGTCTTCAGGGGTAGCTCCCCAGTCGGTGACAGAGGATACAGTTCCGTTCGCCCTCATCTGCTGATGCAGGAATCGGAAGCGTCGCGGCATCCTCCCGTCCGGTGAGGGCGCAGCGATCACTCCGATGAAACGCGGGTCTCCCGCAAGCCACACCACGCTGATCTGTTCCTTTAGATTAGGCGCTGCCTTAGGAGCCATACGTCGGCCCCACCAGCCGACTCCCCAGTGTCGAGGGAACACCATGGGTAGTTGCTCGTCAGGACGCGCAGGGTTTGGGAACTCGAACCATCCGTACTGCCTGCCGACGACGTCTGTCCGGTCAGCGATTCCGTGGGGGATGTCACTGAACAGACGCCATGGGTAAATTTGCAAAACCCGCTTTGTTCGGAAAGCGAAAAGAATGGAGAAAACTTGAATGAAAGCTCGATAGAAGCTGTACACCAGAAATGGCACAAACAGTACTGTGTAGCCGGGAGTCACGAAGACCGCTAGGAATGCCAGCAGGGCAAACCAGAGGGCGATCCAGCCGAAAAAAGCGGTCAGGCTCGCTGTCAGATATTTGAACCATGCGCGCCTGGTCGGCGGATGATCCCATGCCGCGGGGTGGTCTGACGGGTTCATGGGCGTCTCTTTTCCTCTGTGTCAGAACGCGTGCTGGGCGAGGTCGATCAGGGTGCCACCGTCGAGGATGCTCCTAATTCCGTCAATTCCGGTCGCACTGTCCCCTGCTCCGTCATTCTCCAGCTCGTCTACAGCACTCGAGGCCAATCCATAGCCGGCCGTCACTACGCCGAGTGAAGCCGAGGTGATCTCCACGATTTCCCCGGCCTTGGCGGAGTCGCGAGCTCCGCGCACCACGAAATCCAGGGCCGGATTGCCGAGATCTGAAATGGCCTTCGCTTCACTCATCGTCTTGCTGCCCAATGTTGTCACTATTTTTCCGAGAGTAACAGCTTCTTCGCCCGTGCGTAGAGCGTACATAGTTCCGCGGACGCCCATGCCTACAGCAGCAACACCCGGAACCACTCCGAGGATATCGCCGCCAAGACTGACGGCATTCCCCCAGAAGTCGGAATCGAACTCGCCCTTCGTGAAGCCGTCCTCCAAGGAGGCGAGAACTTCAGTATCAGAAATCCGCATTGCAAGCGCGGATGCGCTCAATGCGGCCGCTGCCAGCAACAGCACAGCCGCGGCCGTGCCGCCTGTGGCCACGAAAAGGGCGACGAGGCCGATGACGCCGGCGGTGAAACTCAAAATGTCGGGCAAATTTTCAGTGAACCAGTCGCTGAATTCCTCAAGCCAGCCTGGTTCATGAGGTGCCAACTTCTCCGTGGCATCGCGGATCTTGCTGGAGCGGTATCGGGCTTTCTCCTCGTGTTCCTCGGCAAGTTTCTTCGCCTTGCCGAGGATCTTGTCAAGCTCCGCTTGAGCCTCTTCCACCGCAGTGTTGGCACTGGAGAGTGCCTTCTGTGCACTGCCGTGTCGGCTGCCTTTTCCATCGAGGTCGGGGTTGTCTTTTGCTTTTGTAGCGTGGCCTTTTGCTGCGTCTATGGCCTCCTGTGCATCCTTGGCCTCCTGCTCGAGCTTCTTTGCTCGACGTTGAAAATCTTCCAGTTCGCCCTCCCAGCCGTTTAGCTGCCGAGCGGCTTTGCGAATGGAATGTGCGGCGTTCTTCAGATTCAGTGGAAGGGGGCCGCCATCGAGTTGTTCGCGAAACGCTACGGCCGCGTCGCCCTTCCAATAGCTTCCGTCCATCAACGCCGTAACGAGCCCATGCGTCTCTTCCAGGACCTTCGCACAACTGCTGAGCTTGTTGTAAAGGTTGCGGACCGTTTCGGTGTCCCCGGGGGTGGGATTGAAGCCCAAGTGTGGATAATTTGGGTTCGGGATGGAAGGAGAGGACTTGAGCCCCTGGGGAAGGTTGCCATCCCGGGCTGCAGGGGAGTTGGCAGACGGGGACTGTTCCAGGCCCGGCGTATAGGTCACTTCTTGCCCCCTGCAGCGTGGTGCCTGGACTTCTTCAGAGCTTCTTCCAACGCCTTGTCGACTTCTTCGTAGCTTTCCTTGCTCTTACCGATAATCTCGGCAAGGTCTTCGGTTTGTCTACCGATCTCTTCGGTTCCGTATTTCCAGTCCTCCTGAAAATCTTCGCACGCCGAGTCCAGGTCGTCCGTCCCCAGGCCTGTAACGGTTGCATCGCTCAGCGCCTTGCGCAGGCCATTCAGGGAGGTGCTGGATTTTTTCAGAAGTTTCATGAAGTGTGCGAGTTCACCGCCGTCTACAGCGAGCCGGTCCGCCATATTGCGCTGTCCTATCCCTCGTCAGGTTCTGTTCCAGGAGTAAGTGCCCGTTCGATCTTTCCCTATGGAGCGCGGCCGGCAAGTCCTGCTCCACGGCTGACATCCGAGAGCGGCAGCGGGCAAGGTGCGACTGTTCACAGTGGTGGATCCCCGTGAGACTGAAGTCCAAGAGAAACGGAGCGGCGGCCTATTCAGATGTTGCATTGACCCTGGTCAGCGGTTGATGGCCTGGATTTCCTGTACGGCGACATTCTGTGTGGCGCCGAATGTGCCGTCGGGTAGTTCGTCGCCCGTACCGTCCGATCCTGTCCAGTGGATCTTCCAGGTGAGGGTGCCCTTGAGCGGGTAGGAGCCGTCGCCCGAGGAGCGGAGGTACTTAACCCCACATGGGGGGGTTTCGTCCGCCTTGCCTGTGGCGTACGGCTCGCCGATCAGACCGTCCCTGATCCGGCAGACGCCGGAGGCCGGGTAGGTCTCCGCATCTGCGGTGCCCGGGTCGATCTTCAGGGAGACGGGCTCAGCGGTCGTCGTCGCGGAGATTCCCAAGACGGGCACGGAGGCGGTTACGGAGACCGGCTTGAAAGCCGCGCCGTCCAACCACGCCCAGGTTGGCAGGTTGACCTTGGTCGTATCTGCCGGGGCGAGAGTCACTTTGGTACTGGGGACGCGGATCTCGTTGTAGGCGAGTTCGGCGAGCACCTTCGGGGTGACGGCCTGAGGTATGTCGGCCGGAGGGTTGGTGTTGGAATCCACCCAGAAGGCGGGCTTCGTGCAGTCGAGGGCGGCCGGATCTCCTTCGCGTCCCGGTGTGACGTAGAAGTCCCACCAATAACCCTTGCCGGTCTTGTCCTGATTGAAGTCCTTGTACGGATGCCCGTTGACATAGTGGTCGCGCTGCTGTGCGTCCCACTCGTCACCGGTCGAACTGGCTGCCCAGATCGGTTCCAGGTAAGCCTTGAGCTGCGCAGGCGTGTATTTGGGTGCGTAATAACAAGCCGGCGGGCTCCAGGTGGTCGTCGAGGTGACAGGGCCGGCCGACTGCCCGGAGCCGTTGTTGGAGCGGTCGTAGACGACGGCTCCCGCGGTCGCGGAGATCGTGCCTTTGCCGTCCGCGGCACCGGATGGGCCAGTGGGCTGCTGGGCGCCTTGTCCTTCGCCCGGCCCGTATGCCGAGGCCGTGCCTGGAAGGCCCAGGCCACACGCGCTCACGAACACGCTGAGGGCCAGGATGCGTGCCCGGCCGGTCACTCGGCGCACGTCTTGGCTCCTCGCTTCGAAATCAAGCTGCTGGTCTGCCACACGCCCTGCTTGTTCTTCTCGAGGCGCGTGTTGTAGAGCACGTACGGGCTCTCGTCCGAAGGCGTTCTGTCGACCTTTTTCGTCTTGCGGTTCTTGTTGAACCCCTTGCTTTCGTCGGAGCAGTAGACGACGGACGCGGAGCCGTCGCCCGTGAGCGTCACCTTGGGTGCGTAATAGCGTGTGGTGCCCGTGAAGGAGAGGTTGGCCTTCACGTAAGCCTGCACCCAGGCCACTGCGTCGCTCAAAGCCTTGTCCCGGTAGTAGAAGGAGAGACCAGGTGCATTGGCATCGCCGCGCAGGATGGCGTCGTTCGTTGCGTCGATGCGTCGCATGGTGTCTGCCAGAACCGCGTCCTGTGTTGCATCGCCGGCTTTCCAGCCCTCGTACTTGTCCGTGACGTCGGACGGCAACTTGATCGGCGGCCGGCCTGCCACGTCGGAAGGCGACGCGCTCGTCGACGGCGTCGCCGCTCCTCCCGCGTCCGCTCCCGGAATCTTGTCGTTGGCCTTGGCGCTGTCGTCCCCGCCCCCGCAGGCTGTCAGCAGGAGGGCTGCGGTCGCGGCGAGCGCGGCGGCAGCGGGTAGAGTGCGGCGCTTCACAGTGGACTCCCCGTGAGACTGAAGTTCGTCAAGGGCACAGACGTTATCGGTGGGCTTCCGGCTTTCGCCACAGCGAACGAGTCTGTCAGCGACGTGTGTTCAGACGTAGCGGAGCACGTGAAGGTGTGGTGGTGTGCCGCAGCCGGTCTCAGCGGCCGGGCTGCCTTTCGAGGGCGAGTGCGGTGAGTCCGAATAGAGCCTCGCGGCCTCACTCCTCGGCGGGCTCGGCGTCGCCGGACTCCGGCTGGCGCATCAGGTGCTTGTGCAACTCGCTGGGCTGATCCTCGGTGGTCAGGACCAGCCAGGATCCGTCCGAGAAGCGGATGCGCAGCTTGTTGCTCTCGTATGCGGGGAGCGGTCCTCGAGGACGGCCTCTCCAGCGGGAATCTCGACGACGATGCCCGTGCGCGTCCCTGCAGATGCTGACTCGTCTGGGGGAGCGGCCAGCGCGATGCGGCCGTCGGGCAGCATCACGAAGCGCTGGTGGTGGTGGGGGGGATGGCTGAATCAGCGCAGCAGGAACCGCGCGGCTGCCCCGTTCCAGTCACCGTCGAAAGGTCTTGTCGAGGCCGAGCTCGACGATGGCCGCATCGCGCCGTTCGTTCTCCAGTTCCGCGGCGCGGGCGCGATCTCGCTCCTTCTCTGTCGCCAGCAGCCGTTGGAGAGCCTCCTTGACCGAGGCCAGGAGGCTCAGCAGCATGACGATGAGCATCAAGGGGCTGCCCAGCACGACCCCCAGCATGCCAAGGGGTCGTAGTGCTGTCGGTATTGCGTCGTCTCGTGGGATGAGCTGACGGTGTCGCTCGATGTGGTGAAGTCGCCGCTCGCCGCCATCCCCGTCGGCGGTGCTCCCGGAATCTAAGGTTCCCGCCGGGCTCCTCGGTCCCTCTCGGCGTGTCCCCTGTGAGTCGTCCGTGCAGGCATCGTGGCGTTTTCGTGAGGGGGAGTTGGAGGGCGCCGGTGTGGAGACGGGGGGTGCTGTGCGGTCGGGTGGCGGTGGCCCTGCCGACGTGTGCGCGGGAACAATCGGGTTTCGCGGGAGCATAGTTGGCTCTTCGCGCGGGTGCCCGGTGTAACTGGGCCGGTACCGAATTTAGTTGCAGATGAGACGGGACGAAGTGGTGTGCGACGCATGGGGCGGGACGTGCCTTGAGGGGCTTATGTGCGGCTGATACGGTGCCATGGCTTGACAGTCACCCCAGCGATGGCTATTCGCCCAGCCCGGGCGGTACGTCCGGCACGTCCGGCGCGTCTGTGTGCGGGCGGGCGCGGGGTGAAGGGTCCGATTGTGCACGGGATTTGTCAGACGTGGCAGACGACGTCTTGGACGTACGGGGAGCGGTTGCGTGAAGATCCAAGAGCGTACGGGTGCGGGCGCGGGCCGTTCCGCCGCTCCGGCTCAGCCGTCGGTCGGTGAGCGGCTCCCCACACCCCCTCGCGAGCGCAAACCCGCCCTGGCCGCGCTGGCCGTCCTGTTGATCCTGGTCGGCGCGCTGGGCGCGACGACGCTGGTGCTGCAGGCCGGTGACCGGATCGAGGTCGTCAAGGTGACCAAGGAGATCCCGGCCGGCGGATCGGTCACCAACGACAACGTGACCTCCGTGATGGTCGCCCACGACAGCGGTATCCACTACGTCGAGTGGTCCCAGCTGGCGACCCTGAAGAAGCTGAAGGCCGTCAACACCATCCCGGCCGGCGTCGTCGCCGTCGGGGAGATGTTCGGCGACGACGCCGGCGTCCAGGCGGGCAAGGCCACCGTCGGCCTGTCCCTCAAGGCGGGCCAGTACCCGAGCGGGCTGGAGGCCGGGGACACCGTCGCCGCCTATCGGGTCGGGTCCGACACCAACTCAAGCAACAGCAACAGCAACAGCGGCACCGGCAACTCCTCGGCCTCGGCCGGCGGCGGCTCCGTGATCGTGGAACAGGCCCGCGTCAGCTACGTGCAGCCGCAGAAGAGCAGCGACCTCGTCAGCAGCACGAACCTGCCGGTCACGCTGACCGTCGACAGCGACAAGGCCGCCGCGCTGGCCCAGGCCGCCTCCGACGGCGAAGTGGCCCTCGTGCTCGTCTCCGGCAACTAGAAGGCGGCTCCCGCACACCATGGCCCTCATCGCACTGGCCGCCGACAAGGGTTCCCCCGGCGTCACCACCGCGGCCGTCGCCCTCGCGGCGGTCTGGCCGCGCCGCGTCCTGCTCGCCGAGACCGACCCGGCCGGCGGCGACCTCGTCTACCGCAGCGCCGCCGCGCACGGCGGCCCGCTCAACCCCAACACCGGCATGCTGTCCATAGCGGCGACCGCCCGGCGCGGCCTTGTCCCCGACCAACTCTGGGACCACGTACAGCCGTTGAGCGGCGGCCTCGAGGTGCTCGTCGGGCTCGGCATCGCCGAGCAGGCCGCCGGTCTGGCCGGGCTGTGGCCCACTCTCGGCCACGCCTTCGCCTCCCTCGGCGACTCCCCGAACGCGCCCGCCGACGTCATCGCCGACTGCGGACGCGTCAGCGGCGACACCCCGGCCGTCGAACTGTTCCCGCACGCCGCGCTCGTGCTGCTGGTCTCCCGCACCGAGCCGGAGGCCATCGCCCGCGTCCGCGACCGCGCCGCCGCCCTGAACGCGAAGCTGCACGGCGGTCCGCGCGGCGCCGCGAGCCTCGGCACCCCGCTGATCGGCGTCGTCCTGGTCGCCGACCCCGCCAGCGCGGGCAAGCTCGCGAGCCAGGTCAACGACATGCTCGTACACGCCCAGACCGGTGCCCGGGTCGTCGGCACCATCGCCGACGACCCCGCCGGCGCGGACCAGTTGGCCGGACGCAAACGCGGACGCCTCGACAAGTCGCTGCTCATCCGCTCCGCCCGCAAGGTCACCGCGGACCTCTACCAGCAGTACGGCGCCGCCTGGTCCGTACCCGCGCACGGCCCCGTGGGCGGGCACGTGGGCGGGCATGCGGGGGCCGGGGCATGACCGCTGTCGACCACCAGCTGGTCAAGCGGTTCCGGCAGGAGGCCGGCGACCGTATCGCCGAACAGCGCCGCCTGGACCAGGCGAACGGCGTCACGCCGATGTCCACCGAGGACGAACGGCAGTACGCGCGCGCCGTCATCGCCCAGATCCTGGAGGAGTACGCCCGCTCCGAGATCACCGCCGGGCGCACGCCGCTGGACGCGGAGACCGAGGAGCAGTACGCGGCCGCCGTGCACGCCGCCCTCTTCGGCGTCGGCCGGTTGCAGCCCCTCCTCGACAACCCCGAGGTCGAGAACATCGACATCAACGGGTGCGACCAGGTCTTCGTCGGGTTCGCGGACGGCCGCGAGATCAGGGGCGAGCCGGTCGCCGACACCGACGAGGAGCTGATCGAGCTCATCCAGGTGCTGGGCGCCTACTCGGGCCTGTCCTCGCGGCCCTTCGACTCCGCGAACCCGCAGCTCGACCTGCGGCTGCCCGACGGCTCGCGGCTGTCGGCCGTCATGGACGTCGCCCGCCGCCCGGCGCTGTCCATCCGCCGCGCCCGCATGGGCAAGGTGTTCATCTCCGACCTCGTCGGCAACGGCACCCTGGCCCCCGAGGTCGCGCACTTCCTCGCCTGCGCGGTCCGCGCCCGCAAGAACATCATGATCGCGGGCGCCACCAACGCCGGAAAGACCACGCTGCTGCGCGCCCTCGCCAACGAGATCCCGCCGCACGAGCGGCTCATCACCGTGGAACGGGCGCTGGAGCTGGGGCTCGACACCTTCCCCGACCTGCACCCCAACGTCGTCGCCTTCGAGGAACGGCTGCCCAACTCCGAAGGCCAGGGCGCTATTTCGATGGCCGAGCTGGTGCGCAGGTCGCTGCGCATGAACCCGTCCCGGGTCATCGTCGGCGAGGTCCTCGGCGACGAGATCGTCACCATGCTGAACGCGATGTCGCAGGGCAACGACGGCTCGCTGTCCACGATCCACGCCAACAGCTCCAGCGAGGTCTTCAACCGCATCTCGACCTACGCGCTGCAGGCGTCCGAGCGGCTGCCCATCGAGGCCAGCCAGATGCTGATCGCGGGCGCGGTCAACTTCGTCGTCTTCATCCAGCGGCGCAACGGCTACCAGACGGGCGGCCGCCTGCAGCGCGTGGTCACCTCCGTCCGCGAGGTCAACGGCGTCGACGGCCGCGTGCTGTCCAGCGAGGTGTTCACCGAGGCCCCCGACGGGCGGATCGTCCCGCACGCGCCCATAGCGTGCCTGGAGGACCTGATCGCGCAGGGCTACCGGCCGACCGGGACGTGGGGTTGACATGACGTACGAGGCTCTCGGCTCGCTCGGCACCATGGGCGGCCTGTTCTCCACGACCGTCCTGTACTCGATCGCGAGCGGCGTCGCCGTCGGCGGCGGACTCGCGCTGTTCGTGGTCGCCGTACGCGGACTGCCCGCCAAGCCCGACCACGAGAAGCAGAAGGCGGCCGAGCGGGCGAGCGAGCTGGTCCGGTTCGCCGGGCAGCGCGGCTCGATCGCGGCCATCGTCGGGCTCGTCGTGCTGCTGCTGACCCGCTGGGCGGTGGCCGGCATCGCGGCCGGCGTGCTCGTCTTCTTCTGGGACCGCCTCTTCGGCGGCGCCGCGGAGGAACGCTCCGCCATGCGCCGCGTGGAGGCCCTCGCCTCCTGGACGGAGTCGCTGCGCGACACGATCGCCGGCGCGGTGGGCCTGGAACAGGCCATCCCGGCGTCGGCCCGCGCCGCCGCCCCGGTGCTGCGCCCGCACCTGGACGCCCTGGTCGACCGGCTGCGCTCGCGCACCCCGCTGCCCGACGCGCTCCAGCAGCTCGGCGACGAGATCGACGACGCCTCCGCCGACATCATCGTCGCGGCGCTCATCCTCAACGCCCGCCTGCGCGGCCCCGGTCTGCGGCAGGTGCTGGGCGCGCTCGCGAAGTCGGCGCGCGAGGAGGTCGACATGCGCCAGCGCGTGATGGCGCAGCGCGCCTCCACGCGCAGGTCCGTGCAGATCGTGGTCGCCGTCTCCATCGCGTTCGTGCTCGGCCTGTCCATCTTCAACCGCGACTTCGTGGAGCCGTACGGCACGGCGCTCGGCCAGCTCGTCCTCGCCTGCGTCTGCGGACTGTTCGCGCTCGGCTTCTGGTGGCTGCGCAAGCTGTCGACCATCGAGACGCCCGAACGCTTCCTGGTCCGCGACGAGTCGGCCGTGCAGTTCGTCCGCCCGCGGACGCCCGCCCAGCCTGCCCAGTCCGACGAGGGGGTACGACGGTGAACCTGACGATGCCGGTCGTGGTCGGCGCGGTCCTCGGCCTGGGCGTCTACGTCCTGATCCGCGCCCTGCTGCCGTCCAGGCGCAGCGCGGTCGCGCAGGTGGCGCGGATCGACGCGATGCGGGCGCGGGGCGCGGCCTACGAGTCGGCACGCACGACGTCCGACCGGGGCCGCCTCGGTTCGCTGCGGGCCGAGGTCGGCGCCCGGGTGTCCGAGTTCTATCTGCAACAGGGCTGGGAACAGCGGTCGTTGCGCGCGGACTTGGCCGTCCTGGACCGCAGCTGGGAGAACTTCCTGGCGACGAAGGTGTTGCTGGCGGTGGCCGGGCTGTTCTTCGGCCCGTTCCTGTTCGCCGTCGTCTGGACCATGGGCTTCAGCAAGAGCCCGGTCATCCCGGTCTGGCTGGCGCTGGTCTGCGCCCTGCTGTTCTTCTTCCTGCCCGACCTGGAGGTACGGCGGGACGCGGCCGACAAGCGGCGTGACCTGCGGCGCGTGATCGGGGCGTACCTGGACCTGGTGTCGATGAGCCTGGCCGGCGGGCGGGGCCTGCCGGAGGCGCTCATGGCCGCCGCGGAGGTCTCCGACGGCTGGGCGACGCGGCGCATCCGCAACGCCCTCGCCGACGCCCGCATCACCGGCATCAGCCAGTGGCAGGCGCTGGGGCAGCTGGGCGAGGAGATCGGCGTCGAGGAACTGAAGGACCTGTCCGCGTCGCTGGCCCTGGTGGCCGACGACGGCGCGAAGGTCCGCGAGTCCCTCGCCTCCCGCGCCGAGACCATGCGGCACCGCGAACTCGCCGAGATCGAGGGCAGCGCGGGCGAGAAGTCGCAGTCGATGCTGGTGGCGCAGCTGCTGCTGTGCGCCGGGTTCCTGGTCTTCCTGATCTTCCCGGCGGCGATGCGGGTGTTCCAGGTGTCATGAGCCGGTCGCAGAGCCGTTCCCGATCCGCAGAGCCGTTCCCGATCCGCAGAGCCGTACCCGTTCCGCAGAGCCGTTCCGCAGCCTTCTTCGGACTTCGGACGATTTCGAGAGGACAACGCGTCATGAACGCACGTAACTTCCACACCGGCGTCCCGGCCGTGGACTTCCTGGTCACGTTCCTGCGCGGCCGTGTCGAGCGGGCCCGCTCGGGCGAACTGGACCGCGGCGCCTCCGCGGTCGAGTGGGTCATCATCTCGGCGGTCGTCGTGGCGATCGTGGGAGTGGTCGCGGCGATCATCAACCAGGCGCTGAGCGACGGAGCGACCAAGGTCGGCGACTGCATCAAGGGCGCCAGCGCGAGCAAGACCTGCTGAACGTCCCATCTACTCAACGGGGTTCTCGGTGCGCGTAGCTCGATGGACACGCCGCCGGGTGGAGGCCGCCTCCGCCCGCGGTGACTCCGGCATGACCGCGATCGAGTTCGTGCTGCTCACGCCGGTGCTGTTCTTCATGATCTTCGCCACGGTGCAGTTCGCCCTGTACTTCTTCGCCGACCACGTGGCGCAGGCGGCGGCCCAGGCCGGCGCCCGCAAGGCCCGTGCCACGGCGCACGACCAGCCGGGGGCGTGGCGCGGCGAGGCGCGGACCGTGGTCGACAGCTACATCGGCCAGCTCGGCCCGCAACTCGTGCTGTCGCCGGACGTGACCATGCTCCAGCCGGACCAGAACACGGTGGGCGTGGAGATCTCCGCCCGGGTGCCGACCGTGTTCCCCGGGCTGGACCTGACGGTGCACGCGCAGTCGGAGGGGCCGGTGGAACGATTCGTACGGGAGGACGGGAACTGATGCCGTCGTCCTGCCCGGAGACGCGCCGTCGGCAGCGGCCCGGTGACGAACTCGTCGACGACCGTGGGCTGTCCACCGTGGAGGTGGTGATCCTCGCCCCGGTGATGATCCTGTTCATTCTGGTGCTGGTGGCGTTCGGCCAGCTGGTCGACGGCCGCGGCGCGCTCGACGGCGCGGCGCGCGACGCGGCCCGCGCGGGCTCGATCCAGAAGGATCACGCGACCGCGATGGCGGAGGCGAGGAAGGCGGCCGAGGCCGACCTCACGGATGTCTGCTCGGGCCCGGTGACCGTGGTGCAGACCAGCCAGGGCTTCGAGTCGGACACCATCTTCACGGTCGAGGTGAGCTGCCGGGTGCGCGGCCTGGCGATGCTGGGCCTGGACGTGCCCACGACGCTGACGGCGAGCTTCAGCTCGCCGCTGGACCCGTACCGGAGGACGGCGTGAGGGACCGCTGGGAACGGGTGCGTGGCTGGCTGTCCTCCCGCTACGCCCGCCTGGACGACCGCGGCTCGGGCGCCGGCGCGGTCATCATCTTCGCGCTCGTCTTCCTGTCGCTGTCGGCCTTCGTCATCGACGGCGGCATGTCCATCTCGAAGCGGGAACGCGCCGCCGACATAGCGGAACAGGCCGCCCGTTACGCCGCCCAGGACATAGACCGGGAGGCCCTTTACGACAACCAGGGCGGCCCGGCGCCGATCAACTACGAGAACTGCGACGCCCGCGTCAAGGCGTTCGCCCGCGAGATGGACATGTCCGGTCCGGACGTCGCCGCGACCCACTGCGTGGCGGCCGACGCCCAACGGGTCCAGGTCGAGGTGCAGTTGACGTACGCGCCGGTGTTCACCGGGATGTTCTACGGCGGGGACGTGGTCGTGCACGGGCAGGCGGTGGCCGAGAACGAGGTCGGCTGACCCCGCGCGGCCGGTCAGCCGCTCAATCGGCCTGACTGTGCCCCTTGCCCCCGCCGCCGACCTTCCGCTCCTCCTCCTTGACCCCGTCGCGGACCTTCTTGGCGAGGTCGACGTCGAGCTTCTTGAACTCGCGGACCACGGCGTCGGACATGTCGGCGAGCGCGTCGAGCTGCTGGGTGATGTCCTCGCGGCCGTCCTCCCAGTTGGACTCGAAGTCGTCGAGGGCGTGGTTGACGCTGCTGTCGCCGATGTCGTCCTTGTAGGACTCGAAGAGTCTCTTGGTGTGGTTCAGCCGCGTCTTGAGGGAGCGCAGCCGCTTGCCGTAGTCCTCGAGCTCGCTCAGCGGCAGCGCGAGGTCGCTCTTGCCCTGGCCCATCCGCACATCCCCCGGTCTCGTAGTCTGGGCGGCACCGTACAACGAAACCACGTCCACACACGGGGAGAACCGGACACGTCATGGCCCGCTACATGGAGACGCTCACGGTCGAGCGCGGAGGCTTCCGGATCAAGGTGCCGGAGTCGTGGTGGGAGTTCGACGTACGGCCGGAGTCGCGTGACGACTCGATCCGCCGCATGGTCGACGAACGGGTCGCCCAGCAGCCGGAGTTGGCGTCGTACCGCGACACCTACGTCACCTTCCTGCGGAAGGCGGCCGCGGACGCGTGGAAGTCGGGCGCGCTGTACTGCGGTTGCATGGCGGAGAACTTCGGCGGGGACACGCCGATCACCGGCTCGGTGACGGTGTCCCTGGTCGGCGGCCGCACCCGCGACGGGGCGCCCCTGTCGACCGACCCGTCCGCGATCGCCGCCGGCCTGGCGCCCAAGGAGGCCAAGAAGGACGGCGACTCCTGGCGCAAGGTGACGACGGTCGACATCCCCGGCGTGGGCGCGGCGGCGCGTACCTACGGCATCGAGGACGTCGCCGTACCGGACGACAGCCTGGGCCGCACGATCCGCGCGGTGCTGATGCAGACGTTCATCCCGGTCCCCGGCCAGGAGGGCAAGGTCGCGCTGGTGGCGGGCAGCAGCCAGGTCCTGGACCTGGCGGACTCGTTCTTCGACATCTTCGACGCGATCACCTCGACGTTCCGGTTCACGGGCTGAGCTGGGGGCGGATCTCTTCCGCTGCCGGAGGCCGAAGCGGGATACGGCGGGGAGAATGATGGAAGCGGACATCGAATCGCGGTTCCGCAGTGCCGGCCTGGACGTGGTCGGCTGGTTCACCGGGAGTGGCGGGCCATCGGTCACGGAAGCGTTCCACAAGGTCGTCCACATCGATGCCGAGCCCGTCGAGCGCATTCCACGGCGTGCGGCCGGCGCCGCTCAGCGTGTCGACGAAGCATGGAGGGACCATGCGCGCCGTGGCGACGTGCTGTCTGACGACCGTTCGTTTCTGGTTGCCGTCGGCATGGACCACGGCTGGTTGCGCGTGAGGATGACCGATGACGCCGATGTGACGGCCTTGGTGGATCCGCAGGGGGAGTTGCTCTTCATCGCTCGGTCGCTGAGCGGACATCGCGTCTGTGCGGCGAGTGCTGAAGGAGACGAGTACTGGATCCTCGAAGCGGACTTCCGCGAGCAAGGCGCGGACGGTGACGCGACCTGATCTGGTCCCAGGACCCGGCGGCGAATCCGCACTCCGATCCCTGGGGCATCTGATTCGGCCGCGCTCGGCCGGAAGGCGCTGATGAGCGATGACATCCGACTACGACTGGGAGACGGGCGAGGGCCTGTCGGGCATCGACGATCCAGCCGCGGTCGACGCCGCGTTCGCGCGTGGTGAGCAGCATCTCGGCACGGCGGTGATCGGGTTGGCGTTCACCTGTCCGCCGGCGGTGGCGTCGCCGCGGATCGTGCGGGCGATGCGCGTGCTGGACGCCTCTCGGAGAGAACCGGCATTCACTGCGGCGGGCGTCGTCGCGCGCCTCCACGGCGAGCTCACGCCGGATCTGTACGCCGCACTGCGTGACGAAGGTGCCGGTGGTGTCGCCGAGAACGCGATCAGGGACACGCTGACGTATGTGTGGTTCCGGAAGCTGCCGCCGTGGTTCAAGTGGCGATGGCTGCTGGCATCGGTGCGGAACACGCTGCAGGGCTGGTGGCTCCGCGCCCGAGATGCGGTCGAGGAAGCCCGGCAGGCCGTGCGTGGGCGTTCCACGCCGGGCTCGGTCTGATCTTCTCCTCGTCGAACTGTCGTGCCGTGTAAGTTCACGTGTGCATACGGGTGTTGATGGTGCGCATGTGACGGGGGTTGCAGATGGCGGGGCACCGGCCGCACGACTGGCATGTCCTGGACCTGGAGAAGGATCCGACGCCGGGCGACCCCGAGCGCGTACGGACGCTGGCCCGGACGCTTCACGACTTCGCGGACGACGTGTCCGAGGCGTTGCGGGTCGTGAAGGGGATGGCGGAGGAGGACGCGGCCCTGCGGTGGGCCGGGAAGTCCGCCGAGGTGTTCAAGGAGGAGTTCTCCGGCGTCCCGAAGAACCTCAAGAAGCTGAAGAAGTCGTACGACCTGTGCGGCGACGCGCTGGCCGCGTACTGGCCGAAGCTGGAGCGGGCGCAGGCGCTGGCGGACAAGGCGCTGGCGAAGGCGCGCGAGGCGCGGGACAACCTGTCGTCGGCGCAGTCGCGGCTGGCGTCCGCCGACTCCTGGGTGACCCGGGCCACCAAGGAGGCCGACAAGTACAAGGACGACCCGACCGGCAGCAAGTCGGACGCCGACAAGCCGGACGAGTCGAAGGTCCGCGCCGCGACGCGGGACGTGCAGCACGCCAAGTCCGCCCATACGAAGGCCCAGTCGGACGTCTCCGACGCGCAGGATGCCCTGTCCGCGGCGAAGAAGATGGCCGAGGACGCCCGCAAGATGCGCGAGGAGGCGGCGCGGGAGGCCAAGCAGAAGATCGACGAGGCCTCCGACGCGGGGATCCAGAACCGGTCGTGGTGGGAGGAGGTCGGCGACTGGTTCGAGGACAACTGGGACACCATCGTCACGGTCTGCAAGGTCGTCGTCGCGGTGGTCGGCATCATCGCGATGATCATCGGCGGCCCGATCCTGGGCGCGATCGTGCTGATCGCGGCGCTGGTGGTGCTCGCCGACACGCTCTACAAATACTCCAAGGGCCAGGCGTCCTTGTGGGACGTGGGATTCGCAGCACTGGACTGCATACCCGGCATGAAGGGCCTCACGACTCTGGGCGGGCTCGCCAAGGGGCTCAAGGGCGGCCTTGCGGCGATGAAGGACCTCAAGACCATGGGGCTCGCCCTGCGCGGCCTCGGCAAGAACGCCCGAGGCATGCTCGCGGACGGGGCCAAGGGCGCGTACAACCGCGTGAGGAGCGTTGTCAAGTCAAAGGGCAGCGACCCGATCGACATGGCCACCGGCGTGATGTATCTGCCGGAGACCGATGTCGCTCTGCCCGGGAACCTGCCGTTCGCCTTCCTCCGCCGGGCCGCCTCGGATTACCGCTGTGGCTGGTGGTTCGGACCCTCGTGGTCTTCCACCATCGACCAGCGGCTCGAGATCGATGAACAGGGCATCGTGTTCGTCACCGAAGACGGGCTGCTCCTTGCCTACCCCCACCCCACAGGGCTGGACGACCCGGTGCTTCCCGAAGCCGGTCCTCGCCAACTCCTGATCCGCCTGCCCGACGGCGGCTACCGCATCGATGACCTCACCAGCGGGGTCAGCCGTACTTTCGACGCCCCCTTCGCCGGCATCGCCCTGCTGAAGCGGGTGCAGAACCGCATCGGTGCAGCCGTCGACTTCGAGTACGACGCCGACGGCACACCGCTCTCCATCCGCCACTCGGGCGGCTATCAGCTCGCGTTTTCGGTCGCCGACGGACGGGTCACGGCCCTGCGTCTGATCGGGGCGGGTGCGGACGGAGACGATGTGACCGTGCGCGGATACGCGTACACGGACGGTTGCCTCACCGCGGTCCGCAACGCCGCCGGTGCCGAGATGAGGCTCACCTACGACGACCGGCACCGCATCACGTCCTGGACCGACCGCAACGGCCGCAGTTACTCATATGCGTACGACGGCGCGGATCGCTGCGTGGCCGAGGGAGGCGAGGCGGGACACCTCGCCCTCACTCTCGACCACGACGGCAGGGACCCGGCCTGGCCCGGTACGAGGATCACCACGGTCACCACCGCCGAAGGCGCCGTCAGCAAGTACGTCGTCAACGAGAGCAGCCAGGTCGTCGCGGAGATCGACCCGCTCGGTGGCACCGTCCACCACACCTGGGACGAGCACCATCACCCACTGTCCACGACGGACGAGCTGGGGCACACCACCCGGAGGGCATACGACGGCCTCGGCCGTCTTCTGAGCGTGCAGCGTCCGGACGGTACGACGATCCGGGCCGAGTACGACGCTCAGGGCAACCTGGTCGGCATCACCCGCCCGGACGGGCTGACCCAGCACCGTCGGTACGACGCTCGCGGCAACTGCGTCGCGATCACCAAACCCGGAGGCGCCACGACTCGGTACACCTATGACGACGCCGGTCACCTGTCCTCGGTCACCGATCCCACGGGACGGACCACACGCGTGCGGTGCGACGCCGCGGGCCGGGCCGAGTGCGTCACCGACCCGTCGGGGGGTGCCACCCGCTACACCCACGACGCCTTCGGCCGGGTCGTGAGCGTCACCGATCCGCAAGGCCGCACGACCCGCACGGATTGGAGCCCGGACGGCGAACTGCTGCGTCGGACGGCACCGGACGGATCGGCGGAGGTGTGGACGTACGACGGCGAGGGCAACCGGATCAGCCACACGGGCCCCCTCGGCGCGGTGACCCGGTTCGAGTACACCCACTTCAACCTGCTCGCCGCGCGGACATCCCCGGACGGCGTCCGTCACGGGTTCGAGTACGACGCCTCGCTGCGGCTGGTCAGGGTGAGCCGCTCGGACGGGCGGTGCTGGAGCTACGAGTACGACGTCGCGGGACGGCTCACCTCGGAGACCGACTTCGACGGCCGCACCCAGGCCTACCGCCGTGACGCCAAGGGCCAGGTCGTCGTCCGGACCAACGCACTCGGGCAGACTGCCCGCATCACCAGGGACGTCTTCGGGCGCATGGTCGCCAAGGACGCGGAGGGGGCGGTCAGCACCTACGCCTACGACCTGAACGACCGGCTGTACCGGGCCGAGGGCCCGCACGCGACCGTGGCACTCGTGCGCGATGCGGAAGGCCGGGTGATCTCCGAGACCGTCAACGGCAGAACCAGCACCTTCTCCTACGATGCTGCCGGCCGGCCCCTGAGCCGCACCACGCCCACCGGCGTGACCAGCACATGGCTCCACGACGACCGGGGTGACCTGGCACGAACCCGCACGGCGGGCCACACCCTCGACTTCGGTTACGACACGGCCGGGCGACTGCTGTCTCTTGGTGTGGACGAGGCGATGTCGTTGACGCGTGTGTACGACGACCTCGGAAGAATCACAGAACAGGCGGTGGTCACCGGAGACGGACGGAGCGTACGTGATCGTTCGTACCGCTACCGTGCCGACGGGCACCTGATCGGGACCGTGGAGCCGGACGGCCTCAGCCGGACGCTCGAACTGGACGAAGCCGGTCGCACCATCGCCGTCCGGGCCGAGGACTGGACGGAGTCCTACGGCTATGGCGCCGACGGATCCCAGACAGCAGCCGTCTGGCCGACCCGGCACCCTGGCCAGGCGGCGGTCGGCGGCCGTGACCTGGCGGGCACCCGGCTGATACGGGCGGGGAACACCCGCTACCACTACGACGATCAGGGACGTGTCGTCCGCAAACACCGCGCGCGTCTCTCTCGCAAGCCGGAAACGTGGACGTACACGTGGGACGCCGAAGACCGGCTCACCGCGGTCCGTACCCCTGACGGCACGCTGTGGCGGTACCAGTACGACCCGATGGGCCGGCGCATCGCCAAACAGCGCCTGGACGCGGACGGCGCGGTGGCGGAGCAGACCGACTTCACCTGGGACGGGACCTCGCTCTGCGAACAGCTCACCCGCAGCACCGGGCAACCGCATGCCGTGGCACTGTCCTGGGAGCACGACGGCGTGCGCCCGATCACCCAGACCGAACGGATCCTCACCGCCACGCGTGAGGAGATCGACGCACGCTTCTTCGCCATTGTCACCGACCTGTCGGGCGCGCCCACCGAACTGATCGGCCGGGACGGCGATGTGGCCTGGCAGGCCCGGAGTACAGCGTGGGGAGTGACCGCCTGGCACGGAGGGAACAGCGCGTACACACCCCTGCGTTTCCCGGGCCAGTACTACGACCCCGAAAGCGGTCTGCACTACAACTTCCACCGCTACTACGACCCCGAGACGGCCCGCTACGTCACCGCCGACCCGCTCGGTCTGGGCCCCTCGCCCAACCCCTACCTCTACTGCCTCGATCCGTGGCTCTCCTCGGATCCGTTCGGGCTCTACGAGATCGGCAAACCGGACGCCGCCAGCCAGGCGGGCAATCTGCCTCTCATAGCAGACAAGATTGCTGCTCACGGCGACATCAAGGCGCGTGGGATTCCGGGAGTCGATGACCTGGACGTGCCGGAATACCTGGAAGACATGATGACCGGCTCACCAGGGTTCCGTATGCGCAGCACCCCGTCGGGTATCCCTCGTTTCGCCTGGTGGGACGATGCCACCGGGACGATGCTGATCCGCGAAGGCGACAAGGGAACCTTCATGCAGCCCGACGGTGGTTACGAGTACTTCCTGAAACAGTTGAAGGAGTGAGCGGTATGACGGGGCGGGGCCGGAAGCGGGCACCGTACGACGTGTTCCGGGGCGCCCCGGAAACCAGAGCGGCGTGGGGTGAACTGACGCGGCCGGTACTCGATGCGATCGCGGAATGCGACGCGGACCGGCTGGAGGTCGAGAGGGCGCGGGTCGCACCCCACATACGCGAGAAGATGACGACTCCCGTGTATTCGGTGGCCGACCGTTTCGCGTCCTGGGAGCGCCTGGTACGCCGGACGGAACGGGACTGGTCGAGCGACGACTTCTACCCCATCAGCGCCTACGGCAACGACCTGGACTCCCGTGACGCGTTGGAGGAGTTGATGCGTGCCATGCCGGCGGAAGCCCGCGACGGTGTTCTCGGGCAACTCCTGGCGCGCCTGGACGCCCGGTTCCGCGCGGTCACCGTCCCTGACCCGGAGCGCACACTGAGCCCCTGGGTCCGCCCGACGACCGACAAGCCTGAACCGGAACTCGGCGAGTGGTGGAAACGCCGCCCCGTGCATGCCCCTTGGGACGACTGAGCGCGGTGACGGCCGGCGCGGGTCGCACCTCACATACGCGAGACGATAACGGCTCCCGTGTATTCGGTGGCCGACCGTTTCCTGGCCCGCCTGGCCGCCGCCTTCCACGCGGCCGCCACCTCCCTGAAGGGGATATGGGCGATATTTACCGTAAACTCTCTTTTAGTTCCTTCGTGCTGCCCAGCGAGTCGAAATGCAATCGCCGGCACTCGCCTCGGTATCCCCCCGTGCACGTCATCGGAGGTCATCTGCTCAAAGATTACTGGGCAGTTGACCTCAGGGTTTCGTGGTAGCGTCCTTGTCCGGAGGGACAGTGCAACCTGAAAGGGAAATCGTGAACACGGAGAAGATCGCCGCTCGCCGCCTCTCGCTGGAAGAGGTGACGAAGCTCGACGTGAAGGACAGGATCTTCGTTTCCGCCGACACGGCAGAACTCAAACTTCCCGACTGTTATGTCCCTGCTTTTCTGACCAAGTCCGGTGAGCTTTTCGAGGGCGGCTCGATCACGGCGAGGACCGTATTCCAGGAAGAGGTCTCCTGCCTTCCCGACGACGAGAATGAAGCCGGAATCTACGTGGCTGACGAGAGTGGCTCGGTGACCATCGAGGTACTCCAGTCCGCCGGTGTCGTACTGGACCTGGCGCTTTTCGTCCCTGGTGGGGACAAGGGGGCCCTCACGGCCCTTTACGCTGCGGCTCGGCAGGCGTTCGGCGCCGACATCGTGCAGATCTGGCGCCAGAGCCTCAAGGAGGTTCCCGACGTGAAGGTCGACATCTTCGAGGAGCAGATTCCCCGGGGGCGCAAGGGAGGCGACAGCCCCAAGCGTGACCGTCGCGCGATCGACACCTACCCCACCCGTGCGGACTTCATCGAGTTCTCCGCGGGGTGGAAGCCGGTCGTTGAGATTCACAGGCCGATTGTTGACGACACCCCGACCATTTGAGGCGGCGTTACCTCTCGGTCCTGGTCCGAGGGAGCGCTGAGAAGTTCCACTCGATGACCTCGTGAGGCAGTCCGCCTGACCGAGATCGAACCCTGAAGCTGTTCTGCGACAGCTCTCAGGGCTTCGGCGTAGTCGAGTGACGCCCGCTTCGTGCTCAGGCGAGGCCCAGGAGCGTGAGGGGCCGGCGGGCGTCACGAGCATTACGGCGACGGCCGGAGGCGATGTTCTTCGCGCCGTTCAGTCGCAGGGCGCCGACCGCGATGTCGCGCCAGGTCGCCCTGGCGCGGGTGCGCTGTCGGTCCGCCACCGCGCACGCGGTTCTTCAGGGCCGTCGTGGACGACTTCGTGGAGTTGTCCGGGACGGCCGGTCCGCCTCAGCGCGGGACGTGAGTGACCGCGTCCCGGAAGACGCCTTCCTTCAGGGCGTCGACGAACGCAGTGAAGGAAGGGGAAGGCAGGGAGAGGGTGCCCTTGGCCGGGTCCTTCGAGTCGCGTATGGCTATGTGGGTATGGCGGTTCGCTATCTCCACGCAGGCGTTGCCTTCGCCGCCGCCGGAGTAGGAAGACTTCCGCCAGGTGTCGGGGGTGGCCATGGTGTGCCTCACAGCTCCTTCGCCAGCCGCTCGATGAAGTCACGTGAGCGCCCGGGCTCCAGTGACACTGCCTCCACTCTACGGAAGAGTGTTCGGAAGCGGCCGAGTTGGGCTTCGGCGTCGACGAATACGGTTCCGTGGGGTCCGTCGCGTACCACGGTGTCCAGTTGGGGGACCGGCCCGCCCGCGTACACCATGGCGCTTCCGGCTCCGGCGAAGCCGGTCAGACCGAAGGGGATGACGCGCACGGTGATGTGGTCCGCTTCGGAAAGCTCCAGGACGCGGGTGAGTTGAGCCCGTGCGGCAGCGCGGCTGCCGACCATGATGCGCAGTGCCGCTTCGTGGATCACTGTCCTGTACGGCGTGGCGCTGGGGCGCTCGATGATGACCTTCCGCCTCATGCGGTGTTCCACCCGGCGCTCCAACTCGGTCTCGGGAAAGTCCGGGTTCATGTAGGAGAAGAGCGCCCGTGCGTAGTCCTCGGTCTGGAGGAGGCCAGGGATGTGCAGGAAGTCCACATCCCATCGGTAGGCCGCGTGGTGCTCCAGCTCGGACAGGTCCAGGAACGACGTAGGCAGGTGGCCCCGGTACTCCTCCCACCAGCCGGTGGTGCGATCGGAGGCCATCGCTGCCAGCGCCTCGACCAAGTCGACGTCTGAACAGGCGTAGTGGGCGGCGAGCCGTCGGACGCGTTCCTCGCTCACGCCTGCCGTACCGAACTCGATCTGGCTCACCTGCGCCGAGTCCGTACCGAGCAACGCGGCGGCCTCGCGCCCCTTGAGCCCGGCAGCCTCTCGCAGTTTCCGCAGCTCAGCGCCCAGACGTTGCTGGCGGGCGGTGGGTTCTTTCCTGCGCGCCATGGTTTCCTTCCCGGCGGCCCTGACTTCCCTGATGCGGCACCTCGTTGGGGTGGAACACTATGGCAGCGACTTGCGGGGTCCCAAATTGTGGCCCTACTGTCGGTGACGCGCCGCACACGCTGAGAAACCCCGGGGCCGGAAGCGCACCGCTCCGTCGTGCCGTGACGGCTGCGGCACTGCCACCGTCCGCCGCCGTGGTGTGGCCCGCCGAACATCCCTTTCTCTCGCAGGAGTTCCGTCATGCCTGAAAACGAGCCGTGGGAGTACTCCCTCTACATCCCGAACGACCCCCGCGCCGTCACCGTCTGCCGCCGTACCCTCCGCCTGATCCTGACCATGCACGGCCTCATCCGGCTGGTCGACACCGCGGAGCTGCTCGCTACAGAGCTGGTCTCCAACTCCGTACGCCACACCAAGGGGCCCGCGGCGCTGCGGGTGCGCTGGTCGGCCGGTGTGCTGCGGATCGGAGCGTGGGACGCGAGCCCTGAACCGCCGCAGCCGTCGGGGTCGTTGGAGCAGCTCGCCGGGGCGGAGGAGGGGCGGGGGCTCGCTCTGGTCCGGGCCTGCTCCGACCTGTGGGGGTGGCAGCCGTTGGCCAGGGACGGGAATCGTGGGAAGTACGTGTGGTGTGACCTCGTCGCGGCGTAGGCCCCGTTCGGAATCCATAAGATCTCGGTAGGCTCGGTACACCCCCACACCGCCGTCAACTCCTCCCACACCAAACCCAGGAAACCCGCCATGCCGCGACGCCGCACCTCAAGTCCGACGGGCTCCTCGACGGTCCCGAGGAACCGCACCCCGCAGCCCGTGCGCGTGCGGCGGCGCAGCTTCGGGGACTTCGTCAAGGCGTTCCTCGCGTTCGTCGCGTTGGTGGTCCTGGTCGTCGGAGTGCCGGGTGCGCTGGCCGTGTTCGTGGGGTGGCCGTTGCCGCACGGGGCGCCGAAGCTGGAGTGGCTCCAGCAGGAGATCACCGTCACGACGTTCCTGCACATCCTGACGGTCGTGGTGTGGCTGGCCTGGGCGCAGTTCACCGCGTGCGTGCTGGTGGAGGTCAAGGCCGCGCTGTCCGGCATCGGCGTCCCGGGGCGGGTGCCCGGCGCGGGCCCCAGCCAGTTGCTCGCCCGCCAGCTCGTCGCCGCCCTGCTGCTCGTCGGGGCCACCGCCGCCGGCCTCACGCCGGGGCTCTCGCAGCTCGGGCACGGCCTGGAGGGCGGCCACCAGCCCGCCGTCGCCGCCGCCCAGGCGACCCCGGGACTGTTCGCGCAGCAGCAGGAGCAGGCCGCCGACACCGCCGCGGCCCTCGCCGAACAGGCCTCGCACGCCGCCGCGCAGGCCGACGGCGGCAGCGGCGCCCGGCAGCACGGCGACACGAAGTACTACCGGATCCAGCCGCCGGAAGGGCGTCACCACGACTCCCTCTGGGAGATCGCCCAGCGCCACCTCGGCGACGGGCGCCGGTACAAGGAGATCTACGAGCTCAACAAGGACCGCGTCCAGCCCGACGGCTCCAGGCTCTCCGAGGCCAGCCTGATTCGGCCCGGCTGGATCATGGAGATGCCCGGCGACGCGCACGGCGGCGAACTCGTCGAGATGCCCGACCCGGGCGCCGACGTGTCGCCGGAAGTTCAGCAGCAGATCCACGACTACGCCAAGAGCGGGGATCACGCCCAGCCCGCCGGGCAGCACGGCCGGCAGGTGTCCGTGCCCGAGCAGCGGCCCGCCGCCGACGCGCAGCCCCGCGAGCACGCCGCCCCGGCCGCCGACCGGGCGACTCAGGAGTCCGACCACTCCTTCGGGCTTCCCGAAGCCCTCCTCACCGCACCTCTCCTCGCCGCCGGTCTTCTCGGCGCCCTCGGACGCCGTCGCCGGCAGGCGCTGTGGCAGTCGGCGCTCGGCTCGGCCGGCGGCCGGCGCGGCATGGAGCCGCCCACGCCCACCGGTGACGCCGCCGACGCCCAGGACGCCCTCCTCGTCGGCGCCGACCCCGAGGCCGTACGGCTCCTCGACCGGTCCCTGCGCGGGCTCGCCGCCCAACTCGCGGCAGAGTCAAGGCCGTTGCCGACCGTCTACGCGGCCTGGCTGACGGGCGGCGACCTTCACCTTCAGCTCGCCCAGCCCGCCGGGAAGCCGCCCGCGCCCTGGCAGCTCGGGCAGGACCAGACGTTCTGGATGCTGGCCCGCGCCGACGCCGAGCGGTACGAGGACGCCGACACCGCCGCCCCGTACCCCGGCCTTGTCAGCCTGGGCACCATGGACGACTCGCGGCTGTTGCTCAACCTGGAGTCCGTGCCCGGCATCGTCTCCCTCAGCGGGCGCGAGGCCGACCGGGCCGCCGTGTTCGCGTCCGTCGCCGCCGAACTCGCCACCAACGGCTGGTCGGACCGCATGACGATCACCCTCGTCGGGTTCGGCGAGGACCTCACCCCGCTCGCGCCCAACCGGCTGCGGCACCTCGACGGCGTCGACGCCCTCATAGAGACGATGGAAGCGGAGACGCCTCAGCGGCGCGGTGCGCTGGGCGCGGCCGGGCACGACTCGGTGCTGACCGGCCGCACCGGGCCCGCGCAGCACACCCGTTGGGCCCCGCACCTGGTCCTGCTCGCCGCCCAGCCGTCCGCCGAGGACGCCGTCAAGCTCGCCGAACTCGCCGCCGACGCGAGCCGCTTGGGCATCGGCTACCTCGTCGGCACCGAGACCGGCGAGCTGCCCGGCGCCGCCTGGGAGATGGAGATCACCGGCGAGGGCAAGCTCCTCGCGCCGCTGCTCGGCCTCGAACTGGAGGCGCAGCTCCTGCCGGTCGCCCAACAGCGCGCCGTCGTCGAACTGTTCGTCGAGGCCGACCCGGAGCACGACCCCGACGGGCCCACCACCACCCCGCCGTTCCTCGTCGACATCAGCGAGCAGGGGCGGCCCGCGGTGTACGCGCGTCTGGTCGGGCCGTACGAGATCATCGGCCTCGACACCCCGGACGGCGAGCGCAGCGCCCTGCTGCACGAAGCCCTCGCGCTGCTGCTGCTGCACCGCGAGGGCGTGCACCCGCGCGTGCTGTCGTCCGCGCTGTGGCCGCGCGGAGTCACCCCGGACGTGCGGGACGCGCTGCTGGAGCGGCTGGGCGCCTGGCTCGGCACCGACCCGGACGGCAGCCCCCGGCTGCGCACCGACGAGACCGGGCGGCTCACGCTCGCCAAGTCCGTCGTCTCGGACCTGGACGTGCTGCGCTCGCTGTACCACGAGGCCACGCAGGGCAAGGGCGTCGACAGCCGGGTCGTGCGCGGCCGGCTGCTCACCGACGCGCTGGTGCTGGTGCGCGGGCCGCTGCTCGCCGACCGGCCCGAGGGCCGCTACCGCTGGCTCACGCACGAGATCGTCGATGCCCAACTGCCGCTGCTGGTGGCGGACATCGGGCTCGCCCTGTCCGCGTTCCACCTGGAGAAGGACCGCGCGGAGCGGGCCATCGAGGCGCTCGACGCGGCCCTGAACTCCGCGCCGGGTGACGAGCGGCTGTGGCACGAGCTGCTGCGCGCCACCCACGCCACCGGCGACCCGGAAAGGCTGCGCGCCGTCGCCGCCGACCTGGTGGGCCGCAGCGGTGCGCGGGGCCTGCCGCCGCGCACCGAGGCGCTGCTCGACGAGCTGCTGCCGTCGTGGCGCACCGGCACCGCCGCGGTGGGATGAGCACGGCCGGGATGAGCGCGGCTGCGATGAGCACGGTCGCGCTGGTCGCCGTCGCCGCGCTGTGGGGTGCGGCGGCGGGGGCGCTGCTGCCCCGGGCCGCGTACCGGTTCTCGGTGCCGGCGGGGGAGCCGTGGCGGTCGGAGTGCCCCGGCACGCATCCGGTCGGCGGGTGGGCCGGACCGGCCCGCTGCGGGGCGTGCGAAGGCGCCAACGCGTCCTACGGCTCCCGTACCCCGGTCCCCGTCACCGCCCTCGTCTGCGCCGCGCTCGCCGCCGTCACCGGCACCCGGCCCGAACTCGCCGTCTGGCTGCTGCTCGCGCCCGTCGCGGTGCTGCTGGCGGTGGTCGACGTGCGGGTGCAGCGGCTGCCCGACCCGCTCACCCTCCCGCTCGCGGGCGCCGCGCTCGCCCTGCTCGGCGCCGCCGCGCTCGTGCCGGAGCACGCCGGCGACTGGCTCACCGCGCTGTACGGCGCCCTGGCGCTCGGCGGCGCGTTCTTCGTGCTGTTCCTCGTCAACCCCGGCGGCATGGGCTTCGGCGACGTGAAGCTGGCGGTCGGCCTGGGCGCGGCCCTCGGCTGGTACGGCTGGCCGACGCTGATGCTCGGCACGTTCGCCGCCTTCCTGCTGGGCGCCCTGTACGGCGGCGCGCTGGTGGCCCTGCGGCGGGCCGGGCGCAAGACGGCGATCCCGTTCGGCCCGTTCCTGATCACGGGAGCCTTCCTGGGCCTGCTGATCGGGGCGTACACGGCCTGACGTCGGCCGCCCGACACCGCTGACGTAGGCTGGTCCGGTCCGTCCACACCCCTGACGACTCTGCGAAAGGGACGCCGGTGACCGAGAAGGCCGACCTTCAGTCCGTCCTCGACCGTGCCGCCGCCGGTGGGCGGATCACCCCCGAGGAGGCGCTCGCCCTCTACCGGGACGCCCCGCTGCACGCGCTCGGCGCGGCCGCCGACGCCGTACGCCGCCGGAAGTACGCGGGCATCGAGCACATCGCGACGTACATCATCGAGCGCAACATCAACTACACGAACGTGTGCGTCACCGCGTGCCGGTTCTGCGCCTTCTACGCCGCGCCCAAGGACACCGAGAAGGGCTGGACGCGCGACCTCGACGACATCCTGCGCCGGTGCGCGGAGACCGTCGAACTCGGCGGTACGCAGATCATGTTCCAGGGCGGGCACCACCCGGACTACGGCGTCGAGTACTACGAGAAGCACTTCGCCGCCATCAAGAAGGAGTTCCCGGAGCTGGTCATCCACAGCCTGGGCGCATCCGAGGTGGAGCACATGGCCCGCATCAGCGGGGTCTCGGTGGAGGAGGCCATCACCCGCATCCACGAGGCGGGCCTGGACTCGTTCGCGGGCGCCGGCGCCGAACTGCTGCCCGAGCGGCCGCGCAAGGCCATCGCCCCGCTGAAGGAGAGCGGCGAGCGCTGGCTGGAGATCATGGAGGCGGCGCACCGGCTGGGCGTGGAGTCGACGTCGACGATGCTGATGGGCACCGGCGAGACCAACGCCGAGCGCATCGAGCACCTGCGGATGATCCGGGACGTGCAGGACCGCACCGGGGGCTTCCGGGCGTTCATCCCGTACACCTACCAGCCCGAGAACAACCACCTCAAGGGCCGCACCCAGGCCACGATCTTCGAGTACCTGCGGATGATCGCCATCGCCCGGCTGTTCCTGGACAACGTCCAGCACATCCAGGGCTCTTGGCTGACGACGGGCAAGGAGGTCGGGCAACTGTCGCTGCACTACGGCGCGGACGACCTCGGCTCGATCATGCTGGAGGAGAACGTCGTCTCCTCGGCCGGCGCCAAGCACCGCTCCAACCGGCTGGAGATCATCGACCTGATCCGCAAGGCCGGGCGCGTCCCCGCCCAGCGGTCCACCACCTACGAGCACCTCGTCGTGCACGACGACCCGGCGAACGACCCGGTCGACGAGCGGGTCGTCTCGCACATCTCCTCGACGGCGATCGAGGGCGGCACCGCGCACCCCGAGCTGAAGATCCTCGCCTCCAACTGACGTAACCGTGCTGACCATTCACGCGGCGGACGACGTCCGCCCCAGCTGGGACGAGGGCGCCGAGCCCGTCGAGGACGGCGCCGTCGTGGTGTCGGGCACGCGCGTCGAGGCGGTGGGGCCGTTCGCCGCCCTCCTCGAACGCCACCCGGACGCGCGGGTACGGCGCTGGCCCGGCGTCCTCGGGCCGGCCCGGGTCCACGAGGGCCCGCTGCCGGACGCCCCGAGCCCGCGCGAGCGCATCCACGCGGTGCTGAAACTCGGCGCGACCGCGGTCACGGAGGAGCACGCCGCCTCGCCCGAACTGCGGGCCGCGGCCGAGCGCAACGAGGTGCGCGTACTGTCCGCGACGCCGGCGCCGGTTCCCCGCGTCGAGCCGGGGGCTCGCGCCGATCTCGCCGTCTTCGACGACACCGGCGCGTGCCTCGCCACGGTGTGCGCGGGCCGCCTGGTCCACCGCCGACGCTGAGCGCTCCGCCGGCGGTGCCGCGCCGTGCCGGGCCGGGAGGGCCGTGCCGTGCCGTGCCGTGCCGGGCCGTGCCGGGCCGTGCCGGGCCGTGCCGGGCCGTGCCGGGCCGTGCCGTCGACCGTCTGCCGCGCCGTCGTGGCCGGTCGCGCAGTTCCCCGCGCCCCTTTATCTTCTGACGCTGCCGAACCGCAGGGGCTTCGCGACCCGCTCAGCGTGCGAGCGCCCTGCCGAAGGCGCCTGAGCTCTGCTTCACGCCGCTGCAGTCGGTGGCCGCCTTGCCGGACGCCGCAGCGCCGCCCGGGCACTGCTGGTCCCGGAACGTCGACCACATCGACACCCAGGCGATCTTCTTCTCCTCCGCGAACGTTCGCACCTGCGCCGCGTCGGCGAGCGTGAACGTCTCACCGGCCACGTCGTTGACGCCGATCATCGACGTCAGCGCCATGCCCTGCCAGGCCGCCGCGTCGGACAGCTCGAACACCTCTTTCAGCTGCGCGTGCGCGGCCTCGGCGGCGGCGACGGCGTAGTCGCCCATGTCGCCGGTGTACGAGGTGCCGTAGTTCATGGTCATCAGGTTCACCGTGGACACCTGCACGTCGTGCTCGTTCGCGGACCGCAGGACCGCCAGGCTGCGGTCGTCCAGGCCGGACGGCATGACCGGGAGGGTGAAGGTGACCTCCAGGCCGGGCCGGTCCTGCTGCAGCTTCGCTATCGCCTGCGAGCGCAGGGCCATCGAGCCGGCGTCGGACAGCTGGTCGCCCTCGACGTCGAAGTCGGCCTTCGAGGCGCCCGCCGCGTCCAGCGCCTCGCCGTAGGCGTCGGCGAGCGCGGCGGCGCTGTCGCAGTCCGACGCCAGTTCCTTGCCGGCGGCTCCGCCGAAGGAGACGCGGACGCCGGCGCCGTTCGCCTTCAGCTGCGAGATCCGGGTCTTCACGGCCGGGTCGCCGATGGCCTGCGTGCCGTTCCACTTCGGGGTGCAGCCACTGCCGGAGGAGAGCACGAAGGCCAGGTTGTAGGTCGCCGGGGAGCCGGCGGAGTCGTTCTCCGAGGATCCCGTGGCGCCGACGTACGGGGCGTACCCGTCGGCCGACTCCGCGGCCGGGGCGCTCGCCCGTTCCGACGGCCTGGGAGCCGAGTCCGTGATGCCGTTGGAGGCCGCGGAGCAACCCGTCGTGGCCAGGGCGAACAGACAAGTGAACCCGGCCGCCGGCTTCAGGAAACTCCGCATGGGACACGCACCCTCTCGTGATGTTCGGTCATATGGAGGTCTTCGGTGATCTTCGGTGGTCTTCGGTGATCTTTGATGGTCTTCGATGGTCTTCGATGTGCGCGGAATGCATTCCGTGCCTGCCGTCGAAAGCCGCACGTCCGAAGCCACACATCCGAAGCCACACATCCGAAGCCGCGCGTCCGAGCGTGGTCGCCGCCGCGAACGCGGCAACGGGGCCGTCGCAAACGCGGCAAGATCCTCGACGACAGCCCGACCCCCACGTTGACCTGTCCTACCGGCGATGCCCGGGGCGACCGGGAGATGGCGCGGACCCGGCTCGCGCTCGCGGGCGCGGCCGGCATCACGACGACGTTGTTCCGGGCACCCTACTCCGCGGAAAAGGACGCCAACGACAGTCACGGGCGGCCCGGTCGGCGGTGTCCGGCCCCCCCGACCGGTCTGCGCGTCCCGCCGGTGCCGGCGGCCGGGTCTACACCCCGCAGCACGGGTACTCGGAGTACGCCCGGGTGCTCCCACCGACGCCGGGGCGGAGGAGGAGAAGCCTCCGCCTCGGCCCCGGCCCCGGTCCTGAGCGTCGTGACCGTGCTGCCGTACCGCTGTGCCTGCCGCTGTGCCCGCCGCTGTGCGGCCGGGCGGAGGACGTGGCGGCCGCGCGGGAAGCCCCGGCTCCTGCCGTGACGGCGTACTGCAACAATGGGCGCGTGACCCGCGCATCCCTGGACAAGCAGCCGCACGAAGTTGCCTCGATGTTCGACAACGTGGCCGAACGGTACGACCTGACGAACGACGTCCTGTCGCTCGGCCAGGACCGGCGGTGGCGCAAGGAGGTCGCCAAGGCGGTCGACGCGCGCCCCGCTCAGAAGGTCCTGGACCTGGCGGCCGGCACCGGGACGTCCTCGCTGCCCTTCGCGCGGACCGGCGCCTACGTCGTCCCGTGCGACTTCTCCCTGGGCATGCTCCGCGTCGGCAAGAAGAACCACTCGTGGCTGCCGTTCACGGCGGGCGACGCCACGAGACTGCCGTTCCGGGACGACACCTTCGACGCGGTGACGATCTCCTTCGGGCTGCGCAACGTACGGGACTTCGACGCGGCCCTGCGCGAGATGCACCGGGTGACCCGGCCCGGCGGGCGCGTCGTCATCTGCGAGTTCTCACATCCGACCTGGGCGCCCTTCCGCACCGTCTACACCGAGTACCTGATGCGCGCCCTGCCGCCGGTGGCGCGCGCGGTCTCCTCGGCCCCGGACGCCTACGTCTACCTCGCCGAGTCCATCCGCGCCTGGCCCGACCAGGCCGCGCTGGCCGGGCACCTGCAGAAGGCCGGCTGGTCGAAGGTGGCCTGGCGCAACCTCACGGGCGGGGTGGTCACCCTGCACCGGGGATTCAAACAGGGCTGATCACGGGCTGATCAAGCCCTGATCACGGGCTGATCAGGGCTGATCAGACAGGGCTGGCGACGGTGGACGGATCGCCGGGCTCGTCGAGTTCGCGTCGCAGTCCGCCCCCGGGCGGCCGCGGCACGCGCGGCTCGTGCACCCCGGCGCCTCCGCCGCCCTCTCCCGGCCCGAAGTCGAACCACACGTAGACCACGGAGTCCCGCGGGACCTCGCCGCCCGGCGGCGGGTACTGCCGGACGACGTAGTCGACGGGGGTCCGGCGGAAGTCGGGCCGGTCCGGGGCGTTCAGGAACAGGCCGCACGCTGCTGCGGTCTCGCGGGCGTCCATGGCCATCAGTCCGACAAGCCGCGGTACGCGCACTTCGGGTGTTACGGGCGTCATGTGCACAGATGTCACCCCCAGCGGTACTGGCAGGGTAACTCCGTCCCGGTGCCACCCGGAAGCGCTGCGTGTTTGTCTGTGACAGTCGGTCACCCAGGGTGACAGGTCGCGGTCACAGATCCAGCCGGTAGCAGCGTCCCTCCCGCTGCGAGGCCGGCGTCGTGAAGACCTCGGCGAGGCGCATGCCCAGCCGTTCGATCACCGCGACCGAGCGCTTGTTGTCGGACAGCACCATCGCCACCACGCTGGGCACGCCCGTCGCGCGCAGCCGCTCCAGCGTCATCTGCGCGGCCGCGGTCGCGTATCCCTTGCCCCAGTGCTCCCGTCCGAGCCGCCACCCGATCTCGATCTCGCCCGTGGGGCCCCAATCCTGCGGCCACGGCTGTGCGCCGGTGAAGCCGATGACCCGCCCGGACGCGTCGAGCATGGTCCACAGACAGAAGCCCAGCTCGGCGTCGTGCCGGCGCTGGCGGGCGGTCAGCTCCTCGTAGACCGACAACTCGGCGGGCTTGCCGCCGTGGAACTCCATGACGTCCGGATCGTCGAAGATCCGGTGCCAGGCGACGGCGTCCTCGTCGGTGGGGACGCGCAGTCTGACGACGGGCAGAGCACGGTTCACGGGGCAGCCCTTCAGCCGGGTGATCGATACCGCTGAATAGACTGCCCATGTCCCGTGCCCCTCGGCACACAGATTTTCGAACTTGGGGAGATCCCGCCGTGACCGCCGTGACCGAGCCCCACTCCGAGCCCGTTTCCGAGCCCTTTTCCGACAACACCGCCGATGTGATCGTCGTGGGCGCGGGCCCGGCCGGTTCCACGACGGCGTACCACCTGGCGAAGGCCGGACTCGACGTCCTGCTGCTGGAGAAGACCGAGTTCCCGCGCGAGAAGGTGTGCGGCGACGGACTCACCCCGCGCGCGGTCAAACAGCTGGTGGCGATGGGCATCGACATCTCCGAGGAGGCCGGCTGGCTGCGCAACAAGGGCCTGCGGATCATCGGCGGCGGGGTCCGGCTCCAGCTGGACTGGCCCGACCTCGCCTCCTTCCCCGACTACGGCCTGGTGCGCAAGCGCGACGACTTCGACGAGCAGCTCGCCCGCAACGCCCAGAAGGCGGGCGCGCGCCTCTACGAGCGCTGCAACGTCGGCGCCCCGATCGTCGACGACCGCACCGGCCGCATCACCGGCGTGCACGCCAAGCTGGGTGAGGAGAAGCGCCCGGTCACCTTCCACGCCCCGCTGGTGGTCGCCGCCGACGGCAACTCCAGCCGCCTGTCCCTGGCGATGGGCCTGCACCGCCGCGAGGACCGCCCGATGGGCGTGGCGGTCCGCACCTACTTCACCTCCCCGCGCCACGACGACGACTACCTGGAGTCCTGGCTGGAGCTGTGGGACCGCCGCGGCCCCCAGGACCGTCTGCTGCCCGGCTACGGCTGGATCTTCGGCATGGGCGACGGCACGTCCAACGTCGGTCTGGGCGTACTGAACACCTCCGACTCCTTCAAGGAGCTGGACTGGCGCGAGGTGCTGAAGGCGTGGTGCGCGTCCATGCCGGAGGACTGGGGCTACACGCCGGAGAACATGACCGGCCCGATCCGCGGCGCGGCCCTGCCGATGGCCTTCAACCGTCAGCCGCACTACACCAAGGGCCTGCTGCTGGTCGGCGACGCCGGCGGCCTGGTCAACCCCTTCAACGGCGAGGGCATCGCCTACGCCATGGAGTCCGGCCAGCTCGCCGCCGACGTCGTCGTCCAGGCGCACGCGCGGGCCACGCCGGCAGGGCGCGAACTGGCCCTCCAGCGCTACCCGCGCGTCCTCAAGGACACCTACGGCGGCTACTACACGCTCGGCCGCGCCTTCGTGAAGCTCATCGGCAACCCGAAGGTCATGCAGATCGCCACCCAGCGCGGCCTGACCCACCCGCTGCTGATGAAGTTCACCCTCAAGCTCCTGGCGAACCTCACCGACCCCACGGGCGGCGACGCGATGGACCGCATCATCAACGGCCTGAGCAAGGTGGCGCCCAAGGCGTGACTCAGCCGCTCGGGAGTCAGCCGCTCAGCGCCTCGACGTTGGCGGCCCGGCGGGCGAACACCTCCTCCCGCCGGTCCGCCGCCTGCCGCAGGGCGTCGGCGCGGTCCCGCCGGGACAGCCGGTCCAGGTAGACCTGACCGTCGAGGTGATCGGTCTCGTGCGCGAGGCAGCGGGCGAAGTACCCGGTGCCCTCGACGGTGACCGGTTCGCCGTGCTTGTCCAGCCCGTGCACGACGGCCCGGTCGGGCCGCGGCACGTTCATCACGGCGCCCGGGACGGAGAGGCAGCCCTCGTGGTCGTCGATCAGCCTGCGCGCGGCGGGGTCGAGCGGTTCCAGCACCGGGTTGACGAGGTGCCCGACGTGCCGGGCCCCGTCGTCGTCCGGGCAGTCGTACACGAACAGGCGCAGGCCGACGCCGACCTGGTTCGCCGCCAGGCCGGCCCCTTCGGCGACGTACATGGTCAGGAACATGTCGTCGATGAGCGCGGCGAGGTCGGGCCCGAACTCGGTGACGTCCCGGCACGGCTTGTGCAGGACCTCCTCACCCACCTCGGTGATCCGCCGCACCCGCCCGCGCCGCGCCTCGGGCGCGAGCGGCGGGTACGAGTCGACGGGCTTTCCCTGCACGAAGACACTGGGCATCGCTGTCTCTCCTTGTCGCGAGAACGCGGTGGAGGGACGACGGGGTCCCGGCCTGTCGGAGCCCCTCCCGTGCACCGCACCTCATGACAGCAGAGGACGCGCGGCTCGCGCAGGAGAACACCGGCCGGGGGCGATGCGGGGGCGATGCGAGGGCGACGCGGGGGCCATCCGGGGGCGATGCGGGGGCATCCGGGGTGCTCGGGGGCGGGTCCGCGCTGTTCGGGGCGCGCCAGGGCCGTCCCGGGGCACGCCAGGGCCGTCCCGGGGCACGCCGGGGTGCTCAGGGTCGTTCCGGGCTGTTCCAGGGCGCGCTGGGGCGACCGGGGTGTTCCGGGGCGCGCCGGAAGGGCCGCTGCCCCCGAGCGGCTGCGGCCCTTCCGCGCGTCGGTCGCGCTACGCGGTCGGGCGCGGCCCTTCCGCGCGTCGGTCGCGCTACGCGGTCGCGCGCGGTCCTGCCGCGCGGTCGCGTCAGCGCTTGCGTCAACGCTCGCGTGAGCGCCGGCGTCGGCGCTCGCGTCAGTGGTGTGCCGTCACAGCACCCGCACCGCACCGGTCGGCGGGTCGTAGGACAGCGGCCGCTCGACGACGCCCGACGACGGGTTCTGCGCGCCGACGAACATGCCGCCGCCGACGTACACCGCCACGTGGTACGCGCTGCCCGCGCTGCCCCAGTACAGGATGTCCCCGGGCTGCAGGTTGCCGAGCGAGACCTGCGTGCCGACCGTCGACTGGTCCTGCGACACCCGCGGCAGGCTGATGCCGACCTGCTTGAAGGCCGTCTGCACCAGGCCGGAGCAGTCGTAGGCGGACGGGCCGGTGGCGCCGGAGACGTAGGCCTTGCCGACCTGAGCCTTGACGAAGTTGACGATGGCGGCGGCGGAACCGGTGGCCGTGGACGTCGACGTGCTGGTCGCGCTCGTCGTGGCGGCGGTGAGCGTGGGCCGCTCGGCGGTGCGCGAGGCGCGCTCGGCCGCGGCCTTGCGGGCGGCCTCCTGGGCGGCCTTCTTCTTGGCCGCGGCCTTCTGCTTCGCCTCCGCGAGGTCCGCCTTGGCCTGCTTCGCGGCCTTTGCGGCTGCCGCGTCACGCTCGGCCTGCAGCTGGTAGTTCGCGGCCGCCTGCTGCGTCGCGTCCGCGGACTGGGCGACCTGAGCGGCCAGGTCGGCCGTCAGGGTGGGCAGTTGCATGGTCTGCGTCGTCTCGGCTGCGCTCGCCGAGGCCGAAGCGCCCGCCGCCGCCATGCTGAGGACGCCACCGGCGACTCCGGCGCGCACCGCGATACTCGTCGTCGCGTTGCGGCGGGGTTTCCGGTGGCTGCGTATGTGAGCGGTGTGGGACATGGGTACAACCGGTATCAGGGGCTCCTCCATACCTTCAAGGAACGTGTGCTGCGCCACAGTTGTTCAACGGACGCCCCAAATCCCCCGTCCGTCACTCTTTATTGACGTCGTAACGGACATTGCGGACGCGACCCTTCAGGCCCGTGATCACGGCCTTTCGCCAATAAGCCCGAATTGCCCCGCGCCTACCATCGGTTGGGGCAGATGGCCAAGCCCGCTTTTCGGGCGGCCCGCACGGATGTGGCGGAGGTCACGCAACGATCACGGTGGCGGGTGCGTCCCGCGCCCGGGTCACGGCTTGATCGCGGCCGGGTCACGACCCGGGTCCGCTCGTGAACGCGTGCACGCGTCCACATCGCACCCGCCGTCTCCCTCCGGGGTGTGAACGTCGCCTCTAGCAGTGCCTCGCGTCCAACGCCAATTTGCATGCAAGGGAATGCTCTTGATATGGGGCCGACCCCTGTGAGCTGGGCCGACGAGCGAAAATGTCACCTCTCGTGATCACTCTGACGCATCTCGTGCGAAGATCACGCCTGATCCAAGTTCATGATCCTTCGTCAGGTGGTGGAGATCACAAAGCTTGTGTAATACCCCGTGTCGCAGATCACAGACGGGCGGGCATAAGATGCGAGGCAGTTGGGCTTGTGACCTGCTTCACATGTTCGCGATCTTCGTCGGGACGGACGGGGTTCGTGGGACAGGCGGGGCGGCCGCGGGCCCGGCATCGCCAGCAGTCAGTGCCGACTGAGAGGAGCGAGGAGCGGTGAACGCGTATGCGCCCATCCTCGTACTGGGAGCCCTCGGGGCAGGCTTTGCGATCTTCTCCGTGGTCATGGCCACGCTGATCGGTCCGAAGCGGTACAACCGGGCCAAGCTCGAGGCCTACGAGTGCGGTATCGAGCCGACCCCCACGCCGGCCGGCGGCGGGCGCTTCCCCATCAAGTACTACCTGACGGCGATGCTCTTCATCGTCTTCGACATCGAGATCGTCTTCCTCTACCCCTGGGCCGTCACCTTCGACGCCCTGGGGATTTTCGGGCTCGTGGAGATGCTGCTCTTCGTGCTCACCGTCTTCGTCGCCTACGCGTACGTGTGGCGGCGCGGCGGCCTGGAATGGGACTGAGGGGCCTTTACAGACATGGGACTCGAAGAAAAGCTGCCGAGCGGCTTCCTGCTGACCACCGTCGAACAGGCCGCGGGCTGGGTGCGCAAGGCGTCCGTCTTCCCCGCCACCTTCGGCCTCGCCTGCTGCGCCATCGAGATGATGACCACCGGCGCCGGCCGCTACGACCTGGCGCGCTTCGGCATGGAGGTCTTCCGCGGATCACCGCGCCAGGCCGACCTGATGATCGTCGCCGGCCGGGTGAGCCAGAAGATGGCGCCGGTGCTCAGGCAGGTCTACGACCAGATGCCGAACCCCAAGTGGGTCATCTCCATGGGCGTGTGCGCCTCGTCGGGCGGCATGTTCAACAACTACGCGATCGTGCAGGGCGTCGACCACATCGTCCCGGTCGACATCTATCTGCCCGGCTGCCCGCCGCGGCCCGAGATGCTGGTGGACGCCATCCTCAAGCTCCACCACAAGATCCAGACCTCCAAGCTCGGCGTGAACGCCGAGGAGGCCGCCCGTGAGGCGGAGGAGGCGGCGCTCAAGGCCCTGCCCACGATCGAGATGAAGGGGCTGCTGCGGTGAGCGACGCGAACGGCAACGGGGTCAACCCCGAAAAGGACCTCAGCGCCTCGAACCTGCCCGGCCGGCGCGGCCAGGGCGGCGAGGAGATCCGCGTCCAGCGCGGCATGTTCGGCGCCAACAACGGCGGCGACACCTCCGGCTACGGCGGCCTGGTCCGCTCGGTCCGACTCCCGGGACCGGCGAGCCGTCCCTACGGAGGCTGGTTCGACGAGGTCGCCGACGAACTCGAGGGCGCGCTGGAGGAGCAGGACCTGCTGCCCGCCAACGCGATCGAGAAGACGGTCGTCGACCGCGGCGAGCTGACCTTCCACATCGAGCGCGAGCACCTGGTCCGCGTCGCCCGCACCCTGCGCGACGACCCGGCCCTGCGCTTCGAGCTGTGCACCGGAGTCAGCGGCGTGCACTACCCGCACGACAAGGGCCGCGAGCTGCACGCCGTCTACCACCTGCGCTCGATCACCCACAACAGGCTGATCCGCCTGGAGGTCAGCGTCCCCGACAGCGACCCGCACATCCCGTCGCTGGTCCCCGTGTACCCCACGAACGACTGGCACGAGCGCGAGACCTACGACTTCTTCGGGATCGTCTTCGACGGTCACCCGGCCCTGACGCGGATCATGATGCCGGACGACTGGCAGGGCCACCCGCAGCGCAAGGACTACCCCCTCGGCGGCATCCCCGTCGAGTACAAGGGCGCCCAGATCCCGGCTCCGGACCAGCGGAGGTCGTACTCGTGAGTACTCAGTCAGCATCCGCACGCGAGACCACCGAAGGCACCGTCTACACGGTCACCGGTGGCGACTGGGACGAGGTCGTCCAGTCCGCGGCCCGCGCCGACGACGAGCGCATCGTCGTCAACATGGGGCCCCAGCACCCGTCCACCCACGGAGTCCTCCGCCTGATCCTGGAGATCGAGGGCGAGACGGTCACTGAGGCCCGCTGCGGCATCGGCTACCTCCACACCGGCATCGAGAAGAACCTCGAGTACCGGACCTGGACGCAGGGCACCACGTTCGTGACGCGCATGGACTACCTGACGTCCTTCTTCAACGAGACCGCGTACTGCCTGGCCGTCGAGAAGCTCCTCGGCATCGAGGACCAGATCAGCGAGCGGGCGAAGATCATCCGGGTGCTCCTGATGGAGCTGAACCGGATGTCCTCGCACCTGGTGTGCATCGCCACCGGCGGCATGGAACTCGGCGCCACCACGATCATGATCTACGGATTCCGTGATCGTGAAATGATTCTCGACCTCTACGAGCTCATCACCGGCCTGAGGATGAACCACGCGTACATCCGGCCCGGCGGACTCGCCCAGGACCTGCCGCCCGGCGCGGTGGACCAGATCCGCGAGTTCGTGAAGAAGATGAAGAAGAACCTCCCGGAGTACGACAAGCTCGCCACCGGGAACCCCATCTTCAAGGCCCGCATGCAGGACATCGGCTACCTCGACCTGGCCGGCTGCATGGCCCTGGGGGTGACCGGCCCCATCCTGCGCTCCACCGGCCTGCCGCACGACCTGCGCAAGTCCCAGCCGTACAGCGGTTACGAGACCTACGACTTCGACGTCCCGACCGCCGACACCTGCGACGCCTACGGCCGCTTCCTCATCCGCCTGGAGGAGATGCGGCAGTCGCTGCGGATCGTCGAGCAGTGCCTGGACCGGCTGGAGCCCGGCCCGGTCATGGTCGCCGACAAGAAGATCGCCTGGCCGGCCCAGCTCGCCCTGGGACCGGACGGACTGGGCAACTCCCTCGACCACATCAAGCAGATCATGGGCACCTCCATGGAGGCCCTGATCCACCACTTCAAGCTGGTCACCGAGGGCTTCCGGGTGCCGCCCGGGCAGGCGTACGTGGCGGTCGAGTCGGCCAAGGGCGAACTCGGCGCGCACGTCGTCTCCGACGGCGGCACCCGCCCCTACCGGGTCCACTTCCGCGACCCGTCCTTCACCAACCTGCAGGCCATGGCGGCGATGTGCGAGGGCGGCCAGGTCGCCGACGTCATCGTCGCCGTCGCGTCCATCGACCCCGTGATGGGAGGCGTCGACCGGTGAGCACCAGTTCTTCGGAGCAGGGCGTCAGCCTGGGCATGCCGCAACTGCCCGCGCCCGCCTACCCGGACGACGTACGCGAGCGGCTGGAGCGGGACGCCCGCGCCGTCATCGCCCGCTACCCGGACTCCCGGTCCGCGCTGCTGCCGCTGCTGCACCTGGTGCAGTCGGAGGAGGGCCACGTCACACGCACCGGGATGCAGTTCTGCGCGGACGTGCTGGGACTGACCACGGCCGAGGTCACCGCGGTCGCCACCTTCTACACCATGTACCGGCGCAAGCCGAGCGGCGACTACCAGGTCGGCGTCTGCACCAACACGCTGTGCGCGGTGATGGGCGGCGACGCGATCTTCGAGGAGCTCCAGGAGCACCTCGGCGTCGGCAACGGCGAGACCACCGGCGACGGCAAGGTCACCCTGGAGCACATCGAGTGCAACGCGGCCTGCGACTACGCGCCGGTCGTGATGGTCAACTGGGAGTTCTTCGACAACCAGACCGTGGACAGCGCCAAGCGGCTCGTCGACGACCTGCGCGCGGGCAGGCCGGTCGACCCCACGCGCGGGGCGCGCCTGTGCACCTTCAAGGAGACCGCCCGGATCCTGGCCGGCTTCCCCGACGAGCGGCCCGGGGCCGTCGACGAGAGCGGCAGCGCCGGACCGGCGTCGCTGGCCGGCCTCCGCCTGGCCAAGGGGGAGACACCGCCCGCCCGCGTGGTCCATCCGCGCGACGGCGGCCCGCACGACACGGCCGTGCACGAGCCGTCCCCGACCGAGCACCTCAGCTCGCACGACGCGCCGCACAACACGTCGGCCTCCGACCCTTCCCATTCGGCAGGGCCAGTCGCCGAGGAGGGGGAGTGATGACCTTGGCAGCCGAACTCACAGACACCAGCCCCGAGAAGCTGCTCGCACCCGTGCTGTCGGCCTTCTGGGACGAGGACAGGTCCTGGACGCTGGACGTCTACCGCAGGCACGAAGGGTACGAGGGGCTGCGCAAGGCGCTGGCCATGTCCCCGGACGACGTGATCGCGTACGTCAAGGAATCCGGGCTGCGCGGCCGCGGCGGCGCGGGATTCCCGACCGGAATGAAGTGGCAGTTCATCCCCCAGGGGGACGGAAAGCCGCACTATCTCGTTGTCAACGCCGACGAATCGGAGCCCGGGACGTGCAAGGACATCCCGCTCCTCTTCGCGAACCCGCACAGCCTCATCGAGGGCATCGTCATCGCGTGCTACGCCATCAGGTCGTCGCACGCCTTCATCTACCTGCGTGGTGAAGTCGTCCCCGTGCTGCGGCGGCTGCACGAGGCCGTGCGTGAGGCCTACGCGGCGGGCTACCTGGGCGAGAACATCCTCGGCAGCGGCATCGATCTCGACGTCACCGTGCACGCGGGCGCGGGCGCGTACATCTGCGGTGAGGAGACCGCGCTGCTCGACTCGCTCGAAGGCCGCCGGGGTCAACCGCGGCTCCGTCCTCCCTTCCCCGCCGTCGCGGGCCTGTACGCGTGCCCGACTGTGGTGAACAACGTCGAGTCGATCGCTTCGGTTCCCGCCATCATGAACAACGGCAAGGAATGGTTCAGGTCGATGGGCAGCGAGAAGTCCCCGGGCTTCACGCTCTACTCGCTCAGCGGCCACGTGGCCAACCCCGGCCAGTACGAGGCGCCGCTCGGCGTCACGCTCCGCCAGCTGCTCGACCTGAGCGGCGGCATGCGGCCGGGCCACCGCCTGAAGTTCTGGACGCCGGGCGGCTCCTCGACGCCGCTGCTCACCGACGAGCACCTCGACGTCCCCCTCGACTACGAGGGAGTGGGCGCCGCCGGCTCCATGCTCGGCACCAAGGCCCTGCAGTGCTTCGACGAGACGACCTGCGTCGTGCGCGCCGTCACCCGCTGGACCGAGTTCTACGCCCACGAGTCCTGCGGCAAGTGCACGCCCTGCCGCGAAGGCACCTACTGGCTCGTGCAGCTGATGCGCGACATCGAGGCCGGCAAGGGCCGGATGTCCGACCTCGACAAGCTCAACGACATCGCCGACAACATCAACGGCAAGGCCTTCTGCGCCCTCGGCGACGGTGCCGCCTCGCCGATCTTCTCCTCGCTCAAGCACTTCCGCGAGGAGTACGAGCAGCACATCACGGGCCGCGGCTGCCCCTTCGACCCGGCCAAGTCGACGGCCTGGGCCGACCGCACGGAGGTGAACGCATGACCGTGACCAGCAGCACTCCCGCGGGCGGGGGAGAAGCGGCGGTCCCGCCGGCCGATCTCGTCACGGTGACGATCGACGGCATCGAGATCAGCGTGCCCAAGGGCACCCTGGTCATCCGCGCCGCCGAGCAGCTCGGCATCGAGGTCCCCCGCTTCTGCGACCACCCCCTCCTGGACCCGGTCGGCGCCTGCCGCCAGTGCATCGTCGAGGTCGAGGGCCAGCGCAAGCCGATGGCGTCCTGCACCACCACGTGCACCGACGGCATGGTGGTCAAGACCCAGCTCACCTCGCCGGTCGCCGAGAAGTCCCAGCACGGGGTGATGGAGTTCCTCCTGATCAACCACCCGCTGGACTGCCCGGTCTGCGACAAGGGCGGCGAGTGCCCGCTGCAGAACCAGGCCATGTCGCACGGCAACGCCGAGTCCCGCTTCGACGGGAAGAAGCGCACCTACGAGAAGCCGGTGCCGATCTCCACGCAGGTGCTGCTCGACCGCGAGCGGTGCGTGCTGTGCGCCCGGTGCACCCGCTTCTCCACCCAGATCGCGGGCGACCCGATGATCGAGCTGCTGGAGCGGGGCGCGCTGCAGCAGGTCGGCACCGGCGAGGGCGACCCCTTCGAGTCGTACTTCTCCGGCAACACCATCCAGATCTGCCCGGTCGGCGCGCTGACCTCGGCGGCGTACCGCTTCCGCGCCCGCCCCTTCGACCTGATCTCCTCGCCGTCGGTGTGCGAGCACTGCTCCGGCGGCTGCGCCACCCGCACCGACCACCGGCGCGGCAAGGTCATGCGGCGGCTCGCCGCCAACGACCCCGAGGTCAACGAGGAGTGGATCTGCGACAAGGGCCGCTTCGCGTTCCGCTACGCGCAGCAGCCGGACCGGCTCACCACGCCCCTGGTGCGCAACGCGGAGGGCGAGCTGGAACCGGCATCCTGGCCGGAGGCGCTGCAGATCGCGGCGCAGGGACTGCTCGCCTCCCGGGGCCGGACCGGCGTCCTCACCGGCGGCCGGCTGACCATCGAGGACGCCTACGCGTACAGCAAGTTCGCGCGCGTGGCGCTCGACACCAACGACATCGACTTCCGCGCGCGCGTGCACAGCGCCGAGGAGGCCGACTTCCTGGCGTCCCGCATCGCCGGACACGGGCGTGATATCGACGGCACGGGCGTCACGTACACCGCGCTGGAGAAGGCGCCCGCCGTCCTGCTGGTCGGGTTCGAGTCCGAGGAGGAGGCGCCCGGCGTCTTCCTGCGGCTGCGCAAGGCCTGGCGCAAGCACGGGCAGAAGGTGTTCGCGCTGGCCACGCACGCCACCCGCGGCCTGGAGAAGGCCGGCGGCACGCTGCTGCCGGCGGCTCCCGGCACCGAGACCGAGTGGCTGGACGCCCTCGCCAGCGGGATCGGCGTGGAGGGCCCCGGGGCCGCGGCGGCCGAGGCGCTGCGCGCCGAGGGCGCGGTGATCGTCGTCGGCGAGCGGCTGGCCGCCGTGGCGGGCGGCCTGACCGCCGCGGTGCGGGCCGCCTCGGCGACCGGCGCCCGGCTGACGTGGATCCCGCGCCGGGCCGGTGAGCGCGGCGCCGTCGAGGCCGGCGCGCTGCCGTCGCTGCTGCCGGGCGGACGCCCGGCCACCGACCCGCGCGCGCGTGAGGAGGTCGCCGCCCTCTGGGGCGTCGCCGCACTCCCGCACCGCTACGGCCGCGACACCGGCGAGATCGTCGAGGCCGCCGCCGCCGGCGAGCTGCAGGCGCTGCTGGTCGCGGGCGTCGAGGTCGCCGACCTGCCCGACCCGGCACGCGCGCGTGCGGCGCTCGCGGAGGCCGGGTTCGTGGTGTCGCTGGAACTGCGGCCCGGCGAGGTCACCGAGCACGCGGACGTCGTGCTCCCGGTCGCCGCCGTCGCCGAGAAGGCCGGCACCTTCCTCAACTGGGAGGGACGGGCGCGCTCCTTCGAGGCCGCGCTCAAGCCCGACCAGATGACCCGCCGCCTCGCGCCCACCGACGCGCGGGTGCTGCAGATGCTCGCCGACGCCATGGACGTCCACCTGGGCCTGCCCGACCTGCGCACCGTGCGCGCCGAACTGGACCGGCTCGGCGCCTGGGACGGGCCGCGGGCCACCGACCCGCAGCACAGCGCGGCGGTGCTGCCGCGGCCCGCCGCCGGGGAGGCCGTGCTCGCCGGCCACCGTCTCCTGCTCGACCGAGGCGTCCTGCAGCAGGGCGACGAGGCGCTCGCCGGGACCCGGCACGCCGCCCACGCGCGCGTGTCGGCCGCGACGGCCGCCGAGGCGGGCGTCAAGGACGGCGACCTGCTCGCCGTGACCGGCCCCTCCGGAGCCGTCGAACTCCCGCTGGAGGTCACGGAGATGCCCGACCGCGTGGTCTGGCTCCCGCTGAACTCCGCGGGCGGGGGCGTCGCCTCCGACACCGGGGCGCTGCCCGGCGCCCTCGTCCGCATCGGCCCGGCGACGCTGACCGCCGAAGCCCCCAAGGAGGTGGAGGCATGAGCCCGTACCTCGCCGCTGAAGACCTCTCGATGTTCGGCCGCGACCCGTGGTGGCTGGTCGTCGTCAAGGCGGTGTTCTGCTTCGCCTTCGTCATGCTGACCGTGCTGTTCTCCATCGTCTGGGAACGCAAGGTCGTCGCCTGGATGCAGCTGCGCATCGGCCCCAACCGGCACGGCCCCTGGGGCATGCTCCAGTCGCTCGCCGACGGCGTGAAGCTGATGCTGAAGGAAGACATCATCGTCAAGCGCGCGGACCGGGTGGTCTACCTCCTCGCGCCGATCGTCGCGGCCGTCCCGGCCTTCATGGCGATCGCGGTGATCCCCTTCGGCCCGGCCGACAACGAGATCTCGATCTTCGGCCACCGCACCACGATGCAGCTGACCGACCTGCCGATCGCGATGCTCTACATCCTCGCGGTCGCCTCGGTCGGCATCTACGGCATCGTCCTCGCGGGCTGGAGCTCCGGCTCCACCTACCCGCTGCTGGGCGGCCTGCGCTCGTGCGCGCAGATGATCTCCTACGAGATCGCCATGGGCGCCGCCTTCGCCTCCGTGTTCCTCTACTCCGGCTCGATGTCGACGTCGACGATCGTCGAGCAGCAGCAGGACCGCTGGTACATCGTCCTGCTGCCGGTCTCCTTCATCCTCTACGTCGTCACGATGGTGGGCGAGACCAACCGCGCCCCCTTCGACATGCCGGAGTCCGAGGGCGACCTGGTCGGCGGCTTCAACACCGAGTACTCGTCGATCAAGTTCGCGATGTTCATGCTCGCCGAGTACGTCAACATGGTGACGGTCTCCGCCGTGTCCACCACGCTGTTCCTCGGCGGCTGGCGGGCCCCCTGGCCCATCAGCACCTTCTGGGAGGGCGCGAACCACGGCTGGTGGCCGATGCTGTGGTTCACCATCAAGGTCCAGCTGCTGCTGTTCTTCTTCATCTGGCTGCGCGGCACGCTCCCGCGGGTCCGCTACGACCAGCTGATGAAGCTCGGCTGGAAGGTCCTCATCCCCGTCTCCGTGGTCTGGCTGATGCTGGTCGCGACCGTGCGGGCGCTGCGGAACGAGAACTACGACTTCGCCGACATCGCCCTCTACATCGGCGGCGGCGTCCTCGCCCTGCTCCTGCTGTCCTTCGTCGCCGACATGTTCCGCGAGAAGGCGAAGGCGGCCGAGCAGCCCGCCGAGGAACCGGCCGCCTTCGACCCGATGGCCGGCGGGTTCCCCGTACCGCCGCTGCCGGGTCAGGAGCTGCCGCCGGTGCCCAGGCGCCGCCCGTACCGCGAGCGGGAGCTCATTGTCAGTGGCGGACCGGATACTCCCAGTGACGGATCTTCGGATGGAAAGGAGGCGTCCGATGGCTGAGGAGCCCAAGGAGACCAAGCCCGGTTTCATGAACCCCGTGGCCGGCTTCGGCGTGACCTTCAAGGCCATGTTCAAGAAGCGGCTGACCGAGCAGTACCCGGAGCAGCAGAAGACCACGGCTCCGCGGTTCCACGGACGGCACCAGCTCAACCGCCATCCGGACGGCCTGGAGAAGTGCGTCGGCTGCGAGCTGTGCGCCTGGGCCTGCCCCGCCGACGCCATCTACGTGGAGGGCGCCGACAACACCGACGAGGAGCGCTACTCGCCGGGCGAGCGGTACGGCCGCGTGTACCAGATCAACTACGCCCGCTGCATCCTGTGCGGCCTGTGCATCGAGGCGTGCCCCACCCGCGCGCTGACCATGACCAACCAGTTCGAGCTGGCCGACTCCAGCCGCGCCAACCTCATCTACACCAAGGAACAGCTGCTCGCCGGCCTGGAAGAGGGCATGGTCGACACCCCGCACGCGATCTACCCGGGGATGGACGAGCAGGACTACTACCGCGGCCTGGTGACCGAGGCCGCACCCGGCACGGAACGCCAGGTCGCCCGCTCCAAGGGCGAGGTCGTGCCGGAGGCCGACTCGGCCTCCGGCGAGAGCGAACCGGCGTCGGAGAAGGTGATCGGCCGATGACCGCACAGCTCGCCGCCTACTCCACCTCCACCGGAGAGGCCTTCCAGTTCTGGGTGCTCGGCACGGTCGCCGTGCTCGGCGCCCTGGGCACCGTCTTCATGAAGCGGGCCGTGCACAGCGCCCTGTCGCTGGCCGGCACCATGATCGTCCTGGCGGTGTTCTACCTCGCCAACGGCGCCTACTTCCTGGGCGTCGTGCAGATCGTCGTCTACACCGGCGCGATCATGATGCTGTTCCTGTTCGTGGTGATGCTCGTCGGCGTCACCGCGGCGGACTCCCTGAAGGAGACCATCAAGGGCCAGCGCTGGCTGGCCCTGCTGTGCGGACTCGGCTTCGGCATCCTGCTGTTCGCCGGGATCGGCAACGCCTCCCTGAAGGAGTTCGACGGCCTCGCCGAGGCGAACGGCAACGGCAACGTGCAGGGCCTGGCCGCCCTCATCTTCACCAAGTACGTCTTCGCCTTCGAGATCACCGGCGCCCTGCTGATCACGGCGACCGTCGGCGCCATGGTGCTCACCCACCGGGAGCGCACCGAGCGCGCCAAGACGCAGCGCGAGCTGTCCGAACAGCGCGTCCGGGAGGGCAAGTACATCCCGCCGCTGCCGGCGCCCGGCGTGTACGCCCGGCACAACGCCGTCGACATCGCGGGCCTGCTGCCCGACGGCACCCCGTCCGACCTCACGGTCAGCAAGACGCTGCGCGAGCGCGGCCAGATCCGCGACGTGTCGGCGGACGCGCTCAACGACCTGCGGGCGCTGGAACAGCGCGCCGAGGAGCGCCTGGAGCGGACCGCGATCGAACCGGCCACCTTCAAGCGGGAGGAGGCGTCGAAGTGAACCCGGTCAACTACCTCTACCTTTCCGCCCTGTTGTTCACGATCGGCGCCACCGGCGTGCTGATCAGGCGCAACGCGATCGTCGTGTTCATGTGCATCGAGCTGATGCTGAACGCCTGCAACCTCGCGTTCGTCACCTTCTCCCGGATGCACGGCAATCTCGACGGCCAGATCATCGCCTTCTTCACGATGGTCGTCGCCGCCGCGGAGGTCGTGGTCGGGCTCGCGATCATCGTGTCGCTGTTCCGTTCCCGCCACTCGGCCTCGGTCGACGACGCCAGCCTGATGAAGCTCTGAGGGGTCGCTGAATCGTGGAGAACCTGATTGCGCTGCTGGTGGCGGCGCCTCTGCTCGGAGCGGCCGTACTGCTGTGCGGCGGCCGGCGTCTGGACGCCGTCGGCCACTGGATCGGCACCGCCCTCGCGGCCTGCTCCTTCGTCATCGGTCTCGTCCTCTTCGCCGACCTGCTCGGCAAGGAGGCCGAGAACCGGACCCTGATGCAGCACCTGTTCAGCTGGATCCCGGTCGCGGGCTTCCAGGCGGACGTCACCTTCCGCCTCGACCAGCTGTCGATGACGTTCGTCCTGCTCATCACGGGCGTCGGCTCGCTGATCCACCTCTACTCGGTCGGTTACATGGAGCACGACGAGCGGCGCCGCCGCTTCTTCGGCTACCTGAACCTGTTCCTCGCGGCGATGCTGGTGCTCGTCCTCGCCGACAACTACCTGCTGCTGTACGTCGGCTGGGAGGGCGTCGGTCTCGCCTCCTACCTGCTGATCGGCTTCTGGCAGCACAAGCCCAGCGCGGCGACCGCGGCGAAGAAGGCCTTCCTGGTCAACCGCGTCGGCGACATGGGCCTGTCGATCGCGATCATGCTGATGTTCACGACGTTCGGCACCTTCGCCTTCCAGCCGGTGCTGAGCCACGTCGGCGACACCTCCGAGGGCAAGCTCACCGCCATCGGCCTGATGCTGCTGCTCGCCGCCTGCGGCAAGTCCGCCCAGGTGCCGCTGCAGTCCTGGCTCGGGGACGCGATGGAGGGCCCGACCCCGGTCTCGGCCCTCATCCACGCCGCGACCATGGTGACCGCGGGCGTCTACCTGATCGTCCGCTCCGGCGCGATCTTCAACGCCGCGCCGGACGCGCAGACGGCGGTCGTCGTCGTCGGCGCGGTCACGCTCCTGTTCGGTGCCATCGTCGGTTGCGCGAAGGACGACATCAAGAAGGCGCTGGCCGGCTCGACCATGTCGCAGATCGGCTACATGGTCCTCGCCGCGGGCCTCGGCCCCATCGGCTACGTCTTCGCGATCATGCACCTGGTGACGCACGGCTTCTTCAAGGCCGGGCTGTTCCTCGGGGCCGGCTCGGTCATGCACGGCATGAACGACGAGGTGGACATGCGCCGGTACGGCGGCCTGCGCAAGTACATGCCGATCACCTTCGTCACCTTCGGCCTCGGCTACCTGGCGATCATCGGCTTCCCGTTCCTGTCCGGCTTCTACTCCAAGGACGCCATCATCGAGGCCGCCTTCGCCAAGGGCGGCACCGAGGGCTGGATCCTCGGTGGCGTGGCCCTGCTGGGCGCGGCCATCACCGCGTTCTACATGACGCGCGTGATGCTGATGACGTTCTTCGGCGAGGAGCGCTGGCGTCACGCCCCGACCCCGTCCCCGGCCGAACCGGGCGTGGAACCGGCCGCGGAGACCCACGGCGACCACACCGAGCCGCACCCGCACGAGTCGCCCAACGTCATGACGATCCCGATGATCGTGCTGGCCGTCGGGTCGGTCGCGGGCGGCTTCTTCTTCCACCTCGGCGACCGCTTCCTGAACTGGCTGGAGCCGGTCACCGGGCACAGCGAGGGCGACTCCCCGGTCAGCGCCCTGACCGTCACCGGCGCGACCCTGGTCTGCCTGGTCGTCGGCGCGGGCCTCGCGTACGCCATGTACGGGCGGCGCCCGGTCCCGGCCGTCGCCCCGCGCGGGTCGCTGCTCACCCGGGCCGCCCGGCGTGACCTGCTGCAGGACGACTTCAACCACGTCGTCCTGGTCCGCGGCGGCGAGCACCTCACGCGCTCCCTGGTGTACGTGGACCACACCCTGGTCGACGGCGTCGTCAACGGCACGGCGGCCTCGGTCGGCGGCCTCTCCGGACGGCTGCGCAGGCTGCAGAACGGCTTCGCGCGCTCCTACGCGGTCTCGATGTTCGGCGGCGCGGCGGTCCTCGTCGCCGCGACCCTGCTGATGAGGGCGGTCTGATACCGATGTCCTTTCCCCTGCTGACAGCGACGGCGGCGCTCCCGGCGATCGGCGCGGTGGCCACGGCCGCCGTACCGGCCGCGCGGCGCACCGCCGCCAAGTGGCTGGCGCTGCTCGTCTCGCTCGCCACGCTCGCCCTCGCGATCGCCGTCCTGGTCCGCTTCGACCCCGGCGGCGGGCGCTACCAGCTCACCGAGTCCCACGCGTGGATCGCGGAGTTCGGCGTCCGCTACGAACTGGGCGTGGACGGCATCGCGGTGGCGCTGATCGCGCTGACCGCGCTGCTGATGCCGTTCATCATCCTCGCGGGCTGGCACGACGCCGACCCGCTGGAGACCGGAAGCCGCCGCTGGCGGCCGACGCAGGGCTTCTTCGCCCTGATCCTGGCCGTCGAGGCGATGGTGATCCTCTCCTTCGAGGCCACCGACGTCTTCCTCTTCTACATCTTCTTCGAAGCCATGCTCATCCCGATGTACTTCCTCATCGGCGGCTTCGGGGACCACGCCCACGAGCACGGCGAGAAGGCGGCGTCCACACAGCGGTCGTACGCGGCCGTGAAGTTCCTCCTCTACAACCTGGTCGGCGGTCTGATCATGCTGGCCGCGGTCATCGGCCTGTACGTGGTCGCCGGGAACTTCAGCCTCCAGGAGATCGCCCAGGCCCGCGCCGACGGCTCGCTGCACATGGCGACGAACACCGAACGCTGGCTGTTCCTCGGCTTCTTCTTCGCCTTCGCGGTGAAGGCGCCGCTGTGGCCGCTGCACACCTGGCTGCCCAACGCCATGCAGGAGTCCACCGCGCCGGTCGCCGTGCTCATCACGGCGGTCGTCGACAAGGTCGGCACCTTCGCGATGCTCCGCTTCTGCCTCCAGCTGTTCCCGGAGGCCTCGAAGTGGGCGACGCCGGCCATCCTGGTGCTGGCGCTCGTCAGCGTCATCTACGGGGCGCTGCTCGCCGTCGGCCAGCGCGACATCAAGCGCCTGGTGGCGTACGCGTCGATCTCGCACTTCGGCTTCATCATCATGGGCATCTTCGCGATGACCAGCCAGGGCCAGTCCGGCGCGACCCTCTACATGGTCAACCACGGGATCTCGACCGCCGCCCTGATGCTGGTGGCGGGCTTCCTGATCTCGCGGCGCGGCTCGCGGCTCATCGCCGACTACGGCGGTGTGCAGAAGGTCGCCCCGGTGCTCGCCGGCACGTTCCTGATCGGCTCCCTCGCCACCCTGTCGCTGCCCGGACTGGCGCCGTTCGTGAGCGAGTTCCTGGTCCTGGTCGGCACCTTCACGCGCTACCCGGCGATCGGCATCATCGCCACCTTCGGCATCGTCCTCGCCGCGCTCTACACCCTCGTCCTCTACCAGCGGACGATGACGGGCCCGGTGAAGCCGGAGGTCTCCGCGATGCCCGACCTGCGGGTGAGGGAGATCCTGGTGATCGCCCCGCTGGTGGTGCTGTTGATCTTCCTGGGCGTCTACCCGAAGCCCGTCACGGACATCGTGAACCCGGCGGTCAAGTCGACCCTGTCGGACGTACACAAGAAGGACCCCCAGCCTGAGGTGGAGGCGGCCAAGTGAGCGCATCAGCCGTCCACAGCCTGTGGACAACCGCGGCCGCCGCGGCCGATCCGATCTCGAAGATCGACGCACCCAAGATCGAGTACGGGCAGCTCTCGCCTACCCTGATCGTCCTGGGCGCGGCGATCGTCGGGGTGCTCGTCGAGGCGTTCGTCCCGCGCAAGTCCCGCTACTACGCCCAGGTGTTCGTCTCCGCCGTCGCCCTGTGCGCGGCCTTCGCCGCGGTCGTCGCGCTCGCGGCGGACGGGTACGGCACCACCAAGGCGCACATCGCGGCGATGGGCGCGATCGCCGTCGACGGACCGTCCCTGTTCCTGCAGGGCACGATCCTGCTGGCCGGCCTGGTCGGCCTGTTCACCTTCGCCGAGCGCCGGCTCGACCCGGCGGCGCACGGCAACCGGGTCGACTCCTTCGCCGCGCAGGCCGCGTCCGTGCCGGGCAGCGACAGCGAGAAGGCGGCGGTGAAGGCCGGGTTCACCACCACCGAGGTCTTCCCGCTGCTGCTGTTCGCGGTCGCCGGCATGCTGGTCTTCCCGTCGGCCAACGACCTGCTGACGCTGTTCGTCGCCCTGGAAGTCCTCTCGCTGCCGCTGTACCTGATGTGCGCCCTGGCCCGCCGCAAGCGGCTCATGTCGCAGGAGGCCGCGGTCAAGTACTTCCTGCTCGGCGCGTTCGCCTCGGCGTTCACGCTGTTCGGCATCGCCCTGCTGTACGGCTACGCCGGCTCGGTGTCGTACGCCAGGATCGCGCAGGTCGTCGACGGCACGGCCACGGGCGTCGACCCGGCGCTCGCCGGCACCATGGGCAACGACGCGCTGCTGCTCGTCGGCGCCGCCATGATCGTCATGGGCCTGCTGTTCAAGGTGGGCGCCGTCCCGTTCCACATGTGGACGCCGGACGTCTACCAGGGCGCCCCGACCCCGGTGACCGGCTTCATGGCGGCGGCGACGAAGGTGGCGGCCTTCGGCGCGCTGCTGCGCATCCTGTACGTGGTGCTGCCCGGCATGCGCTGGGACTGGCGGCCGGTCATGTGGGGCGTCGCGATCGTCACCATGCTGGGCGGTGCGATCGTCGCGATCACGCAGACCGACATCAAGCGGCTGCTGGCGTACTCGTCGATCGCGCACGCCGGATTCATCCTCGCGGGTGTCATCGCGACCACGCCGGACGGCGTCTCCTCCGTCCTCTTCTACCTCGCCGCGTACTCCTTCGTGACCATCGGCGCCTTCGCCGTGGTGACGCTGGTGCGCGACGCGGGCGGCGAGGCGACGCACCTGTCGAAGTGGGCCGGCCTCGGCCGTCGCTCGCCGCTGGTGGCGGCCGTGTTCGCGGTGTTCCTGCTGGCCTTCGCGGGTATCCCGCTGACCTCCGGCTTCGCCGGGAAGTTCGCCGTGTTCAAGGCGGCGGCGGACGGCGGGGCGGCCCCGCTGGTCGTGGTCGGTGTGATCTCGTCCGCGGTCGCGGCGTTCTTCTACATCCGGGTGATCGTGCTGATGTTCTTCAGCGATCCGCGGCCCGAGGGCCCGACGGTCGCCGTGCCGTCCCCGCTGACGACGACGGCGATCGGCGTCGGCGTGGCGGTCACGCTGGTGCTGGGTGTGGCGCCGCAGTACTTCCTGGACCTGGCGAGCCAGGCGGGGGTGTTCGTGCGCTGACCCGGCACGCGCCCCAGCACGGCGGCCCGGCACCCGGTCACGGGTGC
>NZ_JBFADM010000027.1:0-33004 GCF_040641355.1 Streptomyces sp. NPDC020996
ACACCCTGCCCGCCCCCCCCCCGCGGGGCTTCTCCCACTACCCCCGCCCTCGGGTGGCGCGGGGGGGGGGGGGGCCCCGGGGGGGGGGGGGCGCCCCCCCGGCCCCCCCCCCGCCCCGCCACCCAATCAGTTTGAGTTTGTGGGCCCGATCGTTCAGTTGTGGGCCTTGGCCCGGCGCAGACCGGCGCTCACCGCGACGCCCAGGCCGCCGACGACCAGGCCGGCTCCCATCCGTCCCCGGTTGCGGGAGAGCCAGTCCTGCGGGCTGCGCGCGATCGACTGGTCGTCGAAGCGTCCGTGCGCGCCGTGGTCCCGGCCGTGCGGCCCGTCCACGGGCGCCCACAGGTTCGGCGGTCCGCCGTGCCCGTCCCGGTCCTGCTGGGAGTCGAAGCCGGTGCGGGCGAGGTACCGGTCGAGCAGGCCGGGTACCACCGCGTTGGCGATCAGCGTGGCCGCGGTGGAACCGCCCACCCAGTACTCGCGCCGCCGTCCGTGCGACGCGGCGTGCACGATCGCCCGCGCCGCCACCTCCGGCTGGTACACGGGCGCCACCGGCCGCGCCTGCCCCGGCATCCGGCTGAGCACCCAGTCGAACTGCGGGGTGTTCACGGCGGGCAGTTGCACCATCGTCGTACGGACCCCGCTGCGCGCGTGCAGCAGTTCGCAGCGCAGCGACTCGTTGAAACCCTGGATCGCGTGCTTGGCGCCGCAGTACGCCGACTGCAGCGGAATGCCGCGGTACGCCAGCGCGGAGCCGACCTGCACGATCGTCCCCCGGTCGCGCGGCAGCATGTGCCGCAGCGCCGCCCGGGTGCCGAACACGTAGCCCAGGTACGTCACCTCGGTCACCCGGCGGAACTCGTCCGGGGTGATCTCGGTGAACGGCGCGAACACCCCCGCGAACGCGTCGTTGACCCAGACGTCGATGTGCCCGAACACGTCGGCGACCAGCTGGGCGGCGTCGTCGACCGCCTTGGCGTCCGCCATGTCCACCGGCACGACCAGCGCCTCGCCCCCGGCGCGCTGCACCTCGTCGGCGGCCCCGGCGAGTCCCTCTCGTCCCCGGGCCAGCAGGGCGACCCGGTCGCCCCGGGCGGCGAAGGCCAGGGCCGTGGCCCGTCCCACGCCGCCGCTGGCCCCCGTCACGACGACCGCCTTGCGCCCCTTCGGCAGGGGTACGCCCCAACGCCCGCGCACCACGCGTCACGCCCCGCGGTGGGGCTGCTCGGGGTCGATGTCGTCCGGTCGGGACGCCGGGGTGCTCCTGCCGGGTCCGGTGGGACCGGTGACCGGCCCGCCCGGCGCCCCGGCCGCGCCACCCGGCGCCGCAGGCGGCGCGGCAGGCGGCGTCACGGGCGGCACGGCGGACGGCCGGACAGGCGGCGCGGCGGACGGCCCGGCAGGCGGCGCCGGCGGGTGGGAGGTGCCGGGTCCGCCGGTCGGGGCGCCCGGAGCGTGGCCGCCGGTGCCCCAGCCGCGGCCCGCGGGAGCCCCGGCCTCGTGGGCCCCGTGGACCGCGTGGACCCCGTGTTCCGGAGCCGGCCGGGACGGGTGCGGCCGGGCTGCGGCGCGCAGCGCGTAGGCGACGGCTCCGAGGATCACGGCGGTGATCAGGGCGGCGACCCAGCCGGGCATGCCGAGGGCGAGGGCGAGGCCCACGGTGAGCGCGAGGGCCGCGCCGGCGTAGAGGGCGGCGGCGCCGGACGCCGCGTACAGCATCGCCGTACGCCGCTGCTTGCGAGTCTGTTCGCGCAGTTCGTCGCGCACGGTCTCGCGCGCCACCTGCGCCAGCTCGTCGACCAGGTGCTTGTCCAGATGTTCCAGGTGATCCAAGCCTTCCATGGCCGCCGGGTACCCGCGCCGACGTGCGCATAACACCGTCCGACGCCGTCCGCACGGCGGCGAGGAGCCGCGTGAACCCGCCGTCGCCCCGGGTACCCGCCCCCGGAACCGGACGGCCCCCGACAGGAGGAAGAGGATGACCCAGCGCACCGACGTGGTGGAACTGCTCGAGGCACAGCACGCGCGCATCCGGACACTGTTCGACGAGGTGGCGCGCTCCGCGGGCGAAGACCGCAGGCGGCACTTCCACGACCTGGTCCGGCTTCTCGCGGTGCACGAGACCGCCGAGGAGGAGGTCGTGCATCCCTTCGCCCGCAGCCACCTCGACGACGGCGAGACGATCGTCGGGCAGCGGATCGAGGAGGAGGAGAAGGCCAAGCAGGCCCTGGCTCAGCTGGACGACATGGACACCGACTCGCCAGAGTTCCTCGGCCGGTTCGCGGCGCTGCGCCAGGACGTGCTCGCACACGCCGACAACGAGGAGCGCTACGAGTTCGCGCGGCTCGCCGAGGTCGCCGACGAGGGCCGGCTGGAGTCGCTGGCCCGTGCCGTACGGGCCGCCGAAGCCCTGGCGCCCACCCGGCCGCACCCGGGTACCGACACGGCCCTGAAGAACGTGGCGGTGGGCCCGGTGGCGGCCGTCGTCGACCGCACCCGCGACGCCATCCGCAAGGCGGTGGGCTGAGCCGGTCGGGCGAAGTTCCGCCGCGATCGGGCAGCGCCCTGAAGCGGCGAGGGGATCGCGGGAACGGATCACCTTCTCCGGTTGCCCCAACTAGGCTCTGCGGCATGGACATTCTGGGAGCCACGCTGCGCGTCTGCGTCGACGACCTGGAGACCGCGGTCCCCTTCTACGAACGGCTCGCGGGCGGCCGGGCCCTCCGCTTCGAACGCGGTGGCGTCCAGGTGGCCGCGGTCGGCTGCTTCCTGCTGATGAGCGGGCCCGAGGCCGAACTGGAGGTGCTGCGCAAGGTCGCGGCGACCATCGCCGTCAAGGACGTCGAGGAGGCCCACCGGGTGCTCACCGACCTGGGCGCGCACATCGTCGCGGGCCCGGTGGCGACCCCGGCGGGCCGCAACCTGATCGCGATCCACCCGGACGGCACGGTCTACGAGTACGTGGACCGCGGCGCCTGACCCCTCACCGGTCCCGGGAATTCCGTGGGCGTCGTCTCCTCGGGCCCGTAGAGTCGGCCCTCGACCGGCGCGGAACGACACGGAGAGCAGAGCGATGAGTGAGCAGCACACGTACCGGGTGATCGTCCGGGGGACGTGGGACGGGCTGAGCGACGCGGCCCGGCAGCGGCTGCTCGACGAGGCGGCGGACCACGGGCTGGCCGGCATGCGGTTCACCGAGGAGGGCTCGCTGACCTACGAGCGGTCGCCGCTGAAGCACTTCTCGATGCGGTTCGTGGTGGTGTCGGACGCGGCGGACGGCGAGGAGATGGCGGGCGCGATCGCGGAGGACCGCGCCGAGGCCACGCTACGCGCGCTGGGTTACGGCTTCACGCGGATGAAGTCGACCGTCACCGACCTCGACACCATGAAGATCAACGTGAAGCCCGCATCTCGACGGTGAGCGCCCAGCGCTCGTGGTCCCGCCAGGCCCCGTCGACGTAGAGCATGTCCGGCGAGAAGCCCTCCAGGCGGAACCCGCAGGAGCGGGCCAGGGCGATCGAGGCGGCGTTGCCGGGCTGCACGTTGATCTCCAGCCGGTGCAGCCGCATCGGCCCGAAGGCGTGGCGCACCACCAGCTCCAGGCCCTCCCGCATCAGGCCGCGTCCGGCGGCGTGTGCGAAGGCGCCGTAGCCGAGCGCGCCGCACTGGAAGCCGCCCTCGACGATGTTGTTGATGTTGATGAACCCGGCGATGGCGCCGTCGCCGTGCTCGCTCTCCTTCTCACAGACCAGGAACCCGGCCCTGGCCGGGTCCTCGATCAGCCGGCCCGCGTAGGCGGCGTATGCCTGCGGGGTGTCCGGCGGGAACAGCCACGGGTGGTGCAGGTCCTTGCTCTCCCGGGCGCGGGCGGTGAACTCGGCACCGTCCTCGTAGGTGAAGTGGCGCAGCCCCACGCGGGGGCCTTCGGCGAGGTAGCGGGTCGGGGGATGCGGCATCCCGTCAGCCTACGACGCCGCCCCGGTGGCCGTCGCACCGGACGGGGGCGGCTCAGCGCAGCGCGGGTTCGTCCAGGGTGAGCGTGCCGGCGTCGGCGTCGAGTTCGGCGCGCACGCCGAACGGGACGGTCAGGGCGCCGGCGCAGTGCCCGAACCCGAACTCCTCCGCGACGGGGACGCCGAGGCCGCCGAGCCGGTCGGCGAGGACGGCGCGCAGCTCGTCGTAGGGGCCGCACCCGTCCCAGGAGCCGAGCGCGACGCCGGTGACGCCGTCGAGCCAGCCGGAGCGCAGGAGTTGGGTGAGCATGCGGTCGACGCGGTACGGCTGCTCGCCGACGTCCTCGATCAGCAGCAGACCGCCCCGGGCCCCGTCGCGGGCGTGCGGAGTGCCGAGGTCGGCGGCGAGCATGCTCAGGCATCCGCCGAGGGTCACGCCGCGGGCCCGGCCGGGGACCAGGGCGGTGCCCCCGGAGGCGATGGAGCGGACCGACTCGGGGGCGAACAGGGTGGCCCTGAGATGGTCCTGGGCCCGCGCGTTCTTGAGGAAGTCGACGCCCGCGGCCGCCGGGCCGTGCAGGGTGACCAGGCCGAGGCGGGTGGCGAAGGCCTGGTGCAGCACCGTGATGTCGCTGAAGCCGACGAACACCTTCGGCCCGGCCGCCCGCATCGCGGTCCAGTCGAGCAGGTCGGCCATCCGCTGGGCGCCGTACCCGCCCCGCGCGCACAGCACCGCGTCCACCGCCGGGTCGCACCAGGCGGCCTGCAGGTCGGCCGCCCGGTCCGCGTCCGTGCCCGCCAGGTAGCCCAGCTTCCCGTGCCGGTCCAGGACGTGCGGGCCCACCACCGGGTCGAGGTCCCAGCCCCGCAGTACGTCCAGCCCGGCCTGCAGCCGCGCCTCGGGCACCGGCCCGCTCGGCGCCACGACGGCGACGCGGGCGCCGGGGGCGAGCCGGGGAGGTCGCAGCAGCTCTCTCACTTCGACAGCTCCAGGGTCGGGATGCCGGGCGGGTTCAGGCCGAAGACCTGTGCGTACAGGGAGAGTTCGGCCTGCAGGGCGCGGATGGTGGTGTCCGCCCGGCGGAATCCGTGCCCCTCCCCCTCGAAGGCGATGTAGGCGTGCGGCACCCCTCTGCCCTGCATGCGGGCGAGGAACCGTTCGCACTGGACGGGCGGGCAGATCACGTCGTCCAGTCCCTGGAGCAGCAGGAAGGGCGCCGTGATGCGGTCGGCGTGCTCGGTGGGCGAGCGCTCCGCGTACCGGGCGGGCACCTCGGCCAGCGGCCCGACCAGGCCCTCCAGGTACTGCGACTCGAAGTCGTGGGTCTCCCCCGAGGCCCAGCCGGCCAGGTCCAGGATCGGGTAGATGATCGTGCCGCAGGCGTAGACGTCGGTCGAGGCGAGCGACGCGGCCGCGGTCCAGCCGCCGGCGCTGCCGCCGCGGACGGCGAGCCGGGCCCGGTCGGCGGTGCCCTCGTCGGCGAGGGCGAGCGCGACGGCCGCGCAGTCCTCGACGTCCACCACGCCCCACTGCTCGCGCAGCCGGTCGCGGTACTCCCGCCCGTACCCGGTCGAGCCGCCGTAGTTGACCTCCGCCACGCCGATGCCGCGAGAGGTGAAGTAGGCGATCTCCAGGTCCAGCACCAGGGGCGACCGGCCGGTGGGGCCGCCGTGCGCCCAGACGACGTACGGCGGCAGCTCGTCGGCGGGGGCGGCGCACCCGGGGTGGTGCGGCGGGTAGACGTGGGCGTGCACGTCGCGTCCGTCGGGGCCGGTGAACGTACGGATCTGCGGCTCGGGGTAGTACGCGGGGTCGACGGCGTCGTGGTGCTCGGCGCCGATGACGTGGGCCCGGCCCGTGCGGGTGTCCAGTTCGACGACCTCGTGGGCGCTGCGCGGGCCGGCGCCGACGGCCACGACCCTCCCCCATCCTCCGGACGGGGGGACCCCCATCTCGCTTCGCTCGCCGTGCGCCGCGAGCGTGGGCGAGAACTCCGTCCAGGGGCCGGCCGCGTCGACGACCTCGCCGGTCTCCGGGTCGAGCACGCCGAGCGCGGCGGCGCCGCGGCCGTGCACGACGGCGATCAGGCCGTTGTGCAGCGGGGCGAACCAGCGGTGGCCGAGCTTCCACAGCGGGCCGCCGAACTCCTCCTCGCGCGGGCACACCGGCTCGCCGTCCCGGTACAGGTTCCACCAGCCCGTGCGGTCGCTCGCGTACAGCAGCCGGCCGTCGGCCGACCAGTCGACCTGGGCGACCGACTCCTCGGGCCCGCCGGCCACCGTCCGCGCCCGGTGGAAGGTGCCGTCCTCGGCGACGGAGGCCAGCACCACCTCCGTGCCGTCCCACGGCATGCGCGGATGGTCCCAGGCCAGCCAGGCCACGCTGCGCCCGTCCGGTGACAGGCGCGGCCCGGTGACGAACCGGTGCCGGCCGTCGCTGAGTTCGCGCACCGCGTCCCGGTCCTGGGCCGCCGAGCCGTCCAGCGGTACGGCGGCCAGGACGCGGCGCACGTCGGTGGGCCCGTCGCCGGTGAACTCCTCAAGCACGCACCACACTTCGCCGCGCCCGGGCAGCAACTGCGGCTCCGCCCAGCGCAGTCCGCCGCCCACCGGGGAGACCGGGGTCAGCGGCAGCGGCTCGCCGCCCGGCCGGTACCGGTACAGCCGCTGGTCGGCGAAGTTCACGAACACCACGAGCGGTTCGCCGTCCACCACGGTCCCGGCCCAGGGCTGCCCGCCGTACTCGATGACCCGGCTGCGCACGTTCCACGGGGCGGGCAGCACCGACTCCTCCCCGCCGTCGGCGTGCCGGCGCACCAGCGTGCGCCGGCCGCCCTCGGCGGGCCGGGGCTCCGTCCACCAGACCTCGTCGCCGACGAAGCCCACGTACTCGGGGTGTCCGTCGTGCGCGGCGGCGAGCGCCGCGCTGATCGGCGAGGGCCACGAACCGTACGGCAGGGTCTGCACCGTCTCCCCCATCTGCTCAGGCCGTCCGCAGGAAGCGGTCGAGGACGCGGACGCCGAAGTGGAGCGCCTCGACCGGGACGCGCTCGTCGACGCCGTGGAAGAGCGCCTGGTAGTCGAAGCCCTCGGGGAGCTTCAGCGGCGCGAAGCCGTAGCCGGTGATGCCCAGGCGCGAGAACTGCTTGGCGTCCGTGCCGCCGGACATGCAGTACGGCACGACGTGTCCCTCCGGCGCGAACTCCTGGATCGCGGCGCGCATCCTGGCGTACGTCGGGGAGTCGAGCGGTGCCTGCAGGGCCACCTCGCGGTGGTGGAACTCCCAGTCCACGTCCGGCCCGGTGAGCTCGTCGAGGGTGGCGCGGAACTCGTCCTCGCAGCCGGGCAGGAACCGGCCGTCGACGTAGGCCACCGCCTCCCCGGGGACCACGTTGACCTTGTAACCGGCTTGCAGCATGGTCGGGTTGGCGCTGTTGCGGACGGTCGCCTCGACCAGCTCGGCGGCCGGTCCGAGCTTGCCGAGCAGCCCGTCCACGTCGTGCAGGTCGGTGTCGATGCCGTACAGGGCGGCGAGTTCGGTGAGCGCCGCGCTGACGGTCGGGGTCAGCCGCAGCGGCCACTGGTGATCGCCGATCCGGGTGATCGCTTCGGCGAGCCGGGTGATGGCGTTCTCCCGGTTGACCTTGGAGCCGTGCCCGGCCCGCCCGCGGGCGGTGAGCTTCATCCACCCGGTGCCGCGCTCCCCGGCGGCGACGGGGTAGAGCTGCCGCCCGCTGCCGTCGTGGAAGGTGAACGCCCCGGACTCGCTGATGCCCTCGGTGCAGCCCTCGAACAGATGCGGGTGCTCGCCGGCGAGGAATCCGGAGCCGTCGGCGGCGCTGTCCTCCTCGTCGGCGGTGAACGCGATCACCAGGTCGCGCCGGGGCCGTACACCGAGGCGCGCCCAGGCCCGCACGACGGCGAGGATCATCGCGTCCATGTTCTTCATGTCGACCGCGCCGCGCCCCCAGACGACCCCGTCGCGGACCTCCCCGGAGAAGGGGTGCACGCTCCAGTCGCGGGCCTCGGCGGGCACCACGTCCAGGTGCCCGTGGACGAGCAGCGCGTCGGCGGCCGGGTCGGTGCCCTCGATGCGGGCGACGACGTTGGTGCGCCCCGCGGTGCGCTCCAGCATGGCCGGCTCCAGCCCGGCTTCCGCCAGTCGCTCGGCGGCGTACTCGGCGGCGGGCCGTTCCCGGCAGTCCCCGCCGCCGCGGTTGGTGGTGTCTATGCGGATGAGGTCGGAGGTGAACCGGACGACCTCGTCGAGCGCCTGCGCGTCAGCCATACTGCTCCTCCACGGCGGCCGAGACGACGGTGGTGACCGCCTTGAAGGTGCGGATGCCCTCGTACATGGTCATGCTGGTGTACGCCACCTTGCGCTCCCCGGTCCGCTCGACGCCCGGCACCACGGTGGCGGCCATGGCGAGGTGCTCGGCGTCGAACTCGAGCGCGACGGTGAACGGGCCCGCCACGACCGGTTCCTGACGGACCGCCAGCGCGGCCGCCGACTTGGCCGCCGCGCGGATGTCGGCGGCGGTCCTGGCGGGCGTGCGGCACACCGCCGCGTACCGCGAGACGTGATCCTTCACGGCGACCTTGAGCGCCTCGGGCGCGTACCCGAGCGCGTCCTCGCACGCCACGTCGTCACCGGTCACGAGGACCACGGGTACCCCGAATTCGGCGACGACGCGTGCGTTCAGCAGGCCCTCGCTGGCGGGCACGCCGTCGAGCCACACGCCGGTGATGGAGTTGGCGAGGTAGGTGTGGGCGAGGACGCCCTCCTTGCCGGCGCCGGCGTGGTAGCCGACGAACGCGATGCCGTCGACGTCGCCGCGCTGCACACCCTCCACCATGGACAGGTCCTTGTGCCGCCCGGTGAGCATCTGCACCCGCTCGTCGAGGTGTTCCAGGAGCAGGTTGCGCATGCTCCAGTGGGCCTCGTTGACGAGGACCTCGTCGGCGCCCCCGTCGAAGAAGCCCAGTGCGGCGGCGTTGACGTCCGAGGTGAACATCGGCCGGCACCGCTCCCACTGCGGCGTCCCCGGCAGCACGTCGGCCGGCCAGGTGACGCCGGTGGCGCCCTCCATGTCGGCGCTGATGAGGATCTTCATGGTCCGCCACGTTACGCGGCGCGGGGACGTCCGGCTACGGGGGGCGGCGCTCAGCCGGCCCGGCCGGCCACCGGGGGGCGGCCCTCAGCCGGCCCGGCCGGCCACCAGCCATTTCGACGGCAGCTCGATCCGGGTGCCGTCGGCGTCGAACTCGGTCGTGGTCAGGGGGAGTTCCCCGCTCGCCAGGACGGTGAGGCCGGCCGCGCGCACATGGCGGGGCACGGCGTCGTCGGCCACCTCGCCGGGGGCTATCCCGTGCCGGAAGACGGGCGCGAGTTTGGGCGGCGGGCCGGCCGGGCTCTGTGCCAGGCCCAGCAGCACGGGCTTGGCGGCCTCGGAGAGCTCGACGAGGAAGGCCCGGCCGCGCTCGCCGAGGAGCGCGGCGACCGAGTCCACCATCCGCTGCCGGTCGTCGGGCTCGGCCTGGTGCAGCACGCCCCGCAGGTAGACGTTGGCGTCGCCGAGTTCCGCGTGCAGCGTCTCCGTCTCGTTCTTCGCCGCGAAGTCCAGTACGCGGTAGGCGGCCTGCCCGGCGGGGTCCGCGCGCCGGGCGTGCTCGACGGCCGCCGCGGACAGGTCGGCGCCCACGACGTCCGGGAAGCGGTCGGCGAGGAACCGGGTCTGGGTGCCGTTGCCGCAGCCGAGGTCCACCATCGGCAGGCCGGGCTCGGTGAGGTACGGCTCGAAGAGGGCCAGGTGCGGGCCGGCCGTCAGGGCGGGCTCCGCGTCCCAGAAGACGGCCCCCTGCTCCTCGGGGGCCTCCCGCCAGAAGCCCTCCCACGCCTCCCGGTACCGACGCGTCACGTTCATGCCCACTCCCCAGGATGCGATGCGGGCCCGCCGCCAGTGACGGGCCAGTCCGGTCTATCGCGCCCCGGAGACGGCTACAAGCGCGTGGCGCATTCCTTCACGCCCCATTCGATACGCGCGCGCTCCCGTGCGCCCTCACGCCCCCTGTCGCGCCGTCAGCGCCGGGGCAGGGACAGCTCGAACCAGACCGTCTTCCCGGCCTTCGTGCGGCTGGCGCCCCATTCGCGGGCGAGCGTGCTGACCACGCGCAGCCCCCGCCCGGACTCGTCGAGCGGCCCGGCGCTGAGCAGCGTCGGCAGGTCGTGGTCGTCGTCGTCCACCTCGCACAGCAGCGTGTCCCCGCGCACCAGCCGCAGCTCGACGGAACGGCCGTGCGCATGCCGTAGCGCGTTGGTGACGAGTTCGCCGGCCATCAGTTCGGCGCTGTCGGCGAGTCCGGTCAGCCCCCAGGCGTTCAGCTGCTCGCGGACCACCGCGCGGGCGCGGGCGGCCTGGGCCGGGTCGCGGGCGAGCCGCCATTCGGCGACGTCGTCCGGCGCGATGCCGGCCAGCCGGACCATCAGCAGGGCCACGTCGTCCTTGCGCCCGCCGCGGGTGTTGAGGGCGCGGACCACGGTGTCGCAGGCGTCGTCCATCGAGGCGGCCGGGTGGGCGGCGGACTCGCACAGGGTCGCGAGCCCGACACCGATGTCCTCGCCGCGCACCTCGACCAGGCCGTCGGTGCACATGATCAGCCGGTCGCCGGGCGCCACGCGCACGCGTACCGCCTCGAAGGGCACGCCGCCGACCCCTATGGGCGCGCCGGTGGGCAGCTCGAGCAGTTCGCTGCGGCCGTCCTCGGCGCGCACCAGTACGGGCGGGACGTGGCCGGCGTTGGCGAGGTGCAGTTCGCTCGCGATCGGGTCGTAGACGGCGTACAGGCAGGTCGCGAGGTAGGTCTCGCCGAGGCGCTGGGCGAGGTCGTCGAGGTTGCGCAGCAACTGGGCGGGCGGCAGGTCGAGGGCCGCCATGGTCTGCACGGCCGTCCGCAACTGGCCCATCATGGCTGCCGAGTTGAGGCCGTGGCCCATGACGTCGCCGACGACCAGGGCGGTGCGGGCGCCGGGCAGCTTCACCGCGTCGAACCAGTCGCCGCCGACGCGTCCGAGCAGGGTGCCGGGCAGGTAACGGGTGGCGATGTCGCAGCCCGCCATGCGCGGCGGGATGTGCGGCAGCATGCTGTCCTGGAGGGTCTCGGCGACTCTCTCCTGGTAGGTGTACATGCGCGCGTTGTCGAGCACGAGGCCCGCGCGGGCGGCGAGTTCGGCGCCGGTGACGCGGTCCATGTCGTTGAAGACGGGCCGCTCGGGGTGGCGCAGCAGGATCATGAAGCCGAGCACCACGTCGCGCGCCTTCAGGGGTACGACCAGCATGGAGCGGCCGGTGATCAGGGGCCGGATGTCCCGCTTCTCGAACTGGGAGGCGATGGCGTGTCCCGTCTCCTCGCTGATCCGCGGCACGAGGACGGGCTCGCCGGTCGTCATGCACTGGAAGAAGGGCGTGTGCGCCGGGAACGGCATGGCCTCGCCGACCGGTACGACGTCGTCCCAGCGGCCCGGTTCGTCGGTGTGCTCGACGGCGACCCGGTGCCACATGGTGGTGGTGTCCGGCACGCCCTCGGGGAAGCCCTCGCCGGCGACGACCTGCTCGCGCAGATAGGTGCCGGCCACGTCGGTGAAGCGCGGCACGACGGCCCTGCTGACCTCGGTGATCGTCCGCGCGAGGTCCAGGGAGGTGCCGATGCGGCCGCTGACCTCGTTGAGGAACTCCAGGCGCTCGCGCACGGCGGCGTACTCGAGGTCCTCGCCCTCGTCGGCGGGTTCGAGGGGCACGGGCCGGCCCTCGGCGGCGGCCCGCGCGGCCCGTTCCCGGCGGGCCTTGCGCTCGGCGCGCCGGGCCACGCCCCAGTCGGGGGTGACGGGCACCCGTTCGTTCTGGCTGAATTCCAGCACGGGGTAGCCCAGTTCGAGGATCTGGGCGACGATGCGGGCACTGTCGTCGACGCTCATGCTGGGCAGGATCTCGGGGAGCCTGCGGGCCAGTTCGTCGGCGCCGGGGAAATCGGTGTGCAGGGCGAAGCCGGGGGCGATGCGCTCGTAGCCCGCGTCGTCGCGGGAGACGTCCGGGGGGTTCAGCCGCGCCGCGTCGGCGGCCAGTACGAGCAGCCGTCCGCTTCCGGGGCCGGCCAGGGGGTAGGCCCACCACAGGACGTCCACCCGGTCGCGGTCGGGCACGGTGAGCCGGGCACGGCCCGCGGCCGGGCAGCACAGCACGCGGTCGAGGGACGCCTCCAGGCCGGGACCGAGGCCGTCGCCGTCCGGGTACGCCTCATCCGGGTACGCCTCATCCGGGTACGTCTCGCACGCGGCGCCGTCCTCCTCGGGCAGGGCTCCGGCGACGGGCAGCAGATCGGCGGCGGGGCGGCCGATCGCGTCCGGTCTGGCGACGCCGAACAGGCGGCGTGCGCCGCTGCTCCAGTGGGAGACGAGACCGTCGCGGTCCGCGACGACCACCGCCAGCGGGACGCGTCCGGCCGCGGCGGGCCGCGGCGCCGCGTCCTGCCCGGCTCCGCGGCCGCAGGGCGCGTCCCGCTCGGTCTCGGTGCCACGGTCCATGACCCAGGCCCTCTCTCCCCACGGCTCCGCAAGATCTGTGCCGCCGTCACCACCGTACGGGTCCGTCCGGTGGCGACGGGCGCCAATGTGGGAATTGCGTTCAACCGTTCGCTACGGCGCGCGCGGAGCCGGAGGGGTGCGCCGGGGTCTCAGTCCTCGTGGCCGAGCTGCAGGTCCCGCTCGGTGCGGCCGCCGCCCGCCACCTGGAGCACGGTGGCCACGGGCGGGTAGCCGGCAGCGATGACCGTGTACTCGCCGGAGGACAGGTCGACGAACCGGAAGGTGCCGTCGGGGCCGGTGGTGAGGGTGTCGGTGACGTTGCCCGCCGCGTCGAGCAGCGTCACACGCGCGTCCTCGACGGGCCGTCCGCCGCTCGCCCGTACGGTGCCGCGCAGCACGGCGCCGCCCGCGAGTTCGACGTCCTGCCGGGTCTCCCGGGACGCCTGCACGCTGACGGGCAGCGCGGCCGGGCGGAAGGCCGGCGCGCTGGCGGCGAGCGTGTACTCGCCGGCGACCAGCTCGGTGATGACGTAGCCGCCCTCCCGTCCGCTGCGGGTGGTGGCGACGACCTCGCCGTGGACGTTGGTGAGGGTGACGGCGGCGTCCCGCACGGGGCTGCCGTCGGCGGTGACCACGCTCCCGGCGAGCCGTCCGGCGCCGCCGAGGACGACGTCGAGCTCGACCGGGCGCTCGCCGACGGTGACGGAGACGGCCTGCGGCTGGTGTCCGCCCGCGGCGGCGATGAGCACGTACGAGCCCGCGCCCGGCGTGGACAGCGCGTACCGTCCGTCGTCGCCGCTCGCGCCCCGTCCGATCTGCTGTCCGGCCACGTCGATGAGCGTGAGCGCCGCGCGGGCCACGGCAGTCCCGTCGGGGTGCTGCACCGTGCCGCAGACGGGGACTCCGGCGGGGTGCGTACGGGCCTGCTGGAGGGGGACGGTCACGGTCGCGGGCTCCGTTTCGGCGGCGTTGTGGGACACCAGGGGTTTCTCCTTGAGGAAGAAGGCGATCAGCGTGCCGAGGACGAGCACCGGCACGAGGTAGAGGAAGATCCGCGGCATGGCGTCGGCGTACGCCGCGATGTAGTCCTCGCGCAGTGCCGGGGGCATCGCGTGCACGAGTTGCGGGGTGAGGGACTCCGGGTCGGGCAGGGCGGCGCCCTCGCGCGCCGGGAGGCGTTCGTGGAGCGCGCCGGCGAGCCGGTCGGCGAACAGGGTGCCGAAGACCGCGGCACCGACGCTGCCGCCGATCTGCCGGAAGTAGTTGTTGGCGCTGGTGGCGGTGCCGAGGTCGGCGGGGCGCACGGAGTTCTGCACGGCGAGGACGAGGACCGGCATCACCATGCCGATGCCGGCGCCGAGGACGGCCATCCAGACGCTGTAGTGCAGCCGGGGCGTGTCGGCCTGGAGGCGGGACAGCAGCCACATGCCCACGGTGGACAGGGCGCCGCCGAGGACGGGGAAGACCTTGTAGCGCCCGGTGCGGCTGACGAGCTGCCCGGAGATGACCGAGGCGCCGACGATGCCGCCCATCATGGGCAGCATCAGCAGACCGGACTCGGTGGCTGAGGCCCCGTCGACCATCTGCAGGAAGGTCGGCAGGTAGCTGGCCGCGCCGAACAGCGCGACGCCGGTCACCAGGCCGACCAGCCCGGTGACGTTGAAGACGGAGTCCCGGAACAGCCGCAGCGGGACCAGGGGTTCGGCCGCGAAGCGCTCGGCGACGACGAACAGGACGGCGGCCAGCGCGGCCGCGGCGCCGAGGCCGAAGACGACGCGGGAGTCCCAGGCGTACTCGGTGCCGCCCCAGCTGGTCAGCAGCACCAGGCAGGTGGAGGCGACGGCGAGCAGCAGCGTCCCGGGGAGGTCCAGGCGCCGCCTGACCGCGGGCTTCGGCAGCTTCAGCACGACGGTGACGACGGCCAGGGTGAGCAGGCCGAGGGGGACGTTGAAATAGAAGCACCAGCGCCAGGAGAGGTGGTCGGTGAAGTAGCCGCCCAGCAGCGGCCCGGCGACGGAGGCGAGCCCGAAGGCGGCGCCGATCAGGCCCATGAACCGCCCGCGCCGCCGGGGCGGCACGATGTCCGCGATGATCGCCTGCACGCCGATCATGAGTCCGCCCGCGCCGGCGCCCTGCACGGCGCGGAAGGCGATCAGCTGGTCCATGGTCCGCGCCCGCCCGGCGAGCGCGGAGCCTACGACGAAGACGGCGATGGCGAACTGGAAGACGCCCTTGCGGCCGAACAGGTCACCGAGCTTGCCGTAGACGGGCAGTCCGACGGTGGCCGTGAGCAGGTAGGCGGTGATCGCCCAGGACATCCGGTCCAGGCCGTGCAGCTCGCCGACGATCTTCGGCAGGGCGGTGGCGACGATCATCTGCTCCAGCGCGGCCAGCAGCAGCGCGAGCATCAGCCCGAAGAACACCAGCCGCACCCGGCGCGGGCCGAGTCCGGCCGCCGGGGCCGGCGCGGCGGGGGTCCGCGGGGGTGCCGGTGCCGCTTCCTCGTGCACCAGAGTGATCCCGCCCACGTGCCGCTCCCCTCGTCGCGCTTGCCCGCATTTCCCGCGTACGGCGACAACTACGGGCAAGGGCGACGAGTTACGGCACGGCGGTGCCCGGAACGGAGATCCACCCGATCCGGTGAGCGGCGTCAACGCCCGCCGGGCAGGCGGGACTTACTGCTGGACCTCGGTGGCGAGCCGGGCCAGCACGGCGTCGTAGATCCGGCCGAGCCCCTTGGGCGCGAAGGTCCTCTCGAAGAAGCCGCCGATGCCGCCCGCACCGTTCCAGGTGGTCGTCACGACGACGCGGGAGCTGCCCTCGCCGGCCGGGGTGACCCGCCAGGTGGTGACCATGGAGGAGTTGCGGTCCTTCTCGACGAGCTCGCCGTCGGTGGGCTCGGTGACCTCCAGGAGGCAGTCGCGCACCCGCTTGCTGGTGGCCTGGAGCTTCCAGTGCACGAGGGTGCCCTCGCCGTCGCCGCCCTCGCGCACCTCGTACTCGCTGAACTGCTCGGGCAGCAGCTTCGCGCGCGTGCCGCTGTAGTCGGCGATAGCGTCGAACACCGTCTCCGCGTCCGCCGCGACGACCCGCTCCGTAGTGGCCTCGACCTGCGCCATTGCGTTCCTCCAGGACTTGCGTTCTCGGGGTTGGGGCAAGCCAACCACCCCCGCCCACGGCCGCCAAATCGGGGTGCCCGCGGGCGCCGGAAGCGGCCGGAAAAGAGCCTCGCACGGTCATGCGAACGAACGTTCTGTTCTGTGGCGCAGTGCCACCGAGGAGGCGTCATGCGCTGGGAGAACCTCACAGTGGAGTCCAGCGGCCACGAGCGGGCGGCCGACACCGCGCACGCCCCGCGCGACCACGCGAACCGTTCCTGGGCAGTGAGCAGTGGGCAGTGAGCAGGGGTGAGTCTGCGCGCAGGTACGCCCCGAACGGTTCTGGGCGTTCCCCCACTGCCTCAAGGGCGTGGGAGGTGCCCCAGGTCTCCGGCGTACTCAGCCCCGGGGCGGCGACACGCATCCTGTGCGTGGTCCGGTCCCGGGAGGCCGGCTCCCTCACGACCCGGCCAGGTGGGTACGGCCAGAGGCGACGGGAAGGCCCCGGAACACCTCTCCGGTGGAACGGGGCCCCGCACGCTGACGCCGTACGCGGCGTCGCAGATCGCACGATCACGTTAGCCCGGTCGGCTCAGGGCGCCACAAGTCCCGAAGCCGACCGTCACACGATCGAGCTAAACCGACCTCGTACCCGCTCACCGCCGACCAGTTGCCCACCCCTTCTCGATCCTGACCGAGGGCACGCTGATCCTGCGCGACCTCGACCTGCTGGTGCAGGCCTCGCGGGTGACGGACGTCGGCGTCTGCGTCTCGGCCGGCTTCACCGACCCCGGCCGGTGGCGCACCGTCGGGCCGGGCACGCCCGCGCCGGAGCGGCGCCTGGACGTCGTGCGCACGCTGGCCGGGCACGGCATCGGGTGCGGGGTGCCGATGGCGCCGGTGCTGGCGTTCCTGAGCGACCATCCGGCGCAACTGCGCGCCACCGTGCGGGCGATCGCGGCGTCCGGCGCCACGTCCGTCACCCCGCTGGTGCTGCACCTGCGGCCGGGCGCCCGGGAGTGGTTCACCGCCTGGCTGACCCGCCGTCACCCGCACCTGGTGCGCCGCTACGAGCGCCTGTACGCGGACGGCGCCTGCGCCCCGAAGCGGTACCAGCGCCGGATCACCCGTCAGGTCCATGACCTGGCACGGGGGTACGGGATCGGTCCGGCCGGTCCGGGGGCGCCCCGGCGCGTCCGGCAGCGGCAACGGGAGCCGCGGCACGAGCCCTTGGAGCCGCCGACGTCCGGGCCGACTCAATTTTCGCTCATTTGAGATCATTCGAGGGCATACCGCGACCCGATCGGGTCAAGTATCGCCAGAACGAGCTCTTCCGGCCCTTCTTTCCGGGACGATGCGGCGTGGACCGTGACCCACGCGGTTTCCGCAACACCTCCGTCCTGGGAGGACCGCATGAGAAAACGCGCAGCCGTGCTGTGCGGTGCCGCCGTCGTCGTGGCCGGGACCGTCTCGGCCGTGCCCGCCGACGCGAGCGCCCCGAGGACCGCGCAGTCCGCGACCGCCGCGCCCCTCGCCTGGAAGAAGTGCGCCACCACCGACTATCCGACACTGCAGTGCGCCTCCCTCAAGGTGCCGCTCGACCACCGGAGACCGAACGGGCGGCAGATCACGCTCGCGCTGTCCCGCGTGCCGCACACCGCGAAGAAGTCCCAGGGACCGCTGCTGGTCAACCCGGGCGGCCCGGGCGGCAGCGGCCTCACCCTCGCCGGTTTCGTCGCCTCCGCGCTGCCCAAGGCGGTCGCGGCCCAGTACGACGTCATCGGCTTCGACCCGCGCGGGGTGGGCAAGAGCAAGCCCGCCCTCGACTGCGCCCCCGGCTACTTCAACCCGGTGCGCCCGGACTCCGTACCGCGCACACCGGCCGTCGAGAAGGCCAACCTGGCCCGCGCCAAGTCCTTCGCCGCGGCCTGCGGCAAGAAGTACGCGAGCCTGCTGCCGTACATCGACACGGTCAGCGCCGTGCGGGACATGGACTCGATCCGCCGCGCGCTGGGCGCCAAGCGGATCAACTACTTCGGCTACTCGTACGGCACCTACCTGGGCGCGGTCTACGCCAAGCTCTTCCCGGAGCACGTGCGCCGGCTGGTCCTGGACTCGATCGTCGACCCCACGGGCGTGTGGTACGACGACAACCTCGCGCAGGACTACGCCTTCAACGACCGCCACCGGGCGCTGATGGCCTGGATCGCCAAGTACGACGCGACGTACAAGCTCGGCACCGATCCGGAGAAGATCGAGGCCAAGTGGTACGCGATGCGGGCGGCCCTCGCCAAGAAGCCGGCCGGCGGCAAGGTGGGCGTCTCCGAGCTGGAGGACACCTTCATCCCCGGCGGCTACTACAACGGCTACTGGCCCTACCTGGCGGAGGCGTTCGCGGCGTACGTGAACGACAAGAACGCCGGCCCGCTGGTCGACGCGTACCAGAACTTCGCCGCCGTGGACGCCTCGGGCGACAACGGCTACAGCGTCTACACCTCGGTGCAGTGCCGTGACGCCTCCTGGCCGCGGGACTGGAACCAGTGGCGCAAGGACAACTGGGCGGTGTACGAGAAGGCGCCCTTCATGGCGTGGAACAACGCCTGGTACAACGCGCCGTGCGCGTTCTGGCCGACCAGCTCACGGCACCCGGTGAACATCGCCAACGGCAAGCTGCCGCCGGCGCTGCTGTTCCAGGCGACCGACGACGCGGCCACCCCGTACGAGGGCGGCGTCACCGTGCACCACCTGCTGGCCGGCTCCAGCCTCGTGGTGGAGCAGGGCGGCGGGAACCACGGCATCACGCTCAGCGGCAACACCTGCCTGGACAAGTACCTCGCGGCGTACCTGTCCGACGGCACGGTGCCGCGCGGGGGCGGCGAGGCCGACGCGGTCTGCCAGAAACTGCCCGACCCGAAGCCGCTGAGCAGCAGGGCGGCGGCACCGTCCGCCCACGGCTCGGCGCTGCACGGCCTGCTCGGCACCCGCGGCTGAGCCACGGCCCCGCCGCGGGGCCCCGTCGGGGGCGTTGTCACACCCGTGGTCCAGGATGGACGCATGAGCGAGCCGACCAGGATCACCGCCCCCGACGGGGTCTTCCCCGCCGCCCAGTACAGCCACGTCGTCACGGCCGCCGGCCGTGTCGTCGCGGTCTCCGGGCAACTCGCCCTCGACGAGGACGGCAGGCTCGTCGGCGAGGACGACCCGGCCGCCCAGGCCCGCCAGGTCTTCACCAACCTCGGCCGCTGCCTGGCCGCCGCCGGGGCGGCCTTCGACGACGTCGTCAAACTCACCTACTTCGTCACGGACATGGCCCACATGCCGGCGATCCGCGAGGCCCGCGCGCGGCACATACCGGACGACCGCCTCCCGGCCGCCTCCGCCGTCCAGGTCGCCGCGCTGGTCCGCCCCGAGTTCCTGCTGGAGATCGAGGCGCTGGCGGTCGTGGACGGCGCCGTCCCCGGCGTGCCGGTCTGACGGGTCGGTGTTCACCGCTGCCGGGGGATGCGGGCCAGGGCGTGCACGGCCGCCTCGGCGAGTGCCGGGTGGGCCAGGGCCTCGTTGAGGACGGGGCCGGCCCGGGCGTCGGCCAGGGCGCCGAGCCCTTCCACACAGGCGAGGGCCACCCGGCGGTAGGGGTCGTGCGGGGTGAGCCTGCGCCGCAGGGTGGTGATGAGCGCCGGCACGGACTCGGGGGCGCGCAGTTCCACCAGGAGCCGGACCGGGTGCAGGGCGTAGGCGACGCGCAGTTCGTTGGTGGCGAGGGCGGCCGCCGCGCGGGCGGTGCGCGGGTCGCGGAGCCGGGCGAGGGCGTAGGCGGCGGACGCGCAGCGCTCGGGGTCGCGGTGGTTGAGGAACAGCACGAGCGACTCGAACGCCCGCCGGTCCCCCGCGAGGCCCAGCCGCAGCGCGGCCAGTTCCCTGGCCCACAGCGGCCGCCCCGGCTCGGTGAGCACGTCCGCCAGCTCGTCGAGGTCCGCGGTCCCCGCCACGCGCTCGTAGAGCGGCGAGCCGCCCGACTCCCGTCTCAGGCGCTCCAGGTGCGCTCGCACCGCTTCCTCCCCAGGGCCTGTCGCGAAAGTCCCGCCGACGAACACCGCCGACGTCGTCAGTCGCAGCCGATGGATTTCAGCTCTCTCGAGAGAACACCCTGCTCGATCAGGTCGAAATGATCCATTTCCGTGATGGAGAAGGACACCCCGGCCGCCGCGGAGGTGCGGCGCCGCACGGCAGCCCTCATTTCGGCCAGGTGTTCCTCGTAGTCGGCGGAGAGCACGATGTTGACGGTGTCCGCGATTTCCGCAACACGGGAAACACGCATACCAAACTGATCATATCCGGCAGCGCCCCGGCAGTGAATCATATCGCCAGCAAGCTGATGAACCTGTCCGAAATCCTTCGCGGCGATTCTGTTCGCATAGGCGCACAGCGCTCGGAATCCGTCCAGATCGGGAGCCAGGCCGATCAGTTTCTTCAGGGCGGGCAGCGGGTCGCTGCGGTCGGCGGCGGCGAAGAGCCGGGAGATCGTCATGGTGGACCGGTTCACCTCGGGATCCAGCAGCAGCGCTCCGCAGACGCACGGGCGGCGGCGCCGGGGACCGGCCGTCCAGGGCTCCGCCAACTGGAGTACGAGGTCGGCCCCCAGCGAGAAGCCGACCAGGACGATCCGCTTGTCCGGGTACTCGTCGCCGATCCGCTCCACCAGAGCGGCCACCATCTCCACATGGCGCTGCACGGGCACGGGCGGGAGGCGATCCCTGCCCCCCGGGGCGTAGCCCGCCAGGTTCACCACGATGCCATTGGATGTCCTGTGACTGCAGATACCCCTGGTAATCCGTGGCGTCCAGCCCCAGCCCGTGGAAGAACACGACCACGGTGCGCGTATCAGCCAGACGTTCCAGATAGGTCAACTGTTTGAAACGCTTGGAGGTCGAGGAGTCGGCAGGCAGAAAAGTCGCCATGGAATCGGCCACTCCCTTGGTCGGGTGATGATGAATTCACTGTCAGTAACCCCAGACCATGGTCCAGTACCCGGTCGGCATGGGCAGGAATCACGCTTTCCGGCCCTTTATGACGTCCCGCGCTTCAGGTTCTCGGCGCAGGGGTGAGAAGGACCCGACCTGAGAGATTCCTGTACGGCCCGCTCGGCGACGTCAATGAGCGAGCACAGATGGAACATGACAATCCCTTTACGTCAGGTTGATTCCACCATGGTCATCTCGGGGAAGGTCGCCCACCTCGATCCCGAGCGGCCCCTCGCGGAGCTGAAGCGCATCGCGCAGGTCCCGGAGGCACTCGTGGAGTTCCAGAACTTCTGCGAGTACCTGCACAAGATCAGCGGCAAGGATCTCGCCCAGGTCCAGCGCTACGCGGCCGACCTGTGGGACTACTGGCAGCCGGACGGCCAGTACGAGCTGTTCTTCAGGCGCCTCGAACGCATCAGGGCGATCAGCGACAGGACCCGGGTGTTCTTCTCCCTGCACTTCGAACAGCGTTTCAACGACGTGGTGGCCCGCGCCCGGGAGCGAGGCATCCGGCAGGTCTTCGACATGCGCCGGGTGGACCACTTCGAGTTCTGCCAGGACGCCTTCCTCAAGCGGGAGATCGGCACGCTGCTGCGCGGCGGCTGACCCGGCCGGCCGCCGCGGAACACGGCCGCTCGCGCGAGGCGTACGCCACACACCGGGGGCTGGCGCGCTCGTTACCCACCGGTTAGGCTCAGACGAGCGAGTTACCCACTCGCACACCTGCTCGTGACGGCCTGGTGACGCAGCCGTCGCGACGGGACACCTCCCACGCCCTCGGGGCGGTGGGGGAAGTCGGTTCGGTACATCGCGTACCTCAGTACGACGCGGCTCCGGGACAGGGCCGGTCGGATCGGCCGTCGCTCCACGGGCGTGTGCGCGCCCCGCATCGACGGCACCGGGCGTGTGCGCTCGCAGCCCGGCCACACCCGCATATCTCCCGCACCCGGTGCGCCCTTCCGCGGCGCGCCGGGCGCGCTCCCAGTCGTCACCCTCATCTTCTGGAGTCCCGCGATGGCCACTCCCCTGTCCGACACCCCTCTGTCCCCCATCAAGACCGTCGCCGTCGTCGGCCTCGGCACCATGGGCACCGGCATCACCGAGGTCCTCGCCAAGGCCGGCCGCGAGGTCGTCGGCATCGACGTCAGCGAGGTCGCGGCCGCCCAGTCCGTCGCCGCCCTGGAGGCCGCCACCACGCGCGCCGTGGAGCGGGGCCGGCTGACCGAGCAGGAGCGCGCCGACGTCCTGGCCCGCTTCCGCACCGCCACCGACCTGCGCGCCGCCGCCGACGCGGATCTCGTGATCGAGGTGGTCCCGGAGTCGTACGAGATCAAGCACCAGGTCTTCCGTGAGCTGGACGCGATCGTGCGCCCGGAGACGGTTCTGGCGACCGGCACCAACGCCCTGTCGGTGACCCGTCTCGCCGCCGACTCGGCCCGCCCGGAGCGCGTGCTGGGCCTGCACTTCTTCAACCCGGCCCCGGCGATGAAGCTGGTCGAGGTCGTCTCCTCGGTGCTGACCGCGCCCCAGGCCGTCGCCGCGGTCACCGACCTCGCCCTCGAACTGGGCAAGGAGCCCGTCGCGGTCGGCGACCGGCCCGGTTTCGTCGCGGACGGCCTGCTGTTCGGCTACCTCAACCAGGCCGCCGCGATGTACGAGGCGAAGTACGCCTCCCGCGAGGACATCGACGCCGCGATGCGGCTGGGCTGCGGTCTGCCGATGGGCCCCCTCGCCCTGCTCGACCTGATCGGCATCGACACCGCGCGCACGGTCCTGGACGCCATGTACGCCGAGTCCCGCGACCGGCTGCACGCCCCCGCCCCGATCCTCAAGCAGCTCAGCGAGGCGGGCCTGACCGGCCGCAAGTCGGGCCGCGGCTTCTACACGTACGAGGCCCCCGGCAGCGCCGCCGTCGTGCGGGACGCGCTGACGCCGCTGGAGGGCGCGGACCTCACCCCGGGCCGTCCGGTCCGCTCCGTCGGCGTGGCCGGCTCGGGCACGATGGCGTCCGGCATCGCCGAGGTGTTCGCCAAGGCCGGCTACGAGGTCGTGCTGGCCGCCCGCAGCGAGGAGAAGGCGCAGGCCGCCAAGGCCCGTATCGGCAAGTCCCTGGCGCGCTCCGTCGACCGCGGGCGGATGACGGCCGAGGGCGCCGCGCAGACCCTGGAGCGGATCACCCCGGCCGGTTCCTACGACGCCTTCGCCGACGTCGACCTGGCCGTCGAGGCCGTCGCCGAGGACCTGGAGGTCAAGCGGCAGCTGTTCGCGGCGCTGGACAAGGTGTGCAAGCCGGGCGCGGTGCTGGCCACCACCACCTCCTCGCTGCCCGTCGTCGCCTGCGCCCGCGCCACCTCGCGCCCGCAGGACGTGATCGGCATGCACTTCTTCAACCCGGCGCCGGCGATGAAGCTGGTCGAGGTGGTCCGTACGGTGCTGACCTCGGACGACGTCCACGCGACGGTCCGCGAGGTCTGCGCCAAGATCAGGAAGCACGCCGTGGACTGCGGCGACCGCGCGGGCTTCATCGTGAACGCCCTGCTGTTCCCGTACCTCAACAACGCGGTCAAGATGGTGCAGGAGCACTACGCCTCCCTCGACGACATCGACACGGCGATGAGGCTGGGCGGCGGCTACCCGATGGGCCCGTTCGAGCTGCTGGACGTCGTCGGGCTCGACGTCTCCCTCGCGATCGAGAAGGTGCTGCACCGCGAGTTCCGCGACCCGGGCCTGGCGCCTGCCCCGCTCCTGGAGCACCTGGTGGCCGCGGGCTGCCTCGGCCGCAAGACCGGCCGCGGCTTCCGCGAATATGCCCGGCGGTAAGCGCCCGGACGACCGGCCGACGGGCGAGACGGACTGGGGCGGGCTGCTCGGCCCGGGCAGCCGCCCCCCTGCCGCCCGGCGGGGCTCTCCCCCGCCCCCCGAACGCTCCGGTACCCCGTCCGGCCAGGGCGGGGGAACCCCGGTACCTGCGCGGCACGCTGCGCGCATGCAGTACGTTCGGGTCATGTCCCAGCCCGCCAAGTCCTCACGTACACCAGCTACGCCCGACGCGCCGGAGAGTGCCGCAGGCAGCCGCGCCGCCGCCCAGCGGCTCAAGATGCGCCGGGAACTGGCGGCCGCGGCGATGGAACTGTTCGCGACCAAGGGCTACGAGGCGACCACCGTCGACGAGATCGCGGCCGCTGCCGGAGTGGCCCGCCGCACCTTCTTCCGCCACTTCCGCTCCAAGGAAGAGGCGATCTTCCCGGACCACGACGACACCCTGATCCGCGCGGAGGCCGTGCTGAACGCGGCCCCGGCGCACGAGCATCCGCTCGACACGGTGTGCCGCGGCATCAAGGAAGTCATGAAGATGTACGCGGCCCGGCCGGAGATCTCCGTAGCCCGCTACAAGCTGACGCGCGAGGTGCCCACCCTGCGCGAGGCGGAGATCGCGTCGGTGGCCCGCTACGAGCGCCTCTTCACCCGCTACCTCCTCGGCCACTTCGACGAGCACGCCCACGACGACGACGCCAACGACGATCCGCTGCTGGCGGAGGTCGCCGCGTCCGCCGTGGTCACCGCCCACAACCATGTCCTGCGGCGCTGGCTGCGGGCCGGCGGGCAGGGTGACGTGGAGGCGCAGCTGGACCACGCCTTCGCGATCGTGCGCAAGACGTTCGGGACGGGCATCGGGGCCGGGCGCGGCTCGGCGCCGCGGCCCGCGGCGCCCGCCGCGGTCTCCGCGCACGGCGAGGTCCTGGTCACCGTCGCCCGCACCGACGCCCCGCTGGACGAGGTGATGCGGACGATCGAGGAGGCGCTCAAGGACCGCTGAGCCCCCGGCGAGATGGTGCCGAGGTGCCCTCGGACACATCGCCGCTGCGCTGACGGCCACCCCCCGGGGTGGCCGTTTTGCCATGTCAGAGGGGTTTTTCGGGTAGCTTTCACGGCCCGTTCGATCGATCATCGCTCATTTGTTACGTAAAGATTTCATCTGAGGGCAATTTCTGGCACCCAGTGCCTTGTCACGTGACACGGCGTGCCATACGTTGAAGGTGTCCGGGCGGCCGGCGTGCAGAGACCTCGCGTACGCCGGCTGTCCCCGCAAGCCCCTGGCCTGCGCGCCCGGACGCCTGCGTCACAGGCACCCTTCCGCGCCACAAAGCGCTGCCAGCCAGCACCACCCGCCGAACCGACGGCCCACCTCACACCCTCAGCAGCACCGACGTAACCCTCAGCGTCTCCCCTCAAGACGCCATTCGCCGGAGGCAACACCGTGACCGTGAAGGACATCCTGGACGCGATCCAGTCGCCCGACTCCACGTCGGCCGACTTCGCCGCCCTGCCGCTCCCCGAGTCGTACCGCGCGATCACCGTGCACAAGGACGAGACGGAGATGTTCGCGGGCATGACCACCCGCGAGAAGGACCCGCGCAAGTCGCTGCACCTCGACGAGGTGCCGCTGCCCGAGCTGGGCCCGGGCGAGGCCCTGGTGGCCGTCATGGCCTCCTCGGTGAACTACAACAGCGTCTGGACCTCGATCTTCGAGCCGCTGTCGACCTTCGGGTTCCTGGAGCGGTACGGCAAGCTCAGCGAGCTCACCAAGCGCCACGACCTGCCCTACCACATCATCGGCTCCGACCTCGCGGGCGTGGTCCTGCGCACCGGCCCGGGCGTCAACGCCTGGAAGCCGGGCGACGAGGTCGTCGCGCACTGCCTGAGCGTGGAGCTGGAGTCCAGCGACGGCCACAACGACACCATGCTCGACCCCGAGCAGCGCATCTGGGGCTTCGAGACCAACTTCGGCGGCCTCGCGGAGATCGCCCTGGTGAAGTCCAATCAGCTGATGCCGAAGCCCGGCCACCTGAGCTGGGAGGAGGCCGCCGCGCCCGGCCTGGTCAACTCCACCGCCTACCGCCAGCTCGTCTCCCGCAACGGCGCCGGCATGAAGCAGGGCGACAACGTCCTGATCTGGGGCGCCTCCGGCGGCCTCGGCTCCTACGCCACCCAGTTCGCCCTGGCCGGCGGCGCGAACCCGATCTGCGTCGTCTCCTCGCCGCAGAAGGCGGACATCTGCCGATCGATGGGCGCCGAGGCGATCATCGACCGCAACGCCGAGGACTACAAGTTCTGGAAGGACGAGCACACCCAGGACCCGAAGGAGTGGAAGCGCTTCGGCAAGCGCATCCGCGAGCTGACCGGCGGCGAGGACATCGACATCGTCTTCGAGCACCCCGGCCGCGAGACCTTCGGCGCGAGCGTGTACGTCACCCGCAAGGGCGGCACCATCACCACCTGCGCCTCCACCTCCGGCTACATGCACGAGTACGACAACCGCTACCTGTGGATGTCGCTGAAGCGGATCATCGGCTCGCACTTCGCGAACTACCGCGAAGCCTGGGAGGCCAACCGCCTCATCGCCAAGGGCAAGATCCATCCGACGCTCTCCAAGGTCTACTCCCTGGAGGACACCGGGCAGGCGGCCTACGACGTGCACCGCAACCTCCACCAGGGCAAGGTCGGCGTGCTGTGCCTGGCCCCCGAGGAGGGCCTGGGCGTGCACGACGAGGAGATGCGCGCCAAGCACATCGACGCCATCAACCGCTTCCGCAACATCTGAGGACAGCGGAGGTATCGCACATGACTGAGCGTCAGGCGCCGCAGGCGCGCAAGGAAAAGGACCGGCCGTGGCTCATGCGCACGTACGCCGGTCACTCCACGGCCGAAGCGTCCAACGAGCTGTACCGGCGCAACCTCGCCAAGGGCCAGACCGGCCTGTCGGTGGCGTTCGACCTGCCGACGCAGACCGGCTACGACCCCGACCACGTCCTCGCCCGCGGCGAGGTCGGCCGGGTCGGGGTCCCGGTCTCGCACCTCGGTGACATGCGCCGGCTGTTCCAGGACATCCCCCTGGAGCAGATGAACACCTCGATGACGATCAACGCCACGGCCATGTGGCTGCTGGCGCTCTACCAGGTCGTCGCGGAGGAGCAGGGCGCGGACATCACCAGGCTCCAGGGCACGACCCAGAACGACATCGTCAAGGAGTACCTGTCCCGGGGCACTCACGTGTTCCCGCCGGGGCCGTCGCTCCGCCTGACGACGGACATGATCGCGTACACGGTCTCCCACATCCCGAAGTGGAACCCGATCAACATCTGCAGCTACCACCTGCAGGAGGCGGGCGCCACACCGGTGCAGGAGATCGCGTACGCGATGTCCACCGCCATCGCGGTGCTGGACGCCGTACGCGACTCCGGGCAGGTGCCCGCCGAGAAGTTCGGCGACGTCGTGGCCCGCATCTCCTTCTTCGTGAACGCCGGCGTGCGGTTCGTCGAGGAGATGTGCAAGATGCGGGCCTTCGGCCGGATCTGGGACCAGGTCACCCGCGAGCGGTACGGCATCCAGGACCCCAAGCAGCGCCGTTTCCGCTACGGGGTCCAGGTCAACTCCCTCGGCCTGACCGAGGCGCAGCCGGAGAACAACGTCCAGCGGATCGTCCTGGAGATGCTGGCCGTGACGCTCTCCAAGGACGCCCGCGCGCGTGCCGTGCAGCTCCCCGCGTGGAACGAGGCCCTCGGTCTGCCCCGGCCGTGGGACCAGCAGTGGTCGCTGCGCATGCAGCAGGTGCTGGCGTACGAGAGCGACCTGCTGGAGTACGCCGACATCTTCGAGGGCTCGAAGGTGATCGAGGCCAAGGTCGCCGAGCTGGTCGAGGCCTCGCTCGCCGAGATCGAGCGCATCCAGGAGATGGGCGGCGCGATGGCGGCCGTCGAGTCCGGCTACCTCAAGTCGCAGCTCGTCGCCTCGCACGCGGCCCGCCGGGCCCGTATCGAGTCCGGCGAGGAGAAGATCGTCGGCGTCAACATCTTCGAGACGACCGAGCCGAACCCGCTGACCGCCGATCTGGACACGGCCATCCAGACGGTCGACCCTGCCGTCGAGGCCCGCGTCATCGCCTCGCTCCAGCACTGGCGCGACACCCGCTACCAGCCGCCCTTCAACCACCCCCGGCCCTGCAAGGCGCTGGAGCGGCTGAAGGAGGCCGCCAAGGGCACCGAGAACCTGATGGAGGCCACCCTGGAGTGCGCCCGCGCCGGGGTGACGACCGGCGAGTGGGCGGGCGCGCTGCGCGAGGTGTTCGGCGAGTTCCGGGCGCCCACGGGCGTGTCCTCGGCTCCGGTCGCGGTGACCGCGGAGGCCGGGACCGCGCTCGCCGAGGTCCGCCGGAAGGTGGACGCCACCGCCCGCGACCTGGGCGTCGGCAAGCTGCGCTTCCTGGTCGGCAAGCCGGGCCTGGACGGGCACTCCAACGGCGCCGAGCAGATCGCCGTGCGGGCCCGCGACGCCGGGTTCGAGGTGGTCTACCAGGGCATCCGGCTCACCCCGGAGCAGATCGTGGACGCGGCCCTCGCCGAGGACGTGCACGCGGTCGGCCTGTCCATCCTCTCCGGCTCGCACTCCCAGCTGGTGCCGGACGTGCTGGAGCGGCTCCGTGTGGCCGGTGCCACAGATATACCGGTGATCGCCGGTGGCATCATCCCGAGTGGCGACGCCGAACAGCTCAGGGCCGCCGGAGTGGCCGCGGTCTTCACACCCAAGGACTTCGACATCACCGGCATCATCGGCCGCATCGTCGACGAGATCCGGACAGCGAACAAGCTCGACCCCCTGGAGGTCCCCGCATGACCAGCCCTGCTCCCCAGGTCAACCGACTGCGCCCGCGGCGCTCCTGCCTGGCCGTCCCGGGCTCGAACCCCCGCTTCCTGGAGAAGGCGCAGGGCCTCCCGGCCGACCAGGTCTTCCTCGACCTGGAGGACGCGTGCGCGCCGCTCGCCAAGCCCGAGGCGCGGCACACCATCGTCAAGTTCCTCAACGAGGGCGACTGGACGGGCAAGACCAGGGTCGTGCGCGTCAACGACTGGACGACCGAGTGGACCTACCGGGACGTCGTGACGGTCGTCGAGGGAGCCGGCCCGAACCTCGACTGCATCATGCTGCCGAAGGTGCAGAACGCCCAGCAGGTCGTCGCCCTTGACCTGCTGCTGACGCAGATCGAGAAGACCATGGGCTTCGAGGTCGGCCGCATCGGCATCGAGGCGCAGATCGAGAACGCGCAGGGCCTGAACAACGTCAACGAGATCGCCCAGGCGTCCCCGCGCATCGAGACGATCATCTTCGGCCCGGCCGACTTCATGGCGTCGATCAACATGAAGTCGCTGGTCGTGGGCGAGCAGCCGCCCGGCTACCCGGCGGACGCCTACCACTACATCCTGATGAAGATCCTGATGGCCGCCCGCGCCAACGACCTCCAGGCGATCGACGGCCCCTACCTGCAGATCCGCAACGTCGACGGCTTCCGCGAGGTGGCCGGCCGCGCCGCCGCGCTCGGCTTCGACGGCAAGTGGGTGCTGCACCCCGGCCAGGTCGACGCCGCCAACGAGGTCTTCTCGCCCTCGCAGGAGGACTACGACCACGCCGAGCTGATCCTGGACGCGTACGAGTACTGCACGTCCGAGGCGGGCGGCAAGAAGGGCTCCGCGATGCTCGGCGACGAGATGATCGACGAGGCCAGCCGCAAGATGGCGCTGGTCATCGCGGGCAAGGGCCGCGCCGCCGGCATGCAGCGCACCAGCAAGTTCGAGATCCCGGAGGCGTAGGGCCATGCAGTTCGGACGCACCTACGAGGAGTTCGAGGTCGGGGCGACGTACAAGCACTGGCCGGGCAAGACGGTCACGGAGTACGACGACCACCTGTTCTGTCTCCTCACCATGAACCACCACCCGCTCCACATGGACACGAACTATGCGGAGAAGACGACGGACTTCGGCAAGAACGTCGTGGTGGGCAACTACATCTACTCCCTGCTGCTCGGCATGTCCGTCCCGGACATCTCCGGCAAGGCGATCGCCAACCTGGAGATCGAGTCGCTGAAGCACGTGGCGCCGACCTTCCACGGCGACACGGTCTACGGCGAGACGACCGTGCTCGACAAGTGGCCGTCGAAGTCGAAGAACGACCGCGGCATCGTGTACGTCGAGACCAGGGGCTACAAGCAGGACGGCACGCTGGTGTGCGTGTTCCGCCGCAAGGTGATGGTCCCGACCGAGACGTACATCAAGGAGCGCGGCGGCGAGCAGCCCGGCCGCCCGGAGCTGAAGCAGCAGGAGAAGTGATGGCCCGTCTCGCCCAGACCGCCGGTCTGACCGACGTCCAGCAGGAGATCCTCTCCACCGTCCGCGACTTCGTGGACAAGGAGATCATCCCGGTCGCCACCGAGCTGGAGCACCGCGACGAGTACCCGCAAGCGATCGTGGACGGCCTGAAGGAACTCGGCCTGTTCGGTCTGATGATCCCCGAGGAGTACGGGGGCCTGGGCGAGTCGCTCCTCACCTACGCGCTGTGCGTCGAGGAGATCGCCCGCGGCTGGATGTCGGTGTCCGGCATCATCAACACCCACTTCATCGTGGCGTACATGCTCAAGCAGCACGGCACGCAGGAGCAGAAGGACCACTTCCTGCCGAGGATGGCGGCCGGCGACATCCGCGGCGCCTTCTCGATGTCGGAGCCCGGCCTGGGCTCGGACGTGTCCGCGATCACCTCCAAGGCGGTGAAGGACGGCGACGAGTACGTCCTGAACGGCCAGAAGATGTGGCTGACCAACGGCGGCACGTCGTCTCTGGTGGCCGTGCTGGTCCGGAGTGACGAAGGACACCCCGAGGGCACAGCACCGCACAAGTCGATGACGACCTTCCTGGTGGAGAAGGAGCCCGGCTTCGGCGAGGTCCGCCCCGGCCTCACCATCCCGGGCAAGATCGACAAGATGGGCTACAAGGGCGTCGACACCACCGAGCTGATCATGGACGGCCTGCGCGTGCCGGCCGATCGGGTGCTCGGCGGGGTCACCGGCCGAGGTTTTTACCAAATGATGGACGGAGTCGAGGTCGGCCGCGTGAATGTGGCGGCGCGTGGCTGCGGCGTCGCTCAGCGCGCGTTCGAGCTGGGCGTCCAGTACGCCCAGCAACGTCACACTTTCGGCAAGCCGATCGCCCAGCACCAGGCGATCCAGTTCAAACTCGCCGAGATGGCCACCAAGGTCGAGGCCGCGCATGCGATGATGGTGAACGCGGCCCGCAAAAAGGACTCCGGAGAACGAAACGACCTCGAAGCAGGGATGGCGAAGTACCTCGCCTCCGAGTACTGCAAGGAGGTCGTGGAGGATGCCTTCCGGATCCACGGCGGCTACGGCTTCTCCAAGGAGTACGAGATCGAGCGCCTCTACCGGGAGGCCCCGATGCTGCTCATCGGTGAAGGCACCGCCGAGATCCAGAAAATGATCATCGGGCGCCGGCTGCTCGAAGAGTATCGATTCCAGGGCTGATTGTCCGGATGCGGGGTGTTTTCTTCGAGAAGAAGATCACACCCCGTAGGCACTCTTCGGACGCCGACTCGGCTTCCTGGCTTGCCCAGTTGTGGCCTACGACCGGTACGATCCCGGAAAAGCCGCCGTCCCCCGTTCCAGCGCGGCATCATCCGCTACGAAGGTCATCCATGCCCCACAGCCAAACCTCTGCACCACGCGACAGCCTGGTCGGCGTACGCCTCGCGCGCGGAGCATCGCCGTGGCTTCTCCCGACCGTCGCCACCGCAGCCCTCAGCCTGATCCGGGCACGCCGCTCCGGTGTCGCCAAGGCCGTGGCCGTGCCCACCACCGCGCTCGCGGCGGGCATGCTGTGGTTCTTCCGCGACCCCGAGCGCGAGATCGCCCAGGGCCGGGTCATCTCGCCCGCCGACGGAGTGGTGCAGAGCATCATGCCGTGGAAGGACGGCCGCACCCGCGTCGCGATCTTCATGAGCCCACTCAATGTCCACGTCAACCGGGCGCCGCTGGCCGGCACTGTGACGTCGGTCGAGCACATCCCGGGTGGGTTCGTTCCGGCGTTCAACAAGGAGAGCGAGAACAACGAGCGCGTAGTCTGGCATTTCGACACCGAACTCGGCGACATCGAGATGATCCAGATCGCCGGCGCCGTGGCCCGTCGCATCGTCCCCTACGTGCCGCAGGGCACCAAGGTCGAGCAGGGTGACCGCATCGGTCTGATCCGCTTCGGCTCGCGTGTCGACATCTACCTGCCCGAAGGCGTGGATGTCGCGGTCGAGGTCGGACAGAAGACCGTGGCTGGGGTGACTCGCATTGACCGTGATTGATCCGGATACACAGGCGGGCTGGGTGCCCGAGGCGGACGAGGCGGACGACGAGGAGGAGATGCCGCTCTCTCTCCGCCTCTCGATAGCGGACACCCTCACCCTCGGCAACGCCACGTGCGGCTTCATGGCCGTGTACTTCACCACCACCGGCATCCTGATCCCGCACCTCACGGGCGACCAGGAGACCGGCATGGCCCGCCACAGCGCGGCCACGGCGGTGATCCTGATGCTGTGCGCCGCGGTCTTCGACCTGTTCGACGGCCTGGTGGCGCGCAAGCTGCGCAGCTCGCCGATGGGTGCGGAGCTGGACAACCTCTCCGACCTCATCAGCTTCGGCCTGGCGCCGGCGTACTTCGTCCTGGTCTACGGGATGGTGGCCGACGACGCGCACCAGCGGGTGGCGGCGCTGGGCGCGATCGTGGTGCTCCTGGCGGTGGTGCTCAGACTCGCGCGGTTCTCGTGCGTGACGATGAAGGACGGCATGTTCCAGGGCATGCCCTCGCCGTTCGGCGCGCTGACGGTCGTCTCGATCGTGCTGCTGGAGCTGCCCTTCGTGGCGACGCTGCTGGCGATCCTGGGCACGGCCTGGCTGATGGTGAGCCGGGTGGAGTACCCCAAGCCGCGGGGCCGTCTGGCGGGGGCGATGCTGTCGTGGATCGTCCTGTCGATGGGCCTGCTGGCGGCCTGGGCGTTCGACGCCCCGAGCGGCCAGCTGCTGCTCCAGACGGGCTGCGCCCTGCAGCTGGTCATGGGCGCGGTGATCCCGCTGTTCGCCACGGCCCGCCGGGTGAACAACTTCCGCGGCAACCGCCGCGAGGCGCGGGCCGCGCAGCTTCCGTAGCGGCTGCGCGACTGTCGTACGACGTGGAAGGGCCCCGAGCCGGTTTCGGTTCGGGGCCCTTCCACGTCCCCTGCCCGACCCTGGCGGGCAGCAGAGCACCGGGGGCGCCGGCCCGTACCGGCCGGACGGCCGCACACCGAACGGGCGACGGGCCGACCGGCCGCCACGATCCGGCGCCGAACCACGATCCGGTGCCGACGCCCGGAGCCCCCGGCACCGGACGGCTCCCGCCCACCGGGACACGCCGCAGGACCGGCCGGACACGGCCCGGCCTGGCGGCCGGCCGAGCACCGGGGCGACCGGCACCAACCAGCCGGACGGC
>NZ_JBFADM010000027.1:33103-99052 GCF_040641355.1 Streptomyces sp. NPDC020996
ACCGGGGCCGCCCGCACGAACCGGCCGAGCGGCCGAGCGCCGCCGGGCACGAACTTGCGGGGCAGCCGCACGCCGAGCGGGCGACGGCCGACCGGCAGCCACGACGCGAGGCCGACACACCGGAGCCCTCCGCACCGGACGGCTTCCGCCCACCGGGACACGCCGCAGGACCGGCCGGACACGGCCCGGCCTGGCGGCCGGCCGAGCACCGGGGCGACCGGCACCAACCAGCCGGACGGCCGCGTGCCGCGCAGCCGGCAGAAGCCGACGGGACAGCCACACGCCGAGCGAGCGATCGGGCGACGTGCAGCCGACATGACCCCGGCGGGCAGCCGACACCGCCCCCGCGGCAGCCAAGCACCGGGGCCGCCCGCACGAACCGGCCGAGCGGCCGAGCGCCGCCGGGCACGAACTTGCGGGGCAGCCGCACGCCGAGCGGGCGACGGCCGACCGGCAGCCACGACGCGAGGCCGACACACCGGAGCCCTCCGCACCGGACGGCTCCCTCCCACCCGAACACCCCGCAGGACCGGGCGGACGGCCGCGTGCCGAACAGCCGGCACAGACCGGCGGGACAGCCGCACGCCGAGCAGGCGCGGCCGACGGGCAGCTGGCACAGCCCTCGCGGACAGCCCGCACCAGGGCCCCGACACCGGCCCGGCAGACGGGTCCCGGGCGGGCGGCAGGCCGACAGGCAGCCGACACCACCCTCGCGGGAGAGGCGCACCGGGGTGGCCGACACGAACCGGCCGGGCGGGCGTCGGGCAGCCGGCACCGCCCTCGGAGGAAGGCGGGGGTCAGGTCAGGAAGTCGTGGGCGATGGCCTCCGCCACCCGTTCCAGGATCGGGCCCGCGTCCGCGATGCACTTCGCGACGTCCGGCTCGGCCTGCGTCAGGGGGTAGGCGCGGCGGATGCCGGCCCGGCCCAGCGCCTCCGGGGGCAGCGCGAGGCGTCCGCACACGGCGACCACCTCCTTGCCGGCGGCGCGCGCGGCGGCGGCGACCCCCGCGGGGGCCTTGCCGTGCAGGGTCTGCTCGTCGAGGGAGCCCTCACCGGTGATCACGAGGTCGGCCCGGTCCAGCGCGGGGGCGAAGCCCAGCACGTCGAGCATCACCTCGATGCCGGGGCGGAAGCGCGCGCCGAGGAGCAGCGCGCCGAAGCCGATGCCGCCGGCCGCGCCCGCGCCCGGCGCGGCGGCGTACTCGGCGGCCCGGGCGCCGACGGCCTCCTCCAGCACCTTGGCGTAGTGCGCGAGGGCCGCGTCCAGCGTCTCCACGTCGTCCGGCGAGGCGCCCTTCTGCGGCCCGTAGACGGCCGGTGCGCCCTTCGGCCCGGTCAGCGGGTTGTCGACGTCGCTGGCGAGCACCAGCTCCACGGAGGCCAGGCGCGGGTCCAGTCCCGACAGGTCGGCGGACGCCAGGTCGCCGAGGCCGCCGCCGCCCGGCGTCACCGGCTCCCCCTCCGCGTCCAGGAACCGCGCCCCGAGCGCGGACAGCATCCCGGCGCCGCCGTCGGTGGTCGCGCTCCCGCCGACGCCGAACACGATCGTCCGTGCCCCCGCGTCCAGCGCGGCCCGCAGCAGTTCCCCGGAACCGTAGGTGGACGCCGTCAGCGGCGCGAAGACGCCGGCCGGCAGGCGCTGCAGCCCGCTCGCCTCCGCCATCTCCACCACCGCCGTGTCGCCGCGCAGCGCGAACGCCGCCGTCACCTCGTGACCGAGCGGCCCCGCGACCCGCGCCTCCCGCCGCTCGAACCCGGCCGCGACGGCCGCGTCGACGGTTCCGTCGCCGCCGTCGGCCACCGGCAGCGACTCCACCGTCACCCGCGGCGCGACCCGGCGCAGTCCGGCCGTCACGCGCTCGGCGACCTGAACGGCCGTCAGCGACCCCTTGAACTTGTCCGCGGCGATGAGCACGCGCTGTGTCACTCGAATTCCCCTTGCTCCCCGGGCCTTGGGCACGTCAAGGCCAGTCGCGCCGCTGCGACCTTAACCGGAGGGCGCCCTCGCCGTCATGCCCCGTCCGGAGCCTGGGAACACCCTGTCGGACCCCTGTGCCGGGGAGCCGGGGAGCCGCGGAGCGCGCGGGCGCCGCCGGATGCGGGTACACCGGTGCCATGACCTCTGTGGGCACTGAGCCAGAGCTCGCCGACCGCGTCCTCGGAGGCTGGCTGGGCCGGATCGCCGGCAACATGCTCGGCAAGCCGGTCGAGCAGGGCGAGGTGTGGACGCGGGACCGGATCGACCGTTACCTGCGGCGGGCCGACGCCCTGCCGCTGACCGACTACCTGCCGGAGCCGGCCGACGAGAGCGACCGTCTCGCGCTGCGGCCCGAATGGCGCCAGTGCGTGCGCGGCCGCGTCGACGGCAGCTGCCGGGACGACGACGTCGACTACGCCGTCCTCGGCCTGCACCTGCTGGAGACCCACGGCTTCGCGTTCAGCACCGAGCAGGTCGGCGAGCTGTGGCTGCTGCGGCTGCCCTACCTGCAGACGTTCACCGCGGAGCGGGCCGCCTACCGCAACCTCGCAGACGGGCTCAGGCCGCCGCTGACGGCGACGTACGACAACCCGTACCAGGAGTGGATCGGCGCCCTCATCCGCGCCGACGTGTACGGCTGGACCTGCCCCGGCGAGCCGCACCGGGCCGCCGCGCTGGCCCGCCGGGACGCGGTGCTGTCGCACACCGGCAACGGCGTGTACGGCGCGATGTGGGCGGCGGCGCTGATCTCGGCGGCGTTCACCGCGCCCACGGTCCGGCACGCCGTGGACACCGCGCTGACGGTGATCCCGGCGGGCAGCCGCCTCGCCCGCGCCGTACGCCGCGTCGTCTCGCTCCACGACACACGGATGGCGTGGGAGGACACGCTCTCCACGGTGGCGGAGGAGACGGCGGGGCTGCACTGGATCCACGTCGTCCCGAACGCGGCGGTGCTCACCGCCGGGCTGCTGTACGGCGACGGGGACTTCACCCGCACCGTCGCCCTCACCGTCCGCGGCGGCCTGGACACCGACTCCAACGGCGCGACCGCCGGCTCGGTGGCCGGTGTGCTGACCGGGGCGGAGGCGGTCCCCGCGGTGTGGAAGGACCCGCTGCGGGACACGGTGCGCAGCGCGGTGTTCGGCTTCGACGGGGTGGCGATCAGCGAACTGGCGGAACGCACCGTCCGGCTGGCGCTGGCTACCCTTCCCGCATGACCACCACCCAGGACTACGCCACGTACATAGCCGGACTCCCCCGCGTCCTCGCCGCCACCGCTGTCCTCTTCCGCGACGCCGGGGGCCGGGTGCTGCTCCTCGAGCCCAACTACCGTGACGGCTGGGTCCTGCCGGGCGGCACCGTCGAGTCCGACGACGGCGAGACCCCGCGCCAGGGCGCGCGCCGTGAGACGGCCGAGGAGATCGGGCTCGACCGCGAGCCGGGGCGGCTGCTCGCGGTGGACTGGGCGCACGGCGCGGGCCGTCCGCCGCTGGTGGCGTACCTGTACGACGGCGGGGTGCTGGCCGAGGACGAGTTCGGGGCGATCCGGCTGCAGGAGGAGGAGCTGCTGTCCTGGCGCCTGGTCCGGCCCGAGGAGCTGGCCGACCACCTGCCGGGCGCTCTCGGCCGCCGTGTCCTGGCGGCCCTGGACGTCCTGGCCACCGGGTCGGGCACGGCGGAGCTGGAGAACGGGCACCGGGTGGACCGGTAGGCGTTCGCCCTGCCGCGGGCCGACAAGCATTCGCCGTACGGCGGGCCGATAAGCGTTCGCCCGACGGCCGGGCCCCGCCTACCCTCGGCACCATGACCAAGCCCCTCGTCGCCATCCTCAGCGGCGCCGGTGTCTCCACCGATTCGGGGATCCCTGATTACCGCGGTCCGAACGGGCTGTGGCGGCGGGATCCGGAGGCCGAGAAGCTCGTCACCTACGAGCACTACATGGCCGATCCGGAGATCCGGCGGCGCTCATGGCGGATGCGGCGCGACAACGGCGCCCTCCGGGCCGAGCCGAACGCCGCGCACCGGGCGGTGGCGGAGCTGGAGCGGGCCGGGGTGCCGGTGCGGGTGCTCACGCAGAACGTGGACGGGCTGCACCAGCTCGCCGGGATGCCCGCCCGCAAGGTGCTCGAGCTGCACGGCACCGCCCGCAGCGTGGTCTGCACGCGGTGCGGGGCACGCGGGTCGATGGAGGACGCCCTCGCCCGGGTCGCGGCCGGCGAGGACGATCCGCCCTGCCGGGACTGCGGCGGCATCCTGAAGTCGGCCACCGTGATGTTCGGCGAGCGGCTCGATCCGCAGGTGCTCGGCGAGGCCGTCGCGATCACCAAGGCGTGCCAGGTGTTCGTCGCCGTGGGCACCAGCCTGCAGGTGCAGCCCGCCGCCGGGCTCGCCGGCGTCGCCGCCGACCACGGCGCGCGGCTGATCATCGTCAACGCCGAGCCGACACCGTACGACGAACTCGCCGACGAGGTGGTGCGCGAGCCGATCGGCACCGCCCTGCCCCGGCTGCTGCGGCGGCTGGCCGGCCAGGGCGCCGAGGAGGGCGAGGACGCCGAGGGGCGGGTTCCGCGGGGGCGGTGAGCGGGTACGGGCTTACGCACGTGCGGACCCCGTGGCCTACGCACGTGCGGACCCCGTGGCCTACGCACGTGCGGACCCCGTGGCCTACGCACGTGCGGACCCCGTGGCCTACGCGCGTGCGGACGCCGTGGCCTACGCGCGTGCGGACCCCGTGGCCTACGCGCGGGCGGACGCCGTAGGGCCCTGGCCGGGGTCGGTCACTGGACGAAGAGGGCGGCTCCGCGTTCGAAGTCCAGCAGACGGCGCTTGCGGTCCAGGCCGCCGCCGTAGCCGGTCAGGCTGCCGTTCGCGCCGACGACGCGGTGGCAGGGAACGATGATGCCGACCGGGTTGCGGCCGTTGGCGAGGCCGACCGCGCGGGCGGCGCCCGGGGTGCCGAGGGCCTGGGCGAGTTCGCCGTAGGAGCGGGTCTCGCCGTAGGGGATCTCGCGCAGCCCGGCCCAGACCCTGCGCTGGAACGGGGTGCCGTGCATGCGCAGTTCGAGGGTGAACTCCTTCAGCTCGCCCGCGAAATACGCCTCCAGTTGTTCCTCGGCGGCGCGGAAGAGGGTGTCGTCGCGCGGGCCGAAGGTCTCCTCCGGCGGGCGGTGGCGCTGCTCGGTCATGTACAGGCCGCACAGGACCCCGTCCTCGGCGACCAGGGTGAGCGGGCCGCAGGGGCTGTCGGTGACGGTGTGGTGCTTCATGGACGTCCTCACACGGGAAGGAAGTTGATCGGGTGGCTGTCGGTCGCCCACAGGTACTGGACCGCGTACGCACGCCACGGCCGCCACGCCGCGGCGCGGGCGGTCAGGGCCGCGGGGGTGGAGGGCAGGCCCAGTTCCCGGGCGGCCCGGCGGATGCCGAGGTCGGTGGGGAGGAAGGCGTCGGGGTCGCCGAGGGCGCGCATCGCGATGACGTCGACCGTCCAGGGGCCGAAGCCGGGAAGGGCGAGCAGTCGGGCGCGGGCCTCGGGCCAGTCGCTGTCGACCCCGAGGTTGAGGGTGCCGTCGGCCAGGCCGCGGACGAGGGTGGTGAGCGTGGCGCGGCGGGTGCGGGGCATCGCCAGTGACTCGGGGTCGAGGGCGGCGAGCGCCTCGGGGCTGGGGAAGAGGTGGGTGAGGCCCCCCTCGGGGTCGTCGACGCGGTCGCCGTGGGCGGTGACCAGGCGGGCCGCGTGGGTGCGGGCGGCGGCGGTGGAGACCTGCTGGCCGAGGACGGCGCGCACGGCGAACTCCGCCTCGTCGACGGTGCGCGGCACGCGCCGGCCGGGGGCCTTGTCCACCAGCGGGGCGAGCAGCGGGTCCGCGCGCAGCTGGTCGTCGACGGCGACCGGGTCGGCGTCGAGGTCGAGCATGCGCCGGCAGCGGCTGATCGCGACGGGCAGGTCGCGCAGGTCCCCGAGGGTGAGCCGGCAGGCGATGTGGTCCGGCTGGGGGGTCAGGGCGACGATGCCGTGGCCGTAGGGGAGGCGGAGGGTGCGGCGGTAGGCGCCGTCCCGCCATTCCTCGACGCCGGGTACGGCGGTGGCCGCGAGGTGGCCGAAGAGGTTGTCGGGGTTGAGGGGGGCGCGGAACGGGAGACGGAGGGTGAGCGTGCCCGGGGTGGCCCGGGAGTCCGGCCGCGGTTCCCGGGCGTCGTTCCTCGATGCCCGGGCATCGTTCCTCGATGTCCGGGCGCGCAGTTCGCTCGGGGTCAGGGCATGCACCTCGCGCACGGTGTCGTTGAAGGTGCGGATGGAGGAGAAGCCCGCGGCGAAGGCGATCCGCGCCATGGGCAGCGTCGTCGTCTCGATCAGCAGGCGGGCGGTCCGGGCGCGCTGGGCGCGGGCCAGGGCGAGGGGGCCCGCGCCCAGCTCGGCCAGCAGCTGGCGCTCGATCTGCCGGGGGCTGTAGCCGAGGCGGGCGGCCAGTCCGGGCACGCCCTCGCGGTCGACGACGCCGTCGGCGATCAGCCGCATCGCGCGGGCCACGAGGTCGGCGCGCTGGTTCCACTCCGGGGAGCCGGGGCTGGTGTCGGGGCGGCAGCGCTTGCAGGCGCGGAACCCGGCCTGCTGACAGGCGGCCGCGCTCGGGTAGAAGGTCATGTTCTCCGGCTTGGGCGGCACCACCGGGCAGCTGGGACGGCAGTAGATGCGGGTGGTCAGCACCGCCGTGAAGAACCAGCCGTCGAAGCGCGCGTCCTTGGACCGGACGGCGCGCACGCAGCGCTCGGTGTCGGTGTGCATCCCCTTCTGCATGTCTCCAGCATCGGGGACGGGCCGGGCAGGAGCTGGCGGGAATCCGACATCGACCTCGCCTGTCCTGCGCCGGCCCGGATCGCGCGAACCCCGGCTAGTCCGAGAACCGCGTGGAGGTCGGCCGCCGGGAGGCCGGTGTCGCCGCGCGGACGCTCATCAGCGGGCGCAGCCGGTAGGTGTAGGCGTAGTCCCGGTCCGCGAAGAGCTTGTACGCGTCGTGCGTGTGGGCGCCCCAGCTGTTGTCGCCGCCGACGCCCATCTGCCGGTGGTTCACGCGCAGGACGACCTGCTCGCGCGGAGTGAGCTGGTAGGCGTGGCGGGCTCCGGCCGACAGGTCCTCCGGAGTGAAGTGGGAGGCGTTGACCTCCAGCAGCGGTTCCGCGGAGACCAGCAGGCCCCGGCCGCGCCCGTCGGTCAGGGCGGCCCAGCGCACGTCGGTCTTGTTGCCGTTCTCCTGCGGGCGGATGTAGGGCGTCCACTGGCCGGAGACGGTCCCGGAGTACAGGCCGACGTCGGTGCCGGTGTTGCGGTCCCAGTGGTTCTCCTCGGGACCGCGCCCGTAGTAGTGCAGGTGCTCCAGCCGGCCGGGCAGGAACAGCAGGGAGCCGACCTCGGGGATGTAGGGCAGGCTCGCGGCACCGGGGTGGAGGGTGTTGTCGACCCTGATCTCGCCGTTGCCGAAGACGGTGTACGCCGTGGTGTACGCCGACTCGACGGTCGTCGGCAGCGTGCCGGTGACCTTGATCTCGACGGCGCGGTCGCGCAGGGCGCGCACGGTCACGTCCGTCACCGTGCGGCGGGCGCCGGCGTCGCGCCAGGTCTGGTTGCGGACGTGCTGGCCGTTGCCGCGGTCGTTGTCGGTGGGGGCCCGCCAGAAGTTGGGCACCGGGCCGGAGTCGATCAGCCGGGCGCCGTGGGCCTCGTAGGAGGTGATGAGCCCGCTGCGCTTGTCGACGGTGACGGAGAAGCCGTCGCCGGTGACGGTGACGGTGCCGTCGCGGTCGTCGTACCGCAGCGCCGGGACGCTCTCCAGTGGCACCGGCACCACGTCGGGGCTGCCCGCGTCGAGGGCGAGCTGCTGCCGGGCCACCTCGAAGCCGGCCCGCGCCCACTTGGTGGGCTCCTTGGTGGTGAACGACAGCTCCAGGAAGTACTCGGTGCCCGGCGCCGGGTTACGCGGCAGCCGTACGGGCACCGTGACGTCGCGGCCGGCCAGCGGCTCCACGTCGAGCTGGGCGCGGCTGAGCCTCCCGCTCTGGACGGTCCGGCCGTCCGCGACGAGTTCCCAACAGCATTCGAATTCCCGGAGGTTGGTGAACAGGTACTCGTTGGTGAGGGTCACCGCTCCGGGAGCGCCGCCGGCGGCCGGGGACACCTGGACGGCCTGGTAGACCCGTTTGACCTCGGCGGCCTTGCCGGTGTGGCCGCGGTCGGCGGTGACGATGCCGTTCGCGCAGAAGTTGCCGTCGTTGGGGTTGTCGCCCCAGTCGCCGCCGTAGGAGAAGTACGTGTCCTCGGTGGGGCGTTGCTCGGTGAGGCCGGCCGTGGCCGCGTCGAACCAGAAGCGCACCCCGTCGTCGCCGGGACCGCGGTCGTCGTCGGCCAGTTCGGCGGCGGTGAGGGCGCGGGCGTGGACGACGGCCCGGCGGACGGTGCCGCTGAACTCGCGGGTGGGGTTGTCGGCATCGCCGGCGATGGCGAGGGGCGCGGTGCCGTTGTCCGGCCGCCGGGTGGTGGCGCGGGTGGCCCTGGCCACGCCGTCGACGTACAGGGTGAGCGCGCCCGCCGTCGCGTCGAAGACGCCCGCGACGTGGTGTTCGGTGCCGGTCCAGCCGCTCGCGGGCAGGGTCCAGCTGGTGCTGATCCACTGGCCGCCGCCGTAGATGAAGAACTCGAGTCTGCCGTCGGTCTGCTTCAGGGCGTACTGGGTGTCGCCCTTGGCGAGGAGGGGTTGGTGATAGCCCGTCAGGTGCGGGGTGATCCAGGCCTCCAGCGTCAGGGAGCCGGTGAGGTCGAGGCCGGGGTCGCGGGCGAAGACGGTGGCCCCGCGCACGCCCTTGTCGCGGTCGAAGTCGCCGCTGGGGTTCATCAGTTCGCCGCGCAGACCGCCCGGTCCGGTCTCGGTGAGGAACCTGCGCCGCGGGGCCGGCCGGCTCAGGGACTGGTCGACGAAGTCCCAGATCCAGCCGCCCTGCAGCACGTCGTGGCGGCGGACGACGTCCCAGTACTCCTTGAAGTTGCCGTTGGAGTTCCCCATGGCGTGCGAGTACTCGATCATCACGTAGGGCCGGGTGTCGGCGGTGTCCCGGGCGCGTGCCTCGACGGCTGCCGGGCTCTCGTACATCTTCGAGCGGATGTCGCTGATCGCCGGGCTGTCGTCGCCCTCGTACTGGATGACGCGGGTGGGGTCACAGGAGCGGATCCAGTCGTGCATGGCGACGAAGGTGCTGCCGCCGCCCGCCTCGTTGCCGAGGGACCAGATGACGACCGAGGCGTGGTTCTTGTCGCGGTGGACCATGTTCTTTGCGCGGGCCACGCAGGCGGCGGTCCACTCGGGGTGGTCGCCGGGGTACTCGCCGCGGATGCCGTGGGTCTCGAGGTTGGTCTCGTCGACGAGGTAGAGGCCGTACTCGTCGGCGAGTTCGAGCCACTGCGGGTTGTTCGGATAGTGCGAGGTGCGCACGGAGTTGATGTTCAGGCGTTTGACGATCTCGATGTCGCGGACCATGTCCGCGCGGGTGAGGGCGGTGCCGCGGACGGGGTGCATCTCGTGCCGGTTGGTGCCGCGGAGCGAGACCGGCCTGCCGTTGATCCGCATCAGGCCGTCCACGAGCGCGAACTCCCGGATGCCGACGCGGTGCGAGAGGGTCTCGGTGACCTTCCCGGACGGGTCGCGCAGGCGCAGCACCGCGGTGTAGAGGTACGGGTCCTCGGCCGACCACAGCCTCGGCTCGGGTACGGCTCTCGCCGCCTGTACGGTCGTCTCGGCGCCGGCGTCGAGGTCCGCCGTCTGCTGGAGCGGGCGGGGCCAGACGGGGTGCCCGCCGGCGTCGTAGAGCTGGGTCTCGACGGTGTACCGGCCCCGGCCGTCGCCCGCGTAGTCGCGCACGCTCGCGGTGACCGACAGCCGCGCGGTGGTGTGGCCGTCGCCGAGCGGGGTCTCCAGCTTGAAGTCGCGCAGGTGCACGCCGGGCGTGGAGTAGAGGTAGACCGAGCGGAAGATGCCGCTCAGCCGGATCATGTCCTGGTCCTCCATCCAGTCGCCGTCGGAGAAGCGGTAGACCTCCACCGCGATCTGGTTGACGCCGGGCTTGAGGTGCGCGGTGATGTCGTACTCGGCGGGTGTGTAGGAGTCCTCGTGGTAGCCGGCCAGTCGGCCGTTGATCCACACGTAGTGGGCCGACTTGACGCCCTCGAAGTGCAGGAACGTGCGGCGTCCGGCCCAGTGGCGGGGCAGCGTGAAGGTGCGCCGGTACTGGCCCACGGGGTTGAAGCGGGTCGGCGCGGCCGGCGGCCGCGCCTCCTCGCCGAGGCCGTTGGGGCCCCACCACGGGTAGGTGATGTTGAGGTAGATCGGGCGGTCGTGGCCGTGCAACTGCCACGGGGAGGGCACGGGGACGGTGTCCCAGTCGCTGTCGTCGAGGTCGGTGCGGTGGAAGTCGGGGTCGCGGTCGTCGGGGCGGTCGGCATGGGCGAACCGCCAGGTCCCGTCGAGGCTCATCCGGTACGGCGAACGGGTGCGGTCGGCGGCCAGCGCCTGCTCCAGGTCCGCGTAGGGCATCAGCGTGGCGTGCGGGGGCTCGGTACCGACCTCGAACAGGCCGACGTGCCCGTTCCACTCGGGCGGGCCGTCGGCCGCCGCGTCGCCGGCCGCGTGTGCGGCGACCGACGGCCGGGACAGGGCGAGCGCGCCGAGCACGGCGGCGGAGGACTCCAGGAGCCGACGGCGGCTGACCACCGCGCGCCGGGGACGGTCGGGCTGGGACGCGTGCGGGTGGGGGTGCGCGTGCGGGTGCGGCATGACCGTGGCCTTCCTCGGGACGACCGTGTACGACACGGGCTTGAGGGTGCGTCAGGGTTCAGTGGGGTGGGGGGTCTCGAACGGGGACGCGTGCGCTGTCGGCCGGCTGGCGGCGGGGTCGGTGGCGACGGGTGGTGACGGTGTGACTACCGAGCCAGACCTCACCCTAGAACCCGAACACAATCGAATCAATTATCTTGTCGGACTCTGTGTGAACGTGATGGTCCGGTGCCGGCCGGTGCATGGCCGACCGGGGCGGCGGCGGGAGCTGTGGACGAACTGCTGCCGGTGTCGGCCCCCGGCCCGGCCCGGCCCGGCCCGGGGGCGGGTGCCGCCGGGCACGCCCCCCGCGCCCCCACCGCTGGATCACGGCCACGTCGGCCGCGCGGCCGACGGGACCGGCCGTTTTCCGCGCCGTGTCCGTGTCGCGCAGGGCGGCCTGATCGCGGCCGTCGGCGCGCCGGCCGGCCCGCTGCCGGCCGCCACCGTCGCCGGCTGACACGCAGATGCGGCCGGCACCCGTGGCTTCGGGCGCCGGCCGCGTGCGTTCACTCCGTCAGCGTCTGGAGGCGTACGGAAGGAAGGTCGCCCAGGTGGTGGGAGCGAGGGCGAGGCGGGGGCCGTGGGGGTTCTTGGAGTCGCGGACGAGTATGCGACCGGGGGCGGCCGCTGCTTCGACGCAGTCAGGGCCGTCGGACGTGCTGTAGCTGCTCTTTATCCATTCCGGCTCGGTGCCGGTTCCAGAGACCTTGAGCGTCATGTCCTTGTCTCTCCCAGTGCTTTCTCGATCAGTGGCAAGGAATCCTGTGGGCTGAGAGCCTGGGCGCGCAGAGCTCCGTAGCGGATGTCGAGGACCGTCGTTTCCTTGGGGTCAGCCGTCACTCGGCTGCTCAGGGGCGACTCGCTGAACGCGACTGTGGTTCCTTCCTTGAGCTTGAGCAGCCGGAACGAACCGCCGGTTCCGGAGTTCACCTCGCGGTCCAGGGGAAGGACCTGGAGGTCCACGTTGCGCAACTGGGCCACGGTGAGCAGGCGTTCGAGCTGCTGGCGCATCACCATTCTGCCTCCCATGGGCCTACGAAGCGTCGACTCGCACTGAACGAAGCTGAACACGCGCCGCCCGGTCATGAGATCAAGGATCCCCTGTCGTGCCAAGCGTGCCGCGACCTGCTGCTCGACCTCGTCCTCGGTGAGCGTTGGTCGATGTGCGTTGAACACGGCCCGTGCGTAGTCCTCGGTCTGCAACAGCCCATGGATGACAGAGTTGTTGTAGGCGCACAGCTCAACAGCCTCCGCCTCCAGCTTCTTCAGGTCCCGCACCTTCTTCGGGTACCGGGCCTCCGCCACGTCCCCCTTCATCGCCGCGATCTTCCCGCCCGCGCCCAGCACCTCGTCCGCCGCGTCCAGATATTCAGGCCGGGGAATCCGCCGCCCTCGCTCCACGGAGGACACCAGCTCCTCCCCGTACCCGATGGCCGCCCCGAACTCCGCCTGGGTGAGGCCAGCCGCCTCGCGCCACAGCTTCAACTGCCGAACCACCGTCCGCATCACGGCCCCGGCCTCTTCGTCCTCCGGCCCCGCTTCCCATCCGCTCATGTCCGTCTCCCTCCGTCGCGCGCCCTCCCCGGACCAACCTCTGCCGCCGGCGCCCGGTCACCCCGGACAGCCCGGACGGAATCCGGACACCTCGCGTACAGCCACCCGCCGTACGAGCCGTCCGCCTCCACACGGTACGCACGCATGAAGACACAGAGTGATACGAATCAGAGAGACACCACACAGAAGGGGCACCGCATGACGACGCCCGCACCCGAGACCCCCTGGGCACTGCGCCTGGTCACCGACCGACTGCCGGCCGGGCCGCCGCCACACCTCGAGCCCGAGGCCATCGGACTCCGGTGAGGCGGCCCGTGACCAGCGGGACACCGCCGTATCGCGCGGATGAGCACAGGCAGCGCAGACCTCTGAGTTCAAGTCGTCGGCCAGCATGCAGCAAAGCGGCTCTCAGCAGTCCGAGGGACTGTCTCGATCACCACCGGCGTGACCTCGGCAGCCACCCGGTGTAACGCAGCGGTAGCGCAGCGCTCGCCGCTCGACCCAGGTCGTGGTCTCGCTGGTGAACGAGTGGCGCCCTTCGTGCTGGTGCCAACGCCGGCGCAGCGCTGGTGCAGCACATCCACGGCCTTGCTCCCTCCCCCACACACAGCCGCAGTCCGCCGTTTCGGGAGGGTGGGCGAAGCAGGAATTCTGACGCCCGTTCTCACAGCGACTCTCTGCGGTCCCCTTGGAAGACCCCAGCACCACGCCGACCTGTGAGCTCACCGGCATCACAGAGGCATCGGTCTCGGCCGGAACACCTCCCACAGCATCCCGGCCATCCCCTGGCCACGCCAGAGGCATACAGAAGCAATCTCACGGCGCGCCACGGCATCCACCACGCCCCGGGCACGCACCGAAGGCGCGCTGAATCGCTGTCAATTTCCTGTGAGCATGCGGATTGATCCAGTTCAGGCCATGACCTGCCCCTGTCAATCTAAACCACCTGAAGGCGTTGACTTGCCGCGACGTCGTGACTTAGATCTTCAACTTGTAAAGATCATATATAGATGGGGTGGGGGCTATGGGGTGGAGTGCGTCGCGCCGTCATGTCCGCGCACGTGGGGGACACAACAAGTGCACCGGACACGGCAGACGGAGTAGGAAACGGTTCCTCTCAGGTGCGGTGGTGGTGGCGTTACTGGCGGGACTGCCAGTGATTGGGGGGGACCTGCAGCTCAGGCGGATGCGATGTCCGAGGCGCAGGCCGCTTCGGCACAGGCGGCCGAGTCTGGCGAACGGGTCGAGGTGGTGGGCCAGCGCACTGAGTACTCGACTACCTACGCAAACCCTGACGGACTGACCTTCAAGCTGGTGCAGTCGGCAGTTCCCGTGCGGGCGAAGCTTGCTGACGGTTCGTGGGCGGCACCGGACGCGACGCTGGAGCGACGAGCGGACGGTTCGATCGGGCCGAAGGCCGCAGTGTTGGGCATCTCGCTGTCAGGCGGCGGCGAAGGCACCAGTCTGGTGACACTGACCGAGAGTGGGACGTCGCTGTCCCTGGGCTGGCCCTGGAAGCTTCCGGAGCCGACGCTGGACGGTGCATCCGCACTGTACACGGACGTGCTGCCCGGTGTGGACTTGCGGATAACAGCCACCGTCGAGGGTGTCCGGCAGGTGCTGGTGGTCAAGAGCGCGGACGCTGCTGCCAACCCAGAGTTGCAGAAGCTCGACTTCTCCATGCGCGCCAATGGCCTCACCGTACGGGACGGAGGTGGTGGTCTGTCTGCGCTGGACGCCAACGGCAACACCGTCTTCCGGGCCCCGGTTGCGCAGATGTGGGACTCCGCAGGTGATGCGGCCGCCCCGTCGGCGACCGTGTCGCAGGCTTCATTCGACCAGACCTCCACGGAAGATGCGTCCGCATCAGCCCAGGACGGCTCCGGCGAGGCTTCTGCGGACCCTGCGGCAGGCCCGAGCGACGGTGACGCCTCAGTGATGCTGCCGTTGTCGACGGACGCGGATTCGGTGACGGTGGTACCGGATGCGAAGCTGCTGACCGGCGAGGACACGGTCTACCCCCTGTACATCGACCCGGATGTGTCCCTGAGTGAGTCAGAGCGCACGCTGCTGTCGTCCGACGGGGACAAGTTCTACAACTTCTCCGGCGGCGACGACGGCAAGGGCGTGGGCTACTGCGGCACATACGTGACCGGCAGCTATGCCTACTACTGCGGTTCTGGCTACAAGAACCGAATGTACTTCGAGTTCTCGCCGAGCAAGCTGGCGGGCAAGCAGGTGCTGGACGCCACCTTCCGGGTCACCGAGCGGTTCTCGATGTCCTGCGAAGCCTCCTGGGTGGATCTGGTACGCACCGGAAACATCTCGTCATCCACGAACTGGCCAGGTCCGACGAAGAACTGGGACCTGATGGTCGACCGATACGTCTCGGCCGGCCGGGGCTCCGCCTGCGATCCGAGCCAGCCGGACGCGGCGATCGAGTTCAACGACAACCCCGACGAGACCAACGAGAACCTCACCTCGACCGTCAAGAAGTTCGCGGCCGGTGACATCTCTCGTCTCACCCTGATGCTGAAGGCACACGACGAGTCGGACCCCAACGGCTGGAAACGTTTCGACGACGACGCAACCCTGGACGTGGACTTCGTCGGCATCCCTGCCAAGCCCACCACGATCGGACTGGTCACTGGCGACGGCACCCAGTGCGAGACCGACCAGAGCGACCCATTGATCGTCTCGGACCCGACCCCGCAGCTGACCGCGACCGTGCAGACCGCCAAGGGCGGCGAGGAGGACGCCCTGCTGCGCGCGGCCTTCGACGTCGACAAGTACACCGCCAGCAGCGATTCCTGGTCCCAGGCCGTCGACGAGATGGAACGTCCCACCAGCGGCCACGCCACCGACAACACTAAGCTGAACGCGACCACACCGACGCTGACCGAGGGCACTCTGTACCGCTACCGGTCCTGGACCCGTTCGTACTACAACGGCTATGCCAGCCATCTCTCCTCGGTGTCCAACGCCTCCACGACTGGTTGGTGCTACTTCAAGGTCGACTCGACCCGCCCGAAGGCTCCCGGCATCACGGTGGCCGGCCCGTACTCCCAGTGCACGGCCAACGCCTGCGAACCGGGCGGTGGCCCCGGCGTAAAGGCGACCTTCACCTTCACCCCCCACTCCGGGGACACCAACACCGCCTACCAGTACAAGCTCTCCACCGTGAGTGCCTGGTCCTCCGCGATCCCCGGCGCGACGGTGACCAAGGACATCACGCCGACCACAGCGGGCACGTACACCATCTACGTACGCGCCAAGGACACCATCCGCTGGGGTGCCCAGAACGCAATCGACTTCGTGGTCGCCGAGGGTCCGGGCCCGGTCGGGCAGTGGCACTTCGACGAGACCAGCGGCCCCGCGATCGACACCTCTACAACAGTGACGGCCGACCAGGACAACGCGACCCTCTCCGTCACGGGCGCCTCCCGTGACGGACACGGCCGACGCGGCGTCATCACCAAGGACCCCAGCGGTAACGACCTCGACGCCCCGGTGACCGACACCGGCCTGGCCCTCGACGGCTACGCCGGCTACGCAGCGACCTCCGGCACGGTGCTGGAGACCCGGGCCTCCTACACGGTGTCGGCCTGGGCTCGTATCGCCTCGGCCCCGGCACACAACTATGCCGTGCTGTCACAGGTGAGCAACGATGCCACCGCGTCGGGGTTCTCGCTCTACTACTCCACTGCCTACAAGGCCTGGATCTTCAACTGGCACTGGCGTGACTCCGCCGGAACCTCGCACATCATCCGTTCCTACGCTGGCCAGACCTCCATCCCGTTCGGTGTATGGACCCACCTGGCCGGTGTCTACGACTCGGAGGCCAACACCATCCAGCTGTACGTCAACGGCAAGCCCCAAGGCACCCCAGTCGCCTTGGACAGCGGACAGCCCATGGCAGCCGAGGGCAAATTCGTCATCGGCCGGAGTCTCTACACAGCCGGGTCTCCCACTGACTACTTCGGCGGCCAGATCGACGAGGTCCGCGCCTGGCAAGTCAAGCTCAGCGACGACCTGATCGCCGAAGATGCACGGTTGAAGAACTCCAACGGCTATGCGGGAGCCGAGCTGGTCGCCTCCTGGAACCCGGCCGACGCCAGCGGCACCACCCTCGCGGACACCGACTCCGGCTACGGTCGCTCGCTCACCCTCTCCGGCGGTGCCTCCCTCGACGGCGAGGGGATCGTGCTCGACGGAACGGACGATGCGGCGACGGCTTCCGGGCCACTGGTGGACGAGGCCGGCTCGTTCACCGCAACCACTTCCGTACAGCTGAACAGTGACGCGCTGGCAGCCAAGGGCGTGGGCTACACCGCCCAGGTGATCGGGCAGCGTAGCGCCGACGGGTCCGCCTGGGGCTTCTGGTACGAGCTGAAAGGCACCGAGGACGATCCGGAGACGGAAACGACGGTCCCCGTCGGCGTGTGGCACTTCGGACGCCTCAACGCGGACGGCACTTTCACCGGCGTCACCTCCGACGACGCTGCCACTCTGGGCAGCCCGGTGCGTATGACCGGCGTGTACGACGCTCAGTCCGGCACGATAAGCCTCTATCTCGGGCTCAACCAGAACGGTGACGACACCGCTTACACGGCCGTCGTCGGATCCGGCGACTTCGCAGTCGGCAAGGGCTTCGCGAATTCCGCCTGGGGCCACTACCTGCCCGGATCCATCACCGACATCCGGGTCTGGGCCGGCGCGATGGCCAGCCAGGACCAGATCGCCAACACCGTCGGGGACTGATCCGGTCACTACGCCAGCACTGGGTGGGCGGCTATAGGCGCCCACCCCGTCCCTCCTTCGTCACCGCCGTCACCTATCACGCGGGTTGCCGCCCGTGCCACCACCGAGTTCTCTGCGCCGAAGTATTGGCATCTTCCGTGTCCCACCGCCTTGCTCTCGGATTCTCCCGATCCTTCTTCACCTGGGGGTTTTGTGCATACCCAAAAATTAGCCCGTTGGGCGCCGCTCGCGGTGACGCTCTCATTGGCCCTGACCGTGCCGGTTGCCTTGACACCGGTCGCGGCTGCCGCCAGTGGCGGCCTGGGCAAGCCCGCGGTGGCCGAGCAGCGCGCGAGCAAGGTCCGAGCCGTGACCGGCCTGGGTGCCAAAAAGGCCCGCGCCACCGTCGCCGCGGCCAAAGCGGCCAATGCCCTGCAGGCCAAACGGGCAGCGGCGGAGCAGAAAGCGTCCTGGCCCAGCACGGCCGAGGGCACCGCGCGGATCCCAGAAAGCGGGAAGGCCAAACTCACCGCCGGTAAACTGCCGGTGACAATCACCCGGTCCGGTGACAAGGACCCCGCCTCGGGCCAGGCACAGGTGCGTGTCCTGAGTCGTAAGGCCACAAAGGAAGCCGGCATCAAGGGGGTCCTGCTCACTGCGGCCGCCACCGATCCCGGCAAGGCCGAGGTGAGCGTGGACTACTCGGCGTTCGCGTCCGCTTACGGCGGTGGCTGGTCGGGTCGCCTGCGACTGGTCCAACTGCCCACCTGCGCCCTGACCACGCCGAAGAAGGCGGCATGCCGGGTGCAGACCCCGCTCGGTTCACACAATGACATCTCAGGCCAGTCGGTCTCGGCCAAGGTGGACCTCGCCTCCAACTCGACCGCAACCTCCAGCCCGGTGAGCGATTCCCCGGTGTCGACCGCCGCCTCCTCGGCCACTGTCCTCGCGCTGACCGCGGCCTCGGGTGAATCCGCCTCGGGATCGGGTAACTACTCCGCCTCGCCCCTGTCGTCCTCCTCCACGTGGGAGGCGGGCGGTTCCTCCGGCGCGTTCACCTGGTCCTACCCGCTGAGCACGCCCCCGGCCGCGGCGGGCCCCTCCCCGACACTGTCGCTGTCGTACGACTCCGGCAGCTCGGACGGCAGGACGGCGTCCACCAACAATCAGTCCACTCAGGTGGGCGAGGGGTTCGACATCACGTCTTCCTACGTCGAGCGCTCCTATGGTGCCTGTGACGACGACGGCCAGGACAGCAAATACGACCAGTGCTGGAAGTACGACAACGCGTCGCTCGTCCTCAACGGCAAGTCCAGCGAACTGGTCAAGGACGATACCACCGGCGTGTGGCGACTCAGCAACGACGACGCATCCACCGTGACCCACTCCACCGGCGCCGAAAACGGCGACGACAACGGTGAGTACTGGACCGTGATCACGGGCGATGGCACGAAGTATGTCTTCGGTCTCAACAAACTCAGTGGTGCCGACACCGAGCGGACCGATTCCGTGTGGACGGTCCCGGTCTACGGCGACGACTCCGGTGAGCCCGGCTATGACAATGGAGACTCCTTCTCCGGCCGCTCCCTCGACCAAGCCTGGCGCTGGAACCTGGACTACGTCCAAGACCCGGTCGGCAACGCGATGACGTACTGGTACACCGCCGAGACCAACTACTACGCCAAGAACGGCGCCGACACCGCCACCACCGCGTACACCAGGGGCGGCTACCTCACCAAGATCCTCTACGGGCAGAACAAGGACACCCTGTTCAGCGGAGTCACCTCGGACAAGGTCACCTTCTCCTACGACGAACGCTGCACGGCCTCCGACTGCTCCTCGCTGACGGACTCCACCGCCGACAACTGGCCGGACGTTCCCTACGACTCCATCTGCAAGAAGGACGCGAACTGCGACGCCAAGAGCCCGGCCTTCTTCACCCGCAAGCGCCTGACCGGCGTCGACACCTACGCCTGGTCGGCCGCATCGAGCGCCTTCACTGCCGTCGACTCCTGGACACTCACCCAGGCGTTCCTGGACGGCGGCGACATCGGTGACACCTCCGACCAGACGCTGGTGTTGAAGTCCATCAAACACACCGGCAAGAACGGCACCGACATCGCCCTGGACCCGGTGACCTTCGGATACCAGATGCGCGTCAACCGGGTCGACTCCAACTCCGACGACATCCTCCCGCTGACCCGCCCTCGCATCGAAACAGTGACCTCCGAGACCGGCGCGATCACCACCGTCACCTTCTCCGACCCCGAATGCGTACGCGGCTCCAACATGCCGGTCGCCGAGGACAACGACACCAAGAGCTGCTACCCGACCTACTGGCACATCAACGGCGCCAGCGAATCGTCGCTCGACTGGTTCCACAAATACCGCGTGACGGCGGTCAACACCTCTGACCCGACCGGCCAGAACGTTGCGGTCGAGCACACCTACAGCTACTCCGGCCCGGCCTGGCACCACAACGACAACCCGATCACCCCCTCCGACGAGCGCACCTGGTCCATCTGGCGCGGCTACGGCAAGGTCACCGACACCACCGGCGACGCCGACGGCACCCAGTCCAAGACGGTGTCGCTCTACCTGCAGGGCATGAACGGCGACAAGCAGAAAGACGGCACGACGCGTTCTGTCTCCGTCACCGGCATCGACTTCACCGGCCTGGACGTGGCCGACCAGACCGACAGCGACCCGTACGCCGGGCAACTGCGCGAAAAAATCACCTACAACGGCTCAACGCCCGTGACGGTCACGGTCAACGACCCCTGGCTGAAGAAGACCGCCACCCAGCACAAGTCGTACGCCGACACCGAGGCGTACTACGTCCGCACCGCGAAGACCTACGCCCACACCTACCTCACCGCCACGTCGAAGTGGCGCACCATCGCCACCTCGACCACCGACTTCGACGACTACGGCATGCCCACCAAGGTCTACGACGAGGGCGACACCTCCGTCACCGGAGACGAGACCTGCACCCGAACCTGGTACGCCCGCAACGACAACCTCGGCATCAACTCCCTCATCTCCCGCACCCGCAAGGTCGGCCGGGCGTGCTCGGTCGCCGAAACCTCGCTGTCCCTGCCCACATCCTCTGCCGGCCGTGGTGACGTCCTGTCCGACACCGCTACGGTGTACGACGACACCACCGCCACCTCCTGGACCCCCTCCCAGACCCCGACCAAGGGCGAGCTGACCTGGACGGGCCGCGCCTCTGCCTACCCGGCCACCGCCAGTGGCGGCGAGCGCTCCCCGAGTTCCTGGCAGACGCTCTCCAAGCTGACGTACGACACACTCGGCCGCGTCCTCACATCGACCGACGCCGGCGGCAACACCACCACCACGACCTACACCCCCACCGCAGTCGGCCCGCTGACCAAGACCAAGGTCACCAACCCCAAGTCCCAGAACGTCTACACCTACGCTGACTACGCCCGGGGCACACCCACCAAGGTCTACGACGCCAACAACAAGATCACCGAGAGCACCTACGACGCCCTCGGCCGCAAGACCTCCACCTGGCTGCCCAACCGCTCCCGCTCGTTGTCGCAGAGCGCCAACTACACCTACGCCTACTCCGTCTCCAACGACGCCCCATCATGGACGTCCACCTCATCACTCAAGGCCGACGGCAGTACGTACAACACGACCTACACCCTCTACGACTCCATGCTGCGCACCCTGCAGACGCAGTCTCCGACGGCAGTAGGGGGCCGACTTCTGACGGATACCCGCTACGACAGCCGGGGCCTGGCCTACGAGACGTTCGCCGATATCTTCGACTCGACAGCGACGCCGTCAGGCACCTACACCCGGGCCGAGTACGGCGAGGCGCCCAAGCAGACCGAGGTCGTCTTCGACGGCGCCGAGCGCCCCATCTCGAACACCCTGCTCGTCTACGGCGAGCAGAAATGGTCCACATCAAGCAGCTACACCGGTGACTCCACCGCCACCACCGCCCTCTCCGGCGGCTCGGCGGTCCGGACCATCACCGACGCGCAGGGCCGGACGGTGGAGCGCCGCGAATACGCTGGCACCTCCCCGGCCGACACCGCCTACGGGGCCGCCACCGGCACCGCGTACACCTCCACCGCGTACACCTACACCCGCGACGGCAAGCAGTCCACGATCACCGGCCCCGACAGCAAGTGGTCGTACTCCTACGACCTCTTCGGCCGTCAGACCTCCGCCGTCGACCCGGACAAGGGCACCGCCACCACCGGCTACACCAATCTCGACCAGACCTCCTGGACCAAGGACGGCGCGGGCCGCGTCACCGTCTATGCCTACGACTCCCTCGGCCGCACCACAGACACCTGGAGGGCTGCCGCGACCGACGACCTGACCTCCACAGTGGAGGAACAGGTCGACGCGAACAAACTCACCCACTACGCCTACGACACCCTGGCCAAGGGCCAGCTGGACTCCTCCACCCGCTATGTCGGCGGAGTCTCCGGAAGTGCCTACACCAAGCAGGTCACGGCCTACGACAGCCTCTACCGCGCGACAACCACACAGCTGGTCCTGCCCGCCGGTGACTCTCTGGTCACTTCCGGAGCGGTCTCGTCCTCGACCTTGACCTTCTCGACGTACTACAACATCGACGGCACCCAGCAGTACACGTCCGAGCCCGCCGCCGGCGGCCTCGGAGCCGAGGAGATCGACAACGACTACAACGGTCTGGGACTGCCCACCGCCGTCACCGGCGCCACGGGCTACCTCCTGGGCGCCAGGTACTCCGCTCTGGGCCAGACCGAGCAGCTCACTCTGGGAACGTCCTCCGGCACCAAGAAGGCCTACATCGCCAACAAGTTCGAGGAGGGAACCGACCGGCTGAAGGAGTCCTCGGTCACCGACCAGACCCACAGCTACCAACTGCAGGACCTCAACTACACCTACGACGACGCCGGCAACGTCACCGCGATCAGCGACCCCACCACCCTGGGCGGCACGGGCGCGGTGGACAACCAGTGCTTCGCCTATGACGGCTACCGGCGGCTGACCGACGCCTGGACCCCCTCCACGGCCGACTGCTCAACCACCAGCCGCACCACCGCCAAACTCGGCGGGGTCAGCCCGTACTGGACCTCGTACGCCTACACCGACTCCGGCCTGCGCAAGACCGAGACCACCCACACCATCAGCGGCGACACCGCCAAGACCTACTGCTACGGCGCCACCAAACCCCACCAACTGGCCGCCACCACCACCGCCGGCACCTGCACAGGCGTCACCGCTACCTACGGCTACGACGACACCGGCAACACCACCACCCGCCTCGACGGCACCACCTCGCAGTCCCTGGTCTGGGACAACGAAAGCCGCCTCAGCAAGCTGGTGGAGGGCAGCAGCACCACCGGGTACGTCTACGACGCCGACGGAAGCCTCCTCATCCGCCGCAACACCGCGGGCGAGACGGTCCTCTACCTCGGCGCCACCGAAGTCCACCTGGACACCAGCACATCCACCGCCAAGTACTGGGCCCAGCGCTACTACTCAGCCGGCACCGCCACCATCGCGGTCCGCAGCAACAAGTCCGGGACCTCGACCCTCTCCTACCTCGCCGCAGACCAGCACGGCACGTCCAGCCTGGCACTGGACGCCACCACCCAGGCCGTGACCAAGCGCTACACCACCCCCTTCGGCGCCTCCCGCACCGGCGGCACCGGGACCTGGCCCGACGACAAATCCTTCCTCGGCAAGACCGCAGACTCCTCCTCCGGCCTCATCCACATCGGCGCCCGTGAGTACGACCCGGTCCTCGGCCGCTTCATCAGCGTCGACCCACTCCTGGAGACCGACAAACCCCAGACCCTCAACGGCTACACCTACAGCGCCAACAACCCCGCCACCTTCTCCGATCCCACAGGTCAAGGCCTCGCCTGCGGCGGCAACTTCGCCGAAGGCTGCGGCAACGGCGTCGTCACCCACGGCGACGGCACCAAGTCCAAGAACGGCCAGCCAACCGGCGGCGGAGTAGCGCCCGGGTATTCGGGCACTGCCTCGACCAGTAGCACTGGCAACACTGGCAACACCACGAAGAGCAGCAGCGGTGGCGATGGCGGTTGGCTCCACTGGATCTCAAACGCCGTGGACACCACCATCAACTACGGCACCGCCATTATCACCAACCCCGATATCCTGGCCGGCAGTTTCGAGACGGCGGCCAGCATCTTCCTCATGAACGCTGGCGGCGAAATAACCATCGGCGGAGCCCTGCTCTGCACAACCGTTGCCGGCTGTTTCATCGGCGGCCCCGCCGCCGCAGGCGGCGTGGCCCTCATAGGCATCGGCGCCAGTGGCGCAGCAGACGGCATCAACCGCATCGACAACGGCCTCAACAAGGCACTGTCGGAAGCCCGCTCGGAAACCGGATCGGGTGGCGGCTCGGCGGGCCCACTGGAAGGAAAGACAGATTATATTGTAAAAGATCCGAAGGACCCGGGCCGGATCGTCACCGATATTGACCGAGTTCAAAATGGGGTGCTATGGGAAGAAAAGACTGCAATTGGCGCCCAAGACAATGGCGCCTGGATCGCAAAACACATCACAAAGAAGTTCAACTCATACCTGGAAGCCCGAAAGTATCTACCCGGATACGAAGACGCACCGATTGGTTTCAATTTCACCAAGCCGGGAGTTGAGCCGGGTTTTCGGAGCGCTGTGGAAAGAGAGATTTCCGGGTTGCGGAACAGCAATCCCGGCGTCGAAATAAAAACGGAGTGGACGCAATGAGCTACGTCTTCGACGTAGAAGATGAAACGGTGTGGTCACCGTCACTTCGCGTGGGTGAATGGTACGTGTCTTTGACTGAGTCATCGGCAAGAATCTTGGGCTGCCCACACGGGCTCCATCCGATTGCCAACGACATGTACGTCATCAACCCTGAACCCTTCGAGATCTTCACTCATTCACTGCACCGAGAGTACTTCTCAACCGGCCATCCAGTCCTTCGGGCGCAGATCCACGGAATCCTGCTCACCTCAGTAGTTCTGCTGGAGCGGGCGGGAATCAGGATCAATCCGATAGATGAAGAACAACGCGCCCTTCAGCTAGAGGTTCAGGAAATGGGTCAGTCAATGGCGAGATGAAATCTCGAAGTGGAACGGCGCGTGGAGCAAGCTCCGGGCGCGGAGTTGTGGGCACGACACTTCGGCCGAGTAGCCGAGGGGATTTCAGCCTCGGCCGCTCGGCCAACTGGGGTGACTTGATCGCGTTCACCCCCAGGGTTTTTGCCTATTCCCTGAGCTTGACCAGACTGGAACGACCCGCCCTTCCGGAGTTCACCTCGCGACTGGGTCGCGTTTTACAAGCCATCTCATTTGGTGAGTCTGCGGTAACAGATGAGAGTGCAGGCGATGCTGGTGAAGGCTAGCCTCGAAGTCTCTACGTACGCCCAAGCCAGCAGATTTGGGTGCCAACTGGAAGCCATCAAATATCTGCGGCAGCAACGGATACGAGGACGTGGCGTCGATATCCAAGGGCGGCGATCGAATGCGCATAACGGATTCGACGGGAGCACCAACCTAGGAAAGTACCGAGGTCAGGACACAGGCTGGGGCCATCATGACGTCGTCGTTCGAGATGAGAGGGTCTACGATGCTTGGACAGGTCGACACGGTGAGGAAATGGACGATTACATGAGTCATTGACAGTGCGGCGAATACCCACAAATGACACCCAGCCCATACACGCCGTGCGGTCACGGAGATGAATTTCAACCAGTTACTCAAGGACGCACAAAGACGTCCAGGCGCTTACGGGCTCAACGGGGGGTACCGCGAATTTATCGCGTTCATCAACGGCTGTAACGCGGCAACCGGCGGCCATCTGTTGGACGGATTCTCTGCGCACCTGGCGAAGCGCCTCGGCAGCGGGGGAAATCTCTACTGGGCACTTCTAGTGGCCAAGCTGGGAGTCGCTCCGGACGGTATCCGTCGTGTGGACGATATTTCCGAAGCAGCTGAGAATCAGGTTGTGTCCCGGCTGTTCGCGGAGCTGCTCGAATTTCTGGAAACCCATGATTCGAGGGACGTAGTGGCGAACTGACAGCCCATACCAGGCGACTGTTACTGCCCGGCGAGGAAATATGTTCGTTCTGGCAGTCACCAAACCGACTTCACCGGTCGGGTGAAGAGTGTCATGGAGTCGCGCCTCAGCAAACCCATTTCTTCATGCGGGCGAAGACGTGCTCGACGCGGGCACGGACCTGCTTGTGGGACTTGTTGTGTTCCTGTTTCCAGTCCGAAAGCTCTTCGCCCTTGCGTTGGCGGTGGGGCATGACGAGCCTGGTGCCGGGATAGCCGCCGTCGGCGATCGTCAGTGTGTTGCCGACGGCGGACCTGGCGCCGGGTTCCTCCCACGCCTTGCAGTCGTTGCGGTTTCCGGCGAGCGGCCGGCCGACCACGACGACCAGGCGGGTGTCGGCGTCGATGACGACCTGGTGGTTGGTGGAGTAGCGGTAGTTCTTCGACTGCTCGGCCACGGTGTGGTCGCGGGGTGGGGACCAGGGTGCCGTCCACGATGAGCACGGTGCCCTTGGCGAACCGCTTACGCGGCTGGAGCGCCAGCATCGGCCCCAGATGGTCGATTATCCGATCCGCCGCCGACTTCGAGACCCCGAACAGCGGGGCGAGCTGCCGCATGGTCAGGTTTGTGCGCCAGTACGCCGCGACCAGCAGGGCCCGGTCCTCCAGCGGAAGACTCCACGGCCGGCCCTTGCGAACGGCATCCGCACCCTGGCGCCGCAGAACGGTCACCAGCCTCCCGAACTGCCTCGGGCTCAGCCCGGTGAACGGGGCTATCCAGGACGGTTCCGACGCCGTGATCAAACCAGCCACGCGGAGATCATCCCAGGCCGGTTAGGGTGCCCTCGTCGAGCCGACGGACTTGAGACGGATGATGGAGCAGGACGAAGCTCTGCAGCTCGCGGTGGCGTTTCTCGCGCACAGCCAGCGCGATGACGAGCCGCCTCTCGCCATCGACACAGAGCGGGTCCGCGAGAGCAATGGGCTCCTGATCGTGCCCTACAACTCCGTGCAGTACCTCGCCTCGCGCGATATGAGACATCAACTGTTGGACTGCTGGCCCATCCTCGTCGACCTTGAACGCGGAGACGTGCGGTTCGGGACCCAGGACGAGCGGCATCTGTGGAGGAGCCCGAGCACCTGACGAGGCTGCGGCTGCCCCGCAACCACAGTTACGGGACAACTCTTAGGTGCCGGGCGAACGCCTCGTACGCCTGGTCGTCGAAGAGGACGAACCGTATCTCTTCGACGGCCGTCGGCGTGGTGCGTACGGTGTCCAGCGCGATGCGGGCGGCGTCCGGCAGCGGCCAGCGGTAGACGCCGGTGGAGATCGCGGGGAAGGCGACCGTGCGGGCGCCGAGTTCGTCGGCGACGCGCAGGGACTCGCGGTAGCAGGAGGCCAGCAGGTCGGAGCGGTCCTCGGTGGTGCTGTGGACGGGGCCGACGGTGTGGATGACCCAGCGGGCGTCCAGGTTGCCCGCGGTGGTGGCGACCGCCCGGCCGGTGGCCAGGCCCTTGCCGTACTTGGAGGCGCGCAGCCTGCGGCACTCCTCCAGGATCGCGGGGCCACCGCGGCGATGGATGGCGCCGTCCACGCCTCCGCCGCCGAGCAGGGAGGAGTTGGCCGCGTTGACGATCGCGTCGGCGCTGACGCGGCTGATGTCGCCCTGGACGAAGGTGATGGTGGGGGTCATGTCTGCCGCAGTCGCTTCCACACGGCCTTGGCCGCGTTGTGGCCGGACATGCCGTGCACGCCGGGGCCGGGCGGGGTGGCCGACGAGCAGATGAAGACGGCCGGGTGCGGGGTGGTGTAGGGGGACAGGGAGAGTTTCGGCCGCAGCAGGGTCTGCAGTCCGGTGACCGCGCCGGTGGCGATGTCGCCGCCGACGTAGTTGGCGTTGCGGGCGGCCATCTCGGGCGGGCCGGCGGTCGCGCGGGCGAGGACGCGGTCGCGGAAGCCGGGGGCGAAACGCTCCAGCTGGTTCTCGACGGCGTCCGTGAGGTCTCCGGTCCAGCCGCTCGGGACATGGCCGTAGACCCAGAAGACGTGCTTGCCCTCGGGCGCGCGGGTGGGGTCGACGACGCTGGGCTGGACCGTGATCAGGAACGGCCGGTCGGGCGCCCGCCCCTCCCGGGAGGCGGCGCGCAGGGCGGCGCCGATCTCCGCGCTGTCCGCGCCGATCTGCACGGTGCCCGCGAGGCGGGCCTCCTTCGCGGTCCACGGCACCGGGCCGTCCAGCGCGTAATCGATCTTGAAGACGCCGGGGCCGTAGCGGTAGCGGTCGTAGTAGCCGCCGAGGCCCGCGATGCGGGCCAGGGCGGTGGGCGAGGTGTCGAAGACGTACGCGCGGGCGGGCGGCAGGTCGTCGAGGCGCTTGACCTCGTAGTCGGTGTGGATGCTGCCGCCGAGGTCCGCCAGGTGGGCGGCGAGGGCGTCGGAGAGGGACTGGGAGCCGCCGCGGGCCACGGGCCAGCCGCGGGCGTGCGCGGCGAGCGCGAAGACCAGACCGACGGCGCCGGTGGCGAAGCCGCTGAGGGGCGCCATGACGTGGGCGACCAGACCGGCGAACAGGGTCCTGGCCCGCTCGTCGCGGAAGCGTCGGATCAGCCACGTCGACGGGGGCAGACCGGCCAGGCCGAAGCGGGCGAGGGTCAGCGGGTCGCGGGGCAGCGCGGTGAGCGGCAGCGACATGAAGTCGCGGACCAGGGTGTCCCAGCGGGGCAGGAACGGCTCGACCAGCCTGCGGTAGGCCCCCGCGTCCCGCGGGCCGAAGGAGGCGGCCGTCTCGGCGACCGACCGGGACAGCACGGCGGCCGTGCCATCGGGGAACGGGTGCGCCATGGGCAGTTCGGCGTGCAGCCACTGAAGGCCGTACCGCTCCAGGGGCAGGGCGCGGAAGGCCGGCGAGCTGATGCCCAGCGGGTGGGCCGCGGAGCAGGGGTCGTGCCGGAAGCCCGGCAGGGTGAGCTCCTCGGTGCGGGCACCCCCGCCTACGGTTCCGCGGGCCTCGAAAAGGGCGACGGAGAAGCCGCGGCGGGCCAGCTCGACGGCAGCGGTCAGTCCGTTCGGTCCCGCGCCCACCACGACCGCATCGAGCATCGACGGCACCTTCGGACCCCCTCGTCAGCCGATGGCATGTGAGCATCAGGATAGGCGGGAAACCGGCGCCGCCGGCCCGCAGGTCGCCGGCCCCTCCGTCGGTGTCAGGACGAGCCCGCGAGCAGCGCCCTGACCCTGCGGGCGGTGGCCGCGTCGCGGGCCGCGGTGAACGGCAGGGCGTTGCCGCCCGTGATCCGGAACGGCTCCCCGGTGAGGGTCAGGTGCGCGCCGCCCGCCTCCTCCACCAGCAGCAGGCCCGCCGCGTGGTCCCAGGCCGCCTCCCACGAGAAGGCGACCGCGTCCGACTCGCCGCGGGCGAGGGCGAGGTACTCCAGGCCGGCCGAGCCGCAGGGACGGGGCGCGACGCCGTCGGTCCACAGGCCGAGCAGGGCCCGCTTCTGCTCGTCCGTCGTGTAGTCCGGGTGCGAGGTGGCCACGCGCAGGTCGCGGCCCGGGTCGGGCGGACCGGCGTGCAGCCGCTCGCCGTCGAGGAACGCGCCCCGGCCCCTTGCCGCCGTGGCCAGCCGGCCGAGCGCCGGTGCGTACGTCCAGGAGGCGAGCACGGTGCCGCGGTGGGCGAGCGCGACCAGGGTGCAGAAGCCGGGGTCGCCGTGCACGAACTGGCGCGTGCCGTCGACGGGGTCGACGATCCAGACCGGCACGTCGTCCCGTATCGCGTCGTACGACGCCGGGTCGGCGTGCACCGCCTCCTCGCCGACCACGACCGAGCCGGGCAGCAGCTTGCCGAGCTCCTCGGTGAGGTACCGCTCGGCGAGGCGGTCGGCGTCGGTCACCAGGTCGTGCGGGCCGTTCTTCTGGTCGACCTCGTGCGCGGCGAGACGGCGGAAGCGGGGCATGATCTCGGCCGCGGCGGCCGTGCGGACCGCCTCCTCCACGTCGGCCGAGTGGCGGGCGAGAAACTCGTCGATGGTTTCCGTGTCTTCGATCATGGCTCCATGAGAGCACGCGCCACTGACAATCCCCACCCGTCCGGTGCACTTGCGGTGGAATCCGGATGAAATCCGGGATTGCGGGATTACGGAGTTCCGTACCGACGACGGTCAACGGCCCACCGCGTACCCCTGCATCCCCCGCGGGTTCGCCGCCGCCGACAGGACGCCGGTGGCCGGGTCCCGGGCGACCGCGCACAGCCGGCCCTCGGACCACGGGGCGCCCACGGTGACGCGGTGACCGCGCCGGCGCAGCTCCTCGACCACGGCCGGGTCCGTGCGGGACTCCACGGTGACGCTGCCCGGCCGCATGCCGCGCGGGTAGAAGGAACCGGGGAAGCTGTCGTTGTGCCAGTTCGGCGCGTCGATCGCGCCCTGGAGGTCGAGGCCGCCGCGCACCGGGCCGCGCAGGGCGACGGCGAGGAAGAAGTGCAGTTGCCACTGGTCCTGCTGGTCGCCGCCGGGTGTGCCGAAGGCCAGCACCGGCTCGCCGTCGCGCAGGGCGAGGGAGGGCGTGAGGGTGGTGCGGGGCCGCCGGCCGGGCGTCAGTGAGTTCGGCAGGCCCTCCTCCAGCCAGGTCATCTGCAGCCGGGTGCCGAGCGGGAAGCCCAGTTCGGGGACGACGGGGTTGGACTGCAGCCAGCCGCCGCTGGGCGTGGCGGCGACCATGTTGCCCCAGCGGTCGACGACGTCCAGGTGGCAGGTGTCGCCGCGGGTCGCGCCGTCCGCGTCGACCGGGGGCTCTCCGGGCACGGGCGAGGCGGGGACCTTGGCGACGGTGGGCTCACCGGCGCCCATCGGGTCGAAGCCGGGAGCCTCGGCGGCGATCACGTGCGCGTGGGCGCTCAGCCGCGGGGTGCGTCCGCCGGGGCTGCCGGGCCGCAGTTCGTGGGAGGCGGTGTCGCCGATCAGGCGGCGCCGGGCGGTGTTGTAGTCCGCCGACAGCAGGTCGCCGAGCGGCACCTCGGCCGCGTCGCCGTACCAGGCCTCCCGGTCGGCCATGGCGAGTTTGCAGCCCTCGATCAGCAGGTGGACGTAGTCCGCGGAGCCGTACGGCGGCAGTTCGGACGGCAGCAGGGCGAGTTGCTGGAGCAGCGCCGGGCCCTGGCTCCACGGGCCGGCCTTGCACAGGGTCCAGCCGTTCCAGTCGTACGTCGCCGGCGTCTCGTAGCCGGCGGACCAGCCGGCGAGGTCGGCGGCGGTGAGGGTGCCGGTGTGGCGTTCGCCGCTGGTGTCCCTGGTGGGCCGGGCGGCCTGCCGCACCAGGGCCTCGGCGATGAACCCGGTCCGCCACACCTCCCGCGCGGCCTCGATCTGCGCCTGCCGGTCCCCGGCGCCCGCGACCTCGGCGAGCAGCCGCTTCCAGGTGGCGGCCAGCGCGGGGTTGCGCAGCAGTTCGCCGGGGCGGGGCGCCTTGCCACCCGGCAGGTACAGCTCTGCCGAGGAGGTCCACTCCGTCTCGAAGAGTTCCCGTACCGACTCGACGGTCGCGCCGACGTTCTCCACGGGTGCGTGCCCGTGTTCGGCGTACCCGACGGCGTACTTCAGGACGTCGGCCAGGGTCTTGGTGCCGTGGTCGCGCAGCAGCAGCATCCAGGCGTCGAACGCGCCGGGCACGGCGGCGGCGAGCGGCCCGGTGCCGGGGACGAGGTCCAGTCCGAGTCCCCGGTAGTGCGCGATCGTCGCGCCGGCCGGGGCCACGCCCTGCCCGCACAGCACCCGCACCTCGCCGCCGGCCGGGGCGAGCAGGATCGGCACCTCGCCGGCGGGGCCGTTCAGGTGCGGCTCGACGACGTGCAGCACGAACGCGCCCGCCACCGCGGCGTCGAAGGCGTTGCCGCCGTCCTCCAGCACGGCCATCGCGGACTGCGAGGCCAGCCAGTGGGTGGAGGACACCATGCCGAAGGTGCCCTGGAGGGTGGGCCGGGTGGTGAACCGCATCTCTCACCTCACTCGTCGGGTGCCTCGGCCGGGTCCGAAGCGAGCGCTCCCGCACGGAGCATTTCATCCCACGCCCGGGGCCTACGAAGGTTCTGCGATCCCACGGGCTCCGCACGGACCAGCTCCCACCCGCTTGAAGTCCCTTTCGTCCGGCCGCTTGAGGTGCCGTTGATCCCGAGTTCACCGGTGTTGCCTTCCGCCAGGCCGACGCGCGTGGTGTCCCGCCCGCGCTCGCCATCCCACGTGGGCTCAACTCGACCAGGAGTAACGCATGTTGTGGAGGGTCCTCGGCCGCGCGGGTTTCGCTGCGGGCGCCCGCCCGGAACGGCCCCGTCGGCTCCCACCGGGCCGCCCGCCCCCACCGTGACGACGCCCTGCTGTAGGGCGTCGAAGACGCTCTGTTCTGCGGCGGCGGCCATCAGGCCCGGCGACCGTGTCCTCGACGCCGGCTGCGGCGCCGGGGCCGCCACCCGCGTCGCCGCCCGGCAGGCCCAGCAGGCCCAGCAGGCCCAGCAGGCCCGGCAGGCCCGGCGCGGGCAGGCGGTCGGCGTGGACGTCTCGGGGTCCGTGCGCCGGACCGCGCCGTCTCCTCCCGTGTCCGCGTGGCCCCGGATGACTCCCGCCCCGTACGAGTCACGGCGCCATGTCGCCCCGCGCGGCACGCCGTGGCTCGTCACCGCGAACCGGGCGCGCCGGGCGCCCGCCCGGGCTACGCGTCGGTAACCGGCCGTGTACGGAGCGAGTTGGCACTTCCGTCTCGGAGGTACTCGTGTGAAACTACGCCCGTCCGCAGTGCGGACTGCTCCGCACACCGTCCCCCACCGAGAAGTGTGCCCGTGCGTGATCTTCCTCTGCCGCTCGCGCTGGCCGCGCGCCTGACCCCGGTCGTCGTGCTCGCCACGGCGGGCTGGGCGCTGTCGTCCGGTTCCGCGACGCCGGCCGCCCAGCACAAGGACGCGCCGCAGACCGGCACCAAGTCGGCCTCGGCGCCGTCGTCCACGGCCGTCGCGAAGACGTACACCGCCGCTCCCGCGCCGTGCGGTGCCGTGGCGACGAAGACGGTCAAGTCGCTGGTTCCGGGGGCGAAGACGGCCGGGAAGGAGATCCGGTCGACGGACCAGACACTGCGCCGCACCTGCTCCTGGAACGCCCTGAAGGGCTACGACTACCGCTGGCTCGACGTCTCCTTCGAGATCATGGACTCGGACCAGGAGGCGCAGAACGCGTACCAGGCCCGGATCACGGAGAAGAGCGGCGGCGGGGACGTCCCAGGACTCGGCGACGCGGGCTACTCCGTGGTGAACCTCACCACGGAGGACAAGCAGCAGACCCGTGAGGGCGAGGTGGTGGCCCGGGTGGCGAACGCGCTCGTGGTCGTCACCTACAACGGCAGCGACTTCGAGACCAAGAAGGCGCCCGGCACGGACGAGATCAACAAGGGCGCCATCAAGGCGGCGAAGGACGCGGTGGCGGCGCTGGAGGGCAGCCGGTAGCGCGGACCGGGGAGGGCAGTCGGCGGGAACCCCGGCCGGCCGCCCTCCCCCGCCCGGTTCAGGCCTCCAGCCGCTGCCTGCCGCGCGGCAGCATCAGGGCCACGTAGAGCACCATCGACGTGCCCAGGCCCACCGCCCAGCCGTAGTCGGCGAGCGGTTCGAGGGCCGGGATGGGCCGTCCGTCGATCAGCGGCTTGAAGCTGGCGCCGCCGATTGCCAGGACACCTCCGACGGCGAAGGCGGCGACGGCCCGCCAGTTCCAGCCGCCGTCGTACCAGTAGCGGCCGCCCGTGCGGTACAGGTCGACCAGGTCGAGCTTGCCGCGGCGCAGGATCCAGTAGTCGGCGATCAGGATGCCGGCGACCGTGCCGAGCAGCCCGCCGACCAGGCCGAGCCAGGTGAAGATGTAGCCCTGCGGATCGGAGTACAGCTTCCACGGGAAGATCAGCACCCCGAGGACGCAGGTGGCCAGCGCGCCGACCCGGAAACTGATCTTCCGCGGGGCGATGTTGGAGAAGTCGAAGGCCGGGGAGACCAGGTTGGCCGCGATGTTCACGGACAGGGTGGCCACCAGCACGGTCACCAGCGCGAACAGCAGGCCGGCCACGTTGTCGGTCTTGGCGGCCAGCTGTACCGGATCCCAGACCGTCTCGCCGTACACCGCCTGCGAGCCGGAGGTGACCAGCACCGACAGCAGCGCGAAGAGGGTCATGGTGGTCGGCAGGCCGAGCGCCTGGCCCCAGGTCTGCGCCTTCTGGCTCTTGCCGTAGCGGGTGAAGTCGGGGATGTTCAGCGACAGCGTGGACCAGAAGCCGATCATGCCCATGAGGGAGGGCCAGAACAGCTTCCAGAAGTCGCCGCCCCAGCCGAGTTTGGAGGGCTGGTCGAGCAGCGGACCGAAGCCGCCGGCCTTGTTGCTCATCCAGATCAGCATCACGAACGCGCCGACGAGCACGAAGGGCGCCGCCCAGTTCTCGAAGCGGCGGATGGTCTCCATGCCGCGGTAGATGATGGCGATCTGCAGCACCCAGAAGAGCGCGAACGACAGCCACATGGTCCAGGCGTAGCCGCCGACGTGCGAGGCGTTCGCCCAGCTGTCGCCGATCAGCTTGCCGGCCAGGAAGTAGATCGCCTCGCCGCCGATCCAGGTCTGGATGCCGAACCAGCCGCACGCCACCAACGCCCGTACGACGGCGGGCAGGTTGGCGCCGCGCACGCCGAAGGAGGCGCGGGCGAACACCGGGAAGGGAATGCCGTACTTCGGTCCCGCGTGCCCGGTGAGCAGCATCGGGACGAGCACGATCACGTTGGCCAGGGCGATGGTGAACACCGCCTGCTTCCAGTCCATGCCGACGGCGATCAGACCGGAGGCCAGGGTCCAGGAGGCGGTGTTGTGGGCCATGCCGACCCACAGCGCGGAGAAGTTGTACGTGGTCCACGTGCGCTTCTCGACGGGGACCGGCAGCAGGTCGTCGTTGGCGTAGGGGCCGGTGGGCAGCGGGGATCCCGGGGCGATCTCCACGCGTCCGTCGGGGCGGGTGACCTGGGCGGTCGGCGGTATGGCCGGGGGAGCGGTTTCGGTCATGGGCAGGCCAATCAAACGAGGGGCGGTTCCGGAAAGGCCAGTGCGGGCTCCGGCCCCTCCCCGGCACACGCCGGGGAGGGGTGAACGGGAGTGGGGGGACGGGACAACCCGGCTGCTTGGGTCAGGAGTTGACCGCGGGGATGACCTTCTGGCCGTACGCGTCGATCACGGCCTCCTGCGCGTCGTGCATGTCGTACACGGCGAACTGGTCGACGCCCAGTTCCCGCAGTGCGTTCAGTTTCTCGATGTGCCGCTCGACCGGGCCGATGAGGCAGAAACGGTCGACGATCTCGTCGGGCACGAACGCGGTGTCCGGGTTGTCGGCACGCCCGTGGTGCGAGTAGTCGTACCCCTCGCGGGCCTTGATGTAGTCGGTGAGTTCCTCGGGGACCTGGGCGGAGTGCGCGCCGTACTTGGCGACGAGGTCGGCGACGTGGTTGCCGACCATGCCGCCGAACCAGCGGCACTGCTCGCGGGCGTGGGCGAGCGCCTCGGGCGAGTCGTCCTCGGTGACGTACGCCGGGGCGGCGACGCAGATCGTCACCTCGGACGGGTCGCGGCCGGCCGCGGCGGCCGCGTCCTTGACCGCCTTGACCATGTACTCGGTGAGGTAGAGGTCGGCGAGCTGGAGGATGAACCCGTCGGCCTCCTCGCCGGTCATCTTCAGCGCCTTGGGCCCGTACGCGGCCATCCAGACGGGCAGTTCGGCGCCGGGCCTGATCCACGGGAACCTGACGACGGTGCCGCCGCCGAGGTCGGCCTCCTCGCCGCGGCCCAGCGCCCGGATGACCTTCATGGCCTCGCTGATGCGGGCCAGGGTGTTGGGTTTGCGGCCCGCCACGCGCATCGCGGAGTCGCCGCGGCCGATGCCGCAGACGGTGCGGTTGCCGAACATGTCGTTGAGGGTGGCGAAGGTGGAGGCGGTGACCTCCCAGGTGCGGGTGCCCGGGTTGGTCACCATCGGGCCGACCTTCAGCCGCTCGGTGTGGGCGAGGATCTGGCTGTAGATCACGAACGGTTCCTGCCACAGCACGGCCGAGTCGAAGGTCCAGCCGTGGGTGAAGCCGTTGCGCTCGGCGCGCTTCATCAGCTCGACGACCTTCGTGGCCGGCGGATCGGTCTGCAGGACGAGTCCGAAGTCCATGGGCGCCACTCCTAGTTGAGGTACTGACAGGTGGAGCGCGGGGTGTAGACGCCGTGCCCGGCGTGTCCGGTGTACTCCCGCTCGGTGATGACGGGTTCGCCGCGCGAGAGGACCGTCTCGACCCGGCCGGTGGTGCGCTTGCCCTCGTACGCCGAGTAGTCGACGTTCATGTGGTGCGTGTCCGCGGACATCACCTGCTCGGCGTGCGGGTCGTAGATGACGACGTCGGCGTCGGCGCCGGGGGCGATGGTGCCCTTCTTGGGGTACAGGCCGAACATGCGGGCCGGGGTGGCGCAGGCGATCTCGATCCAGCGGCGGCGCGAGATGTGCCCGTCGACGACGGCCTGGTGGAGCAGGTCCATGCGGTTCTCCACGCCGGGCAGCCCGTTGGGGATCTTGGAGAAGTCGCCCCGGCCCAGTTCCTTCTGGCCGGTGAAGCAGAACGGGCAGTGGTCGGTGGAGACGACCTGGAGGTCGTTGGTGCGCAGGCCGTTCCACAGCCGGGCCTGGTGCTCCTTGGGGCGCAGGGGCGTGGAGCAGACGTACTTCGCGCCCTCGAAGCCGGGTTCGGCGAGGTTGTCGGTGGACAGGAAGAGGTACTGCGGGCAGGTCTCGCCGAACACGTTCAGGCCCTCGTCGCGGGCCCTGGCCAGCTCCGCGACGGCTTCCGCGGCCGAGACGTGCACGACGTACAGGGGGGCTCCGGCGACCTGCGCGAGCTTGATGGCGCGGTGGGTGGCCTCCGCCTCAAGGAGGGCCTTGCGGACCTCGCCGTGGTAGCGGGGGTCGGTCTCGCCGCGGGCCAGGGCCTGCTCGACGAGCACGTCGATGGCGATGCCGTTCTCGGCGTGCATCATGATCAGGCCGCCGTTGTCGGCGGAGCGCTGCATGGCACGCAGGATCTGGCCGTCATCGCTGTAGAAGACGCCCGGGTAGGCCATGAACTGCTTGAAGGAGGTGACGCCCTCCTCCACCAGCAGGTCCATCTCCTTCAGCGTCTCCTGGTTCACGTCGGAGACGATCATGTGGAAGCCGTAGTCGATCGCGCAGTTGCCCTCGGCCTTGGCATGCCAGGCGTCCAGGCCCTCTCGCAGGGAGTGTCCGACGCTCTGCACGGCGAAGTCCACGATCGTCGTCGTGCCGCCCCAGGCGGCCGCCCGGGTGCCGGTCTCGAAGGTGTCGGAGGCGAAGGTGCCGCCGAACGGCAGCTCCATGTGGGTGTGGACGTCGACGCCGCCCGGGATGACGTACTTGCCGGAGGCGTCGATGGTGCGGTCGGCCGTCCAGGCCTCGGCGGCCGGGGTGCCGGAGGCGGCGAGGGCGGCGATACGGCCGTCCTCGATCAGGACGTCGGCGTGGATCTCGTCGGACGCGGTGACGACGAGGCCACCGCGGATGACGGTACGGCTGCTCATGGTCCCTCTCCTGCCAGGGTGAACGGTTCGGTCAGGGTGCGGTCAGCGGGGCGTACGCGTCGGGGCGGCGGTCCCGGAAGAACTGCCAGCGGTCGCGCACCTCGCGCAGCTTGGCCAGGTCCAGGTCGCGGACGACGAGTTCGGTCTCCTTCTCGCTCGCCACCTCGCCGACGAACTGGGCCTCCGGGTCCACGAAGTACGAGGTGCCGTAGAAGTCGTTGTCGCCGTACTGCTCCACGCCGACCCGGTTGATCGCGCCGACGAAGTACTCGTTGGCGACGGCCGCGGCCGGCTGCTCCAGCTGCCACAGGTAGCGGGACAGTCCCCGCGAGGTGGCCGACGGGTTGAAGACGATCTCGGCGCCGGCCAGGCCCAGCGCCCGCCAGCCCTCCGGGAAGTGCCGGTCGTAGCAGATGTAGACGCCGATCCGGCCGACGGCGGTGTCGAAGACCGGCCAGCCCGCGTTGCCGGGACGGAAGTAGAACTTCTCCCAGAAGCCGGGCACCTGCGGAATGTGGTGCTTGCGGTACTTGCCGAGGAAGGTGCCGTCGGCGTCGATCACGGCGGCCGTGTTGTACAGGACGCCCGGCTGCTCCTCCTCGTACATCGGCAGCACGAGGACCAGGCCCAACTCCCGGGCGAGCGCCTGGAAGCGCTTGACGATCGGGCCGTCGGGGATGCGCTCGGCGTACTCGTAGAACGCCTTGTCCTGGACCTGGCAGAAGTAGGGACCGTAGAACAGTTCCTGGAAGCAGAGGACTTGGGCGCCCTGCGCGGCCGCGTCCCGCGCGGCCTGCTCGTGCACCTGGATCATCGACTCCTTGTCGCCCGTCCACGCGGTCTGGAAGAGGGCGGCGCGGATCACTTGGCTCATCGGGACCTCCGGTCGCTCGGTGTGCGAGAAGGCTAGGAAGTCCGGGGGCGGGCTTTGAGGTGCACCGTGTCACGTCTGCGGCCCCGCGGCGTGCCACGTTGTCACCTTGTCGCGGGCCCATGTTTCACCGCCGTTTTCCCTGGTCATCATGTGTTTCAGCCCTGTTGCGCGTCGTGTGCGAGGAGCGCGATGTGCACGGAGGCGGCCTGTTCGAAGTCGTCGAGGTCCACGCCGAGGCGGCTTTGGATGGCTTCCAGGCGCCGGTAGAGCGCGGGCCGGGAGACGTGGTGGAGCTGGGCGGTGCGGGACTTGTTGCGGCCGGTGGCGAGGTAGGTGCGCAGCACGGACAGCAGGGCCGCCGTCTCCTCGTCCGGCCCGCGCAGCAGCCCGTCCAGCTCGCGTTCCGCGAAGGACTGCACGTGCGGGTCGTCGCGCAGCAGCCGGATCAGGCCGCGCAGGTGCACGTCCCTCAGCCGGACGACGGCCGGCAGGTCCAGGGCGGCCGCGGAGTCGGCGACGGCGTCCGCGACGTGCTGGGCCTCGCGCAGCCCGGCGGGCACGTCGTCCCAGTCGGTGCGCGGGTCGGCCGCGGCGACCACCGTCCCCGGCGTCCCCGACTCGGTGCGCAGCCGCGCCGCGAAGTGCGCGGTGAGCGCCTGCGCGTCCTGGTCGCGGGCCAGGCTGAGCAGCACGGCGACGGCGCCGTCGGCGAGTTCGGCGACCAGTCCGGACAGGCCGAGCATGCGCAGCACGCGGTCGAGCCGGGCGGGGTCCTTGTCCCGCACGACCAGCGGCACGAAGGTGCGCCGGTTGACCGGCAGCCCCGCCGCACGCGCGCGCGGCAGCAGTTGCCTCGCCGGTACGACCCCGCTGACCAGGTCGGTCAGCAGGCTCTGCGCGGACTGCTCCTCCCAGCTGCAGCCCGTGTTGGAGCCGAGCATGCGGTGCAGGACGAGGGCCTCGGCGGCCCGGTCGGCGAGCAGCCGCCCGGTGGCGGTGTCGCCGCGGTAGCCGCACAGCACGATGCGGCCCCACCGCTCGCCGCGTCCGCCGAGTTCGGCGCGGATCCAGCCGTCGCCCTCGCTGCCTCCCCCAGTGCCTGAACGGCCTGGGTGGTGCCCCCATGCCTGCCGGGAGATCCGCTCCCAGTCGCGCAGCACGTCGTCGACGGCCGGCCGCTCCCCCGCCGTGGCGAGGACCCGGTGGGCGAGGTTGGTGAGGACGACGGGGCAGGCGCTGTGCTGGGCGACCTCGTCGAGCAGGCGTTGCAGGGGCGCGCCGGCGGTGATGAGGCCGGTGAGGGCCGTGCGCACCGACTCCGAGAGGCTGACCGCGGCGAACTTCCGCCGCACCAGCCGGGACTGCACCTCCTCCGTCAGTTCCGCGAAGGGGAAGGGCCGGTGCAGGACTATCAGCGGCAGCCCGCACCGTTCGGCGGCCCGCCGCATGACGTCCGGCGGGGCGGGGAACGCCCGGCCCAGGCCCAGGACGACGGCGGCGGCTTCCGCGTGGTGCAGCGAGCGGATGTACTCGGCCTGCTTCTCCTCGTCGCCGGCGAGCAGCACGCCGGTGGTCAGGACCATCTCGCCGCCGCTGAGCATCACGCCCACGTCGGCCGCCTCGGCGACGTGCACCCAGCGTACCGGCCGGTCGAGCCGGGCGGCGCCGGCCACCACCTCGGGCTCGCCGGCGAGCACCCGTTCCAGCGCCAGCACCTGGCGGACCGACAGGGCCGGTTCCGGGTGTTCCGGCTGTTCCGGGCACTCCGGGGATCCGAAGGTGGTGGTCATGGCGGTGTTCCCCTTTTCTGCGGCTCGGTTCGCCTCGGGGCTCCGGGGCCCCGCGGCGGGAGGGCGACCGGGCTCAGCCCAGCGGGCCTCCGCGCGCTCGCCCTCTCGCCGCCGTCGTGCCCCTTCGGCTCACTCGCCCTTGCACTGCTTGTCTGCCGTCTGCCGTCTGCCGTCTGCTGCCTGCTGCCTGCTGCCTGCCGTGCCGTCTGCCGTCTGCTGCTACCGGATGCTCCGCAGAGCGCTTTCGAGGATCGCGGCGCCCTCCTCGGCCTCCGCGGCCGTGAGGGACAGCGGCGGGGCGATGCGCAGGGCGCTGATGTTGTGACCGCCGCCCTTGCCGATGAGCAGTCCGTCGGCGCGGGCCTGCTCGAGCACGGCGGCCGCCGCGTCGAAGTCGGCCTCGTCCGTGCCGGGCCGGACCAGCTCGACGCCGATCATCAGGCCGCGTCCACGCACCTCCCGGACGTGCGGGAGCTGCGCGGCGACGGCCCGCAGCCGCTCGATGAGCAGCCCGCCGACGCGCCGGGCGTTGCCCTGCAGGTCGTGTTCCAGCAGGTACGCGAGGTTGGCGAGGCCCGCGGCCATGGTGATCTGGGTGCCGCCGAAGGTGGAGATGCTGTTGGCGTCGAGGCAGTTCATGATCTCGGCGCGGGCGACGACGCCGCCGATGGACATGCCGTTGCCGATGCCCTTGGCGAAGGTGAGGATGTCCGGCGGGCCGTGCTGCCCGTGTGCCTGCCAGCCCCAGAAGTGGTCGCCGGTGCGGCCCCAGCCGGTCTGCACCTCGTCGGCGATCCACAGCACGCCGCGCTCGGCGAGCACCTGGCGGAAGGCCGCGTACAGGCCGTCGGGCGGTGAGGTGAAGCCGCCTACGCCCTGCACGGGCTCGGCGATCAGGGCGGCGGGCGGCCGGGTGTGGCCGAGCAGGTCCTGGAGGTCGTCGACGCAGGCGGCGATGAACTCGTCGTCGCCGAGGGAGGCGTACGGGCCCCGGGTGCGCACGCCGCCGTGCACGTACAGGGTCTGCAGCGGGGACAGCGAGGTCGGGGACCAGCCGCGGTTGCCGGTGATGCCGACCGCGCTGAAGGAGCGGCCGTGGTAGCTGTTGCGCATCGCCAGGATCACGTTGCTGCGCCGGTACGTCGTCGCCAGCAGCAGGGCGGTGTCGTTGGCCTCGGTGCCGGAGGTGGTGAAGAAGACCCGGGCGTCCGGGATGCCGCTCAACCGGGCGATGCGCTCGGCGAGTTCGACCATCGGCCGGTTGAGGTACAGGGTCGAGGAGTGGATGATCCGGCCGGCTTGCTCGCTGACCGCCTTGGTGACCTCGGGCAGCGCGTGCGCGGTCATGGTGGTGAGGATGCCGCCGAAGAAGTCGAGGTACCTGTTGCCGTCGGCGTCCCAGACGTGGCGGCCCTCGCCGTGGGTGATCTCGATCGGCCGGCCGTAGTAGAGGGCGAGCCAGTCGGGCAGGACGGCCCGGTGGCGGCCCAGCAGTTCCTCGCTCACGGGCGCACCAGCCCTTCGTACGCGTCGGGCCGTCGGTCTCGGTAGAACGCCCACTGCTGCCGCACTTCCTCGATCAGGTCGAAGTCGAGGTCGCGGACGAGGAGTTCCTCCTTGGAGTCACTGGCCACGTCGCCGACGAACTGGCCGCGCGGGTCGACGAAGTACGAGGTGCCGTAGAAGTCGTTGTCGCCGTACTCCTCCACGCCGACCCGGTTGATCGCGGCGACGAAGTACTCGTTGGCGACGGCCGCGGCGGGCTGTTCCAGGCGCCAGAGGTGGCTGGACAGCCCGCGGTGGGTGGCCGACGGGTTGTAGACCAGCTGGGCGCCGTTGAGGCCGAGTTGCCGCCAGCCCTCCGGGAAGTGGCGGTCGTAGCAGATGTAGACGCCGACCTTGCCGACGGCGGTGTCGAAGACGGGCCAGCCCACGTTCCCGGGTTTGAAGTAGTACTTCTCCCAGAAGCCCTTGACCTGCGGGATGTGATGCTTGCGGTACTTGCCGAGGACGGTGCCGTCGGCGTCGATCACGGCGGCGGTGTTGTAGTAGAAGCCGGACTGCTCGACCTCGAACACCGGCACCACGATCACCATGCCGGTCTCCCGGGCGAGCTCCCGCATACGGCGCACGGTCGGGCCGTCGGGCACGGGCTCGGCCCAGCGGTAGTGCTCGGGCTCCTGGACCTGACAGAAGTAGGGGGCGTTGAAGACTTCCTGGAATCCGATGATCTTCGCGCCCCGGCGGGCCGCCTCACGGGCGTGCTCCTCGTGCTTCGCCACCATGGACTCGGTGTCGCCGATCCAGGTGGCCTGGACCAGAGCGGCGCGTACGACGTTGGCCATGAGCTGCTCCTTCGACGGGACGCAGAGCCTCTACGCCCGTAGACGCAGGTCGTAGAGGGATGAACGTAAGCCTCCGGGACGGCCTTGCCAAGACCATCGTCGTCAACCCGCGGAGTCGATCACGTTTCGCACTCCGGTGGGTGAGTGGAGTGGCCGGTGCGGAGGGTGGGGGGACGGCGGGAGGACGGTGGGCGGGGTGTCAGGCGGCGAGACCGGCCACCCGGAAGGCATGGACCAGGTCCCAGCGTCGCTCGTCGGACACGCCCTGCGCGGCCTGGAGCAGCAGCGGGGCGAGGGTCGGCGGGTCGGGCTCGACGCTGCGGACCGCCTCCTCGGGTGTGCGGACGCGGACGTACGCGTCCAGCAGCGCGCGCACCTCGCGGCGGCGCCCCTCGGCCACGAGGCCCAGCACGGCCTCGCCGATCTCGGTGGCGGGCCGCACGACGCCCTGGCGCAGGATCTGCTCCCCGTCGGCGGGCCGGCCGGCCGCGACCAGCGCGTCGGCCGCGGCGACCAGCCGGTCGGCGGGCAGCGACGCGGCCTCCCACAGCAGCGTCGCCCAGTCGGCGCCGAGCCCGGCGCGCCGCAGCTCGGCGGCGAGCAGCGGGAAGCGGGCGGGGGGCCAGTAGGCCGCCTCGAAGAGCAGCATGTGCGCCTCCCCGCTGCGGCCCTCGGCGTGCAGCCGCAGCAGCGACTCGACGGCGGCCGCGACCTCCCGCGCCGCTTCGGCGTCCACCGGCTCGGGCTGGGGCTGCGGCGCCCGCGCTCCCCGCGCCCCCTGGTCCGCCTCGGCCGCTCCGGCGAACCGGGCGCCGCGCGGCGTACGGGCGCCCGCGGCGTCGGGCGCGGACGGGGCCGGCACGGTGGCCGGCGGCACGGTCACCGGAGCGGCGTCCTCGTCCGCCATCCCGGCGAACCGGGCGCTGCCCCGGCGCCGCTTGCGCGCCTTGACGCCGTCGCCCGACGGCTGTCGCGGCGGGGCCGTCGCGGCGGACGCCGCGCCAGGGGACCGCGGGCCCGCACCGGCGTCCCCGTCCCCGGGTGCGCCTGCTGCTCCGGCTCGTCCGGCTCCTCCGGGCGCGTCGGCTGCTCCGGCTGCTCCGGCTCCTCCGGGTGCGTCGGCTGCTCCGGCTCCTCCGGCTCCTCCAGTCGCTTCGGCGGCTCGGGATGCTCCGGCTGCTCCGGTCGCTTCGGCCGGCCACGCCTCGGGGGAGCCGAGCCGCCCGGGGAACGCCTCCGCGTCCGCCCGGTCGGGCCCCGGGAAGCGCGGTACGGCGCCACCGCTCCCCGCCCGGACGTCCCGCCGCTGCGGTACGCCGCTGAGGCCACCGCCGGAGGCGCCGGGGTCGGCGGGAACGCCCGTCTCCACCTGGGCCTCGATCCGGAAGACGGGCCGCGCCGAGGGGTGGACGCCGGTGCGCTTCAGGGGCCGGGCGTCGGCGCGTCTCGGGGATGGCGCGTCGGCTCGCTCCGGGTACCGGGCCTCCGCATGTCTCGGGGGTTGGCCGTCGGCACGCTCGGTGCGCTGGAGGTCGGTGCGGAAGGCGATGCCCTCGCCGGACCCCGACACGGTGCCGAAGGCGACGCCCTCCGCAGGCCCGGCGTCGGCCCACAGCGCGGCACCCTCCACCGGCCCCGCCCCCACCCCGAAGCCGGCCCCGGACGCGGCACCCTCCATGGACCGGGCGTCCGCATGGCGCGCGGCACCGCCTGCCGAGCCGGCACCGGCACCGGCACCGGCACCGGCATGGAAGGCGGCGGCTCCCTGGACCGGCGCCGGGCCGGGTCCGAACACGGTGCCGCCCGTCGCGGTCCCGGCGTCGCCCCGCCCCCCGCCGTCAGCCGCCGTCCGTGCGGTCGCCCCGGGCGGACCGGTGCGGGCGTAGGTGGCTCGGTGGGTCATGGCGTCCATACGGCCGCGGAGTTCGGCGCAGCGGGCGGTGGCTCGTTCGTGGTCGTCGCGGGCCCAGGCGAGCTCGATGCGCAGCGCGTCGGCCTCCTCGCGGCCGACGGCGGAGGCGAGCGCGCGGCCCAGTTCCGCCAGGCGTTCGGCGGCGTAGCGCTGCTCGCGGAGCATGACGTCGAGCCGGTCGCCGAGGGCGTCCCGGCCGCCGGGCCGGGCGTCGTACGCGGCGACCGCGGCGGCGTGCAGGGCGCGGGCGTGCTCCCGCTCGCGGGCCACCGGCCCCGGCCCGGCCGCCGCGGCGAGATCCTGCAGCAGCGCCTCCACCAGGTCCCAGGGCGGCATCTCGCGTCCGTCCCGGCACGCCCGCATCCCGTCCGGGTCGCGCTGCCAGAACACCGCGCACCAGCCGCCGCCCTGGTCCAGGCGCCCCAGCAGGCCGTTCAGGTAGTTCGCGAACTCCCGTACCCTGCCGGGGAGTCGATCCACAGCCATCGCCCAACTCCCGCCAGACCGGAATACTCCGGCCCGTAGCCAACACCCGCCGTGTTACGGCGGCGCTACAGAGAGTTTTCGGGCTCGACGCGGAGTACGCCGATCCTGCCGGAACGTGACGTGCGACCGCCGTTCACAGCGGGACCGGCGCGCACCGTCCGGCCAGGTCGTCCATCGACATTCCGAGGGCACCGGCGAGCGCGGCGACCGTGAAGAAGGCCGGCGTCGGGGCGCGGCCCGTCTCGATCTTGCGGAGGGTCTCGGCGGAGATGCCCGCCTCGGCCGCGACGTCCGTCATGCTCCGCCCGCCGCGGGCCTCGCGCAGCAGCCTGCCGAGCCGCTCGCCGCGCTCGCGCTCTTCGGGGGTGAGAGGGGTGCGCACCATGACGTCATAGTAATACCGGTATAGTAATTGGAACGATGCTGCGGCCCAGGTCCGGCTGGGCGGGGCTGGGCGGGGCTGGGCGGGGCTGGGTGGCGCCGGGCAGCGACTCAGGGCTCCGGCGCGGGCGCTGGACGTGCCCGCCGGACCAGAACGTGCCATCGTGGCATGAGCGCCCTTTGTCCGGGTTACCCGCCCGACTCCGGCACGTCGTCAGCGAAGGACCCAACACGATGACCAGCGGCTACCTCGGCCCGGAGGGCGACCCCTTCGGTGAATTCCTGGCCCGCTTCTTCGGCGGCCCCCGCCAGAGTCCCCGGCAGATCGACATCGGCCGGCTGCTCAGCCAGCCCGCGCGGGACCTCGTCCGCGGCGCCGCACAGTACGCGGCCGAGCACGGCAGCCGGGACCTCGACACCCAGCACCTGCTGCGGGCCGCGCTGGCCGCCGAACCGACCCGGAGCCTGCTCAGCCGCGCCGGCGCGGACCCCGACTCACTGGCGACGGAGATCGACAAACGCTCCGGGCCGGTCCAGCACCCGGCGGGCGAGACACCGCCGCCGACCTCGCTGTCCCTGACCCCGGCCGTGAAGCGGGCCCTGCTGGACGCGCACGAGCTGGCCCGGGCCGCCGGCGCCGGCTACATCGGCCCGGAGCACGTGCTCAGCGCGCTCGCCGCGAACCCCGACTCCGCCGCCGGGCACATCCTCAACTCGGCCCGCTACGCACCGTCCGGCCCGCCCGAGGCCCCCGAGACCCCGCAGGGCCGCGCCGAACGGCCCCGGACCACGGGCACGCCCACCCTGGACAAGTACGCCCGTGACCTGACCGACCTGGCCCGGCAGGGCCGCATCGACCCGGTGATCGGGCGGGACGACGAGATCGAGCAGACCATCGAGGTGCTCTCCCGCCGCGGCAAGAACAACCCGGTGCTGATCGGCGAGGCGGGCGTCGGCAAGACCGCCGTGGTGGAGGGGCTCGCGCAGCGCATCGCCGACGGCGACGTGCCCGACGTGCTGGCCGGGCGCCGGGTGGTCGCCCTGGACCTGACCGCCGTCGTCGCCGGCACCCGCTACCGGGGCGACTTCGAGGAGCGCCTGAACAACATCGTCGGCGAGATCCGCGCCAACTCCGACCGGCTGATCGTCTTCATCGACGAACTGCACACCGTCGTCGGCGCCGGCGCGGGCGGCGAGGGCGGCACCATGGACGCGGGCAACATCCTCAAGCCGGCCCTGGCCCGCGGCGAGCTGCACGTCGTCGGGGCCACCACGCTGGTCGAGTACCGCCGGGTGGAGAAGGACGCGGCGCTGGCCCGCCGGTTCCAGCCGATCCTGGTGCCCGAGCCGTCCGTGCCCGACGCCATCGAGATCCTGCGCGGGCTGCGCGACCGCTACGAGGCCCACCACCAGGTCCGGTACACCGACGAGGCGCTGGTGGCGGCGGTGGAGCTGTCCGACCGCTACCTGACCGACCGCCGGCTGCCCGACAAGGCGATCGACCTGATCGACCAGGCCGGCGCCCGGGTGCGGCTGCGTGCCAAGACGAAGGGCACCGACGTCCGCACCATGGAGCGCGAGGTCGAGCAGCTCACCCTCGACAAGGACCAGGCGGTCGCCGACGAGCAGTACGAGCAGGCCACTCAACTGCGCGACCGCATCGTGGAGTTGAAGCAGCGGATCACGGCCGCCGGCGGCGACGGGCAGGCCGACGAGGGGCAGCACCTGGAGGTCACCGCCGAGGCCGTCGCCGAGGTGGTGTCCCGGCAGACGGGCATCCCGGTCAGCAGCCTCACCCAGGAGGAGAAGGAACGCCTGCTCGGCCTGGAGGTGCACCTGCACGAGCGGGTCGTCGGGCAGGACGAGGCGGTGCGCGTCGTCTCCGAGGCGGTGCTGCGCTCCCGCGCCGGGCTCGCCAGCCCCGACCGGCCGATCGGCAGTTTCCTCTTCCTCGGCCCGACCGGCGTCGGCAAGACCGAGCTGGCCCGGGCGCTCGCCGAGGCGCTGTTCGGCAGCGAGGAGCGCATGGTCCGCCTGGACATGAGCGAGTACCAGGAGCGGCACACCGTCAGCCGGCTGGTCGGCGCCCCGCCCGGGTACGTCGGCCACGAGGAGGCCGGCCAGCTCACCGAGGTGGTGCGCCGGCACCCGTACTCGCTGCTGCTGCTCGACGAGGTGGAGAAGGCGCACCCCGACGTCTTCAACATCCTTCTCCAGGTCCTGGACGACGGGCGGCTGACCGACTCGCAGGGCCGCACGGTGGACTTCACCAACACCGTCATCGTGATGACCAGCAACCTGGGCTCGGAGGCGATCACGCGGCGGGGCGCGGGCATCGGCTTCGGGGCGGGCGGCGCCGACGCCGACGAGGAGGCGCGGCGCGAGCAGGTGCTGCGGCCGCTGCGGGAGCACTTCCGGCCGGAGTTCCTCAACCGCATCGACGAGATCGTCGTCTTCCGCCAGCTGACCGGCGACCAACTGCGCCGGATCACCGACCTGTTGCTGGAGAGGACCCGCCGGCTGCTGCACGCGCAGGGCGTGACGGTGGAGTTCACCGACGCGGCCGTCGACTGGCTGGCCGAGCGCGGGTACCAGCCGGAGTACGGCGCCCGCCCGCTGCGCCGCACCATCCAGCGCGAGGTGGACAACGAGCTCTCCAAGCTGCTCCTCGACGGCCGGGTCGTCGAGGGCGGCCGGGTCACGGTGGGCGTCGAGGACGGGCGGCTCGTCTTCTCCACGGAAGACCTGCCGCCCGCCCCCGAACTGTGAGCACCGCGCCCTACGACGCCGGGCGCACCACCACCGCCGGGCCGACGACGGGCGAGCGCACGACCACCGCCGGACCTACGACGCGCGGGCACACCACCACCGCCGGACCTACGACGCCGGGTGCGCACCACCCTCGCCGGACCTACGACGCGCGGGCGCACCACCCTCGCCGGACCTAGGACGCCGGGCGCACCACCATCGCCGAGCCGCCGCCGCGCCGGACCTTCTCGGCGGCTGCCAGCCACCTGCCGTCGGGCAGGCGCTGCACACCGGTGGCCGCGCCGATCTCCGCGTTCAGCTTGAAGGAGTGGCCGATGGCCTCCAGTTGCGTCCTGAGCGGGCTGTCGTACAGGCCCGGTTCGAGTTCGGTCTGCGCCGCGTTGCGCTGGCTGGCGCGCGGCGCGGCGATGGCGTCGACCAGCGGCAGGTGCTGGTCGAGGAACCCGGTGAGCGTCTGCAGCACCGTGGTGATGATGGTGGACCCGCCGGGCGAACCCACCGCCACCACGGGCCTGTCGTGCCGGTCGAGCACGATCGTGGGCGACATCGACGAGCGCGGCCGCTTGCCCGGCCCGGGCAGGTTCGGGTCGTGCACGGCCGGGCTGGCCGGGGCGAAGGAGAAGTCCGTCAGCTCGTTGTTGAGCAGGAAGCCGCGGCCGGGCACCGTGATGCCGCTGCCGCCGGTCTGCTCGATGGTGAGGGTGTAGGAGACGACGTCGCCCCACTTGTCGGCGACCGTCAGGTGCGTGGTGTTCTCGCCCTCGTACGTCGTGGGGGCCGCCGTGCCGCCGGACGCGCAGGCGGCCGGGTCGCGCGGGTCGCCGGGTGCCAGCGGGCTGGTGAGGACGGCGTCGTCCTCGATGAGGCAGGCGCGCGAGTCGGCGTACTTCTGCGACAGCAGTTCCTTCGTCGGGACGTCCTCGAAGGCGGGGTCGCCGACCCAGCGCCCGCGGTCGGCGAACGCGATGCGGCTCGCCTCGATGTAGCGGTGCAGGTAGCGGACCTCGCTCGCCTTCGACAGGTCGGTGCCCTCGAGGATGTTGAGGGCCTCGCCCACCGTGGTGCCGCCGGAGGAGGAGGGCGCCATGGAGAACACCCCGAGACCGCGGTAGGAGGTCTTCGTCGGGGCCTGGAGCTTGGCGCGGTACGCGGCGAGGTCCTTGTCGGACAGCTGGCCCGGGCGGGCGTTCCAGCCCGAAGCGGGGTCCACCGGCGGGTGGTTGACGGTGTCGACGATGTCGTCGCCGAGGTCGCCGTGGTAGAGCGCGCCGGCGCCCTTCCTGCCGAGTTCCTCGTAGGTGCGGGCGAGGTCGGGGTTCTTGAAGGTGGACCCGACGACCGGGAGCCGTCCGCCCGGCAGGAACAGCTCGGCGGTGTCCGGGAAGTAGCGGAACCGGGTCTCGTTGGCGGCGGTCTGCGAGCGGAACGTGTCGTCGACGGTGAAGCCGTCGCGGGCGATCCGCTCGGCCGGCTTGAGCACCGTGCCCAGCTTTCTGCTGCCCCACTTCTGCAGCGCCGTCTGCCAGGTGGCCGGCGTGCCCGGTGTGCCGACGCTCAGACCGCTGCTGACGGCGTCGGCGAAGGCGAGCGGCTTGCCGTTCTCCAGGAAGAGGCCGGAGTCGGCCGTCAGGGGCGCCGTCTCCCGGCCGTCGATGGTGTGCACGGTGCGGGACTTGGCGTCGTAGTAGACGAAGTAGCCGCCGCCCCCGATGCCGGAGGAGTACGGCTCGGTGACGCCGAGGGCGGCGGCGGTGGCGACGGCCGCGTCGACGGCGTTGCCGCCCTTCCTGAGCACCTCGATGCCGGCCGCCGAGGCGTCCGCGTCGACGCTCGCGACCGCGCCGCCGTAGCCGACGGCGACCGGGACCTTCTCGGGGGCCGTCGTCCCGGCGGCGGGCGGGGCCGCCGCCCCCACCGACACCACGGCGGCCGATACCGCGAGGACCGGCAGTTTCCGTAAGACAGGCCGACGCATGCGCACCTCCAGTCAGGAACCGTCCGCGCAGCCTATTGCATCGCCAGGGCCCCGTCAGGAGCGCGTGACACCGTGCTCGAACACGGGTTTGCGTGGGCCCGCTACCATGCGCGCCCATGAATGACGACGTGCGCAACATCGTGCTGGGCGTGGTCGCGGCCGGCATCAGCGCGGCCCTCGGCTGGCTGGCCCGCACCTATCTGTGGAAGCGCAAGCTCCGTCGCAAGCAGGCCTTCTTCGGGCTGCCCGACAACTCCGAGACGCTGCTGGTGGTCAACCGGGAGCCGGGCGGCGCCGAACTGTCCGTCAAGCGCCACGACGTCTTCGCGCTGCTGGAACTCTCGGCGCTCATCAAGGACTGCAACGCGCACGCGCAGATCGTCGCGCACGACGCCGCCCAGCAGGGCTTCGGCGAGCGCACCGAGTTCTGCGTCGGCGGCCCCGCGTCCAACCGCCGGATGGCGGCCCATCTCGACTCCCTGCTGCCCGGCATCCGCGTCAACGTGGACGCCGAACCGGGCCCGGACCGGGCCGCGTTCCTGATCGGCAGCGAACGCTACCGGCTGGAGGGCGGCCGCAGCGAGTACGTGATCCTCGCCCGGCTGACCGCCGGTGACCGCCGCGAGACACGGCCGGTGTTCCTGTTCTGCGGGCAACGCGCGATCGACAACCAGGCCGCCACGCGCTATCTCGCCCGCAACCACGAGCGGTTGTCCCGCAAGTACGGCAACAACTCCTTCGTCCTGCTGCTGCGGGTCGTCAACTCGCAGGCGTACGGCCCGGACGTGGTGGAGCTGGTCGCCGACGTGACGCGGGCCGCGCAGACGCCGCTGCCCGCGTCGGCTCCGGCACCGACGCCGGACCGCACCTAGCACCGGGCCACTTGATCCGGCAGCACGGGGCAGAGGAGAGGACAGGAGGGCGGGGGCAGGGGGCGGGTGGGGGCGTCAGGGAGCCGGAGTTCGGGTGGCGGCGCGGCGGAGGTCGGGCGGAGGTTCGGCCCCTGCGGCCGCGCTGGGACGACGCGTCGGGCCGGTCACGGGTGCGTGCGCCCGGTGGACGTCGGGCCGGTCAGGGTGCGTGCGCCCGGCGGGCGTCGAGCACAACCCGTCCGGCGCGCGGCTGACCTTCTCCTCGCCGGCGGACGACCCGTCGTACGTGTCGATCCCACCGCGCGAGCAGTGATCTCCGGCCGGCGCCGGCCGGGTATGGCTCTGCGACTGCCGCCCCCCGCGGTCGCGAGGACCGTGGGCCCCACCCGGCAGCGGTGCCCCTGAAGGCGGTTCGGGCTTCACCGTGGGGTGAGCGGAACATCGTAGTCGAGGTTCGCGCGCCCGGTGCCCTCCGGCCGGTGTTCGACGATCTTGGAGAGCCGCCGTCCAGGGTGAGGGCGCGGCGGCTCACGCCTCGGCGACCTCGGCGTACAGCTGGGACAGCTCGGGAACGCCGCCGGCCGCCCACTCCCGGCCCGAGTCGACCACGTCGAACTCGCGGCCGGAGGCGAGCCGGACGACGGGCTGGCCGTCGGGCCGGATCTCCCACCCGGCGCCGGGCACCGTCCGCACGATGACGGTGCCCAGGTACAGGCCCGCGTCGTTGCCCAGCCAGGCGAGCGCCTCCTCGTCGTCGCGCCAGCGCGGCAGCACCTGGTCGAGTTCCTCCAGCGAGCCGGCGGAGTCGTCGAGCCGCACCCCCTCCCGGGCCGCCTGGGAGCGCAGCAGTTCGCACTCGGCCAGGAGGTCGGCGAGCCCCTCCGCGTCACGGGGCTGTGAAGGCTCACGCCGGTGTCCCAGAAAACGGATGTTCATTTCTTCAGCCTCGCATCGACTCCGGCCGCCGCACCACAGGCGCGCGGAACACCGCCCGGCCACACCGCCCGCTCACCACCCCTTGCCAAGGTTATTCATCCCTCGTAGAGTTCAACACATCATGAGTTCAACGTCCGTTGACTTAGGCAGGGAGAGGCGGGACTCGTGCAGAAGATTCCGTTCCAGACGAACGAAGGCGGGCTCGTCGCGCTGCTGCCGAACGGTCACGTCGAGTTCCTGGCCGCCTCGGCGCGAGAGCTGATCCTGCGGCACAACTCCGGGCTGCCGGTGGCGTCCGAGGAGCTGATGGCGCACGCGCTGTCCGACCCGCTGGTGACGCTCGACCGCTTCCACCTGCCGGCCCCGGCCATCGCGTTCGTGGAGACCACCAACCTGTGCAACCTGCGCTGCAAGCACTGCTACGCGGACTCCGCGCTCAAGCGGCCCGACGAGATGCCCACCGAGAAGATCAAGGCGCTGCTCGACGACTTCGCCGACAGCGGCGTGCTGCAGGTGTTCCTGACGGGCGGTGAGATCTTCTCGCACCGGGACGCGGTCGAGATCATCCGGCATGCGCGCAGCAAGCCGTTCAGCACGCAGATCTTCACCAACGGGCTGCTGATCACCGAGGAACGGCTCGCCGCCATCCCCGCGGGACAGTCCTTCTTCATCAGCTTCGACACCGCCGACCCCGAGCGCACGGTCCGCGGCCGGATGGACTTCCCCAAGCTGGAGCGCGCCTTCGAGATGATGCGCGCCCACGGGCACGTGTTCCGTACCGCGATCTCCGTCCACCGCGGCAACATCCAGGACGCCGAGGAGATCTTCGAGTGGTGCGCCGAGCGCGGGTACCCCCGGCCGCAGTGGCTGGAGACCCATCCGGTGGGCCGCGCCCTGCTCCACCCGGACATGCTGCTGCGTCCCGAGGACGTGGACGAGGTCTTCGACGTCTACCGGCGCTGCATGGAGCGCTACTCCAGCGGCCCCGACGACATGGCCGCCGAGGCGGCGGAGGCCGCCGGGGCCACCGGGGTCACCGAGGCCTCCGCCGGGCAGCCGGCGCGGCGCGCCGCGGACGAGATCCGCGGGGTGGACACCATCCAGTTCTGCCAGCGGCTGGAACGGGCCGTCGGCCAGGAGAAGTGCGGACGCTCCGTCGTCTACGTGAACAGCCGCGGCGACGTCTACCCGTGCAGCAACTGCATGTCCGGGCAACTGCACCGGGCCGGGAACGTCACCGAGCGGCCGTTCGCCGAGATCTGGGAGACCGGCTTCGACGAGTTCCGCGACATCCGCTTCGCGGACCACACGGTGTGCGGGACGTGCCCGGTGGCCCGCGAGGACATCTGGTGCCAGTTCCGCTGCCCCCCGCTGGCCCGCAACCTCTCCGGTGATCCGCGCGGCTGCGGGGCCACCGAGTACCTCCAGGAGTTCATGCTGCGCGCCGGCCGCTACTGGCGTGAGCGCAAGCAGCGCGACGTACGCCTGACGCTCACCCCGCGGTAGCGCAGGCCCGCCCGGCGATCCGCCGGGCCCCACCGCCCCCGCTCCCGACGACGTGAGCGGGCCCCCGTCCGCGGGCGGCGCACCCAGCCGCCGCCCCACCAGTGAAGGGAACACGACATGCCGGAAGAGAAGAAGATCATCCGCATCCACCTGGAGCCGGGGCAGGACGGCGTGACCCTGAGCGCCGTCGGCGCCGCGTCGGCCACCGCCCCCGCCGAGACCCTGGTGGAGGCCACCAACATCACCGAGGCCACGGTCATCGAGGTCGAGATCTGATCCACCCGGGTGACGACCGGAGCGGAGCACCACCTCCTGGGCCCGTAGAGGGACGGGCCGGGGAGCGCGCCCGACGAGCGCCCTGCGAGCACACAGGGGCGGGCGCCGCACGGTCTTCCCGGCCCGTAGAGGGATGGGCCGGGGAGCGCGCCCGACGAGCACCCCGACAAGGACACACCGGGGCGGGCGCCGCACGGCCTTCCCGGCCCGCAGAGGGACGGGCCGGGAACGGCCGAGTCCGACGAGGTGTGAGGAGACGAGGTCGCGATGAGCAAGACGGTTGCTTCAGCCGGCACCACCGCCGTGCGCCCCGGCACGGGTCTCGCGCGGCTGCTCCGGGAGAACCCCGCGCTGCGGATCGGCCAGGACGACTACAACATCAACGTGACGGCCAACTACGGCGAGCGGCTGACGCCCGCCGAGGTCGCCGACGCCCTGCGCGCCCACCCCGGCGCCGGGCGGCCCGCCCACCTGTACTTCCACGTGCCGCTGTGCGCGTACATCTGCCACTTCTGCAACTACGTCAAGCGCAAGGTCCCCAGCGGCCCCGAGGGGGACAGGGCGCCGCAGGTGTGGACCGACATGCTGCTCGACGAGTCCCGCCGCCGGCTCGCCCACGCCCCCTGGCTGGCCGAGGCCGCGGTCGAGTCCGTCTACCTAGGGGGCGGCACCGCCTCACTGCTGGGCACCGAGCAGCTGCGGCGCCTGACCGGCCACATGCGGGCCTCCTACACGCTCACCGGGGACTGCGAGATCTCCCTCGAGGGAAACCCCGACAACTTCCAGCACGACGAACTGGCCGAGGCCTGCGAGATCGGCTTCAACCGGTTCAGCGTGGGCGTGCAGTCGCTGCAGAGCGAGGTCAACGCCTTCGCGGGCCGGGGCCACGACGCGGCCATGTCGCTCACGGCCATCGACAAACTCCGGGCCACCGGCAAGCCGTTCAACGTCGACATGATGTTCGGCCTGCCGCACCAGACCCCGGCGAAGGTGGCCGACGACATCCGCTGCCTGATCGACCGGGGCGTGCCGACCATCACCATCTACCGGCTGCGCAACGCGGACCGGGCGAAGATGGGCATCGGCAACCGGGCCCTGTGGAACGTCGAGAGCGTCCGGGACCGGCTGCGCGAGGACGACCTGTTCCCCGGCCTCGACGACACCTACGCGATGCGCGAGGCCATCGTGGAACTGCTGCTCGACGCCGGCTACCACCCGAGCCCGTGCGGCTGGTGGAACCGGCCCGGCGTCTACCCGGACGGCAACATCCCGCGGGTGTCGCGCAACAAGTGGCAGCGCCACGACTCCATGATCGCCTACGGCCCCGGCGCGTACGGCTGGCTCACCGGCGACGACGACACGGTGGTGCAGACCCACAACATCGCCGACATCAGCGGCTACGCCCGGCACCTGAAGCAGGGCCCCGGCCTGCCGCTGGCCTTCGGCCGCCGGCTGGCGGGCCTGGAGGCGGCCGGGCTGGTGCTCGGCTTCAACTTCAAGGCCGACCAGCCCATCGACGCGGGGCGGTTCCGCCGCCGGTTCGGCGTCGAACTGTTCCGGGACGAGCCGTTCGCCTCGGTGTTCGCCGAACTGCTGGAGCGCCGGCTCGTCGAGCCGGTGCCGGGGACGGCGGAGAGCGTGGTGCCGACGCTGGACGGCGAGGCCCTGCACGAGGAGATCATCAGCGTCTACTTCCACCAGCGCATCGGCAGCTTCGCCGACGCCGTGTGCCGGAGGTGATCCGGTGAGCGTCGATCAGGTCCAGGGGCTCCAGCAGGACCAGCGGCCCCATGGGGTCCACCAGGTCCACCGGGTCCACCGGGTCCACCGGCACCTGCGGTGGCGCAGGGACGGCGGCGGGGCGGCGTACCGCACCAGGCGGTCGTTCCCCGCCACGCCGGCGAGCCGCACCGTGCTGCTCGCCGGCCCCGGAGCCGTCTCGGCCCTCGACGGCGAGGGCCGGGACGACCTGCTGCTCGGGCGGCTGACGGCCCGTCTGGTCGCGTCCGGCGCGCAGGTGCTGGAGTGCGACATGCCCGCCCGGGACGCCGGCACGCCCGCCGGGGAGCCGGACGTGCGCGCGCGGGCCGACCGGCTGCGGCAACTGCTGGACGGTCACCGCCACCTGCTGACCGGACCGCTCGTCCTGATCGGGTTCTCGCTCGGCGGGCAGGCCCTGCTGCGGCTGCTGGAGTCGGGCGCGCCGGCGCGCGCGGACCGGCTGGTCCTGGTGGGCACCGTGGTCGACGACGACGTCTTCCTGACCTCCCGCGTCCCCGCCGTCGAACTCGTCTACGGCGGCCACGACCTGCTCGGCTTCGTCGACAGCTTCGACACCTCACTGCCGCCGGTCGTCTTCGAGCCCACCGTCTACGCCGACTGGTCCGCACGCCACCTCATCGGCTCCCCCACGCCCGCGGTCCGGGTCCATGTGCTCGAAGGGCTCGGCCACACCCTCCACCCGTGCGGTTCCGGCCCCGCACGGGACCCGCTCGCGGAGCTCGGCTCGCTGGTGGTGCCTGCCTGGTGACGGGGCTCGGGGGCGGCCCTCGGGGGCGGGCGCGCCGGGGGCGGGTACACCGGGGACGGGTGCACCGGGGGCGGGTACAGCGGGAGGCGGGCGCTCGGGGACGGGTTCTCGGTGAGGATCCGTCGGCTCCATCAGCACGGTCGGTTCCATCAGCGCCGTCAGCTCCAACAGCTCGGCTCCATCAGCACCGTTCAGTACCTCCCGGTCATTCCGGTCCGCCGAAGGAAAGAGGACGACATGCCCGCCACCGAGACGCTCTCCAGCCGGCGTTTCGACAAGATCGCCGGTAACTTCGCCACCAGCGAGGTGCACCGGTCGAGCCCGACGATGGAGGCCCTACACGAGACACTCGGCTCGCAGACCGGCAGCGCGATCTGCGACGTCGCCTGCGGCGCAGGCCACCTGGCGCTGTCCTTCGCCGGCGAGCACCCGGCCCGGCTCGTCGGCGTGGACCCCGCGCCGTCGATGCTGGAGTCCTTCCGCGCACTGGCGGCGGAACGGTCGGTCACCGTCGAGACCGCGCAGGCCGCCGCCGAGGAACTGCCCTTCCCCGACGCCTCGTTCGACCTGGTGGTCTCCCGGCTCGCCCCGCACCACTTCCTGGACATCCGGAAGGCGGTCGCCGAGATGACCCGGCTGCTGCGCCCCGGCGGACGGCTGGCCGTGATCGACCTGGAGGGCAACGAGGACCCGGAGATCGACACGCTCAACCACGAGCTGGAGGTCCTGCACGACCCGACCCACATGCGCAGCTACACCCTCACCGAGTGGATCGGCTTCCTGCAGGACGCCGGGCTGAACGTCCCGGTCGCCCGTGGTGAGCAGGCCGAGAGCCGGACCGGTGTGCCGGTCAAGCGGTGGTGCGAGATCGCCTCCTCGGGGGCCGAGGCCGAGCACGCGATCCGCCGTCGGCTGGCCGCGGCGCCCGAGGCGCACCGCGCCGCGCTCGGCATCCGGCAGGACGGCGACGAGTTCCTCATCCCGGTGCGCACCTGCATGCTGATCGGCGTCAAGCCGCTGGGCGGGGTGCGCTGAGATGCCGGTGATCAGGCTGCACTCTCCGGCGCCGAGTCCGGGCGCCGCGGTATTGGAGCAACTGGCCGCCTCCGTGACGGAGTTGCTGGGTCTGCCGGCCGGGCACTGCTGGGTGTGGTGGCAGCAGCTCGCGCCGGGGACGTATCACCGTCCGGAGTGGCGCGAGGGTGAACGCGGTCCGGCCCCGGCCGGGTTCGTCGTCTGCAAGGAGAGCTACGGCACCGACCAGGTGAGCGCACTGCTGCGGCTGCTGCGGACGCGCCTGGGCGAACTGCTGGACGTGCGGCCGGAGGAGATCTACCTGGCCGTGCAGCGGGTCGCCGCGGGCGAGTTGCTGGTGCGTGGCGAGGTGTGGGCGGCGGAGGCCCCCGCGGCAGCGGACGCCGCGACGGCGGTCCCCGCGGCAGCGGTCCCCGCGGGGATCGGCGAGCTGGTGCCCGTCGCCCATGTCCACAGTGAGCGGCGCGAACTCACCGACGACCACTGGGGAGACGTACCCGCGGTGATCCGGCTGGACGGGCGCCGGTTCACCCCCGAGGCGCTGCTCTCCCTCGACTCCTTCTCCCACCTCGAGGTCGTCTTCCACTTCCACCGGGTCCCGCCGGAGAAGGTGCAGACGTCCGCCCGGCACCCGCGCAACAACCCCGAGTGGCCGCTCGCCGGGATCTTCGCCCAGCGCGGCAAGAACCGGCCCAACCGCATCGGTGTCTCGCGCTGCCGGCTGGTGAAGGTGGACGGGCTCGACGTGCACGTCGTGGGGCTCGACGCGGTGGACGGTACTCCGGTGCTCGACATCAAGCCCTACCTGCGGCAGTTCGGGCCGCGCGAGGAGGTCGTACAGCCGGAGTGGGTGGACGACCTGATGCGTGACTACTACGCCCCGTCCGACTTCGGCTGACGCCGGGCGTTCGGCTGCTGCGTTCTCTTCGACCGACTGCTCTGACCGGGAGCCGACATGAACAGTGACGCCGCACGGGAGCGGCTGCCGCGCACGGTGCTCGCCCTGCTCGCCGCCGTGTTCGTCGACGCCCTCGGCAGCGGGCTGTACATGTCGGTGTCCGTCGTCTTCCTCACCCGCTACCTCGACCTGGGCGACGGCCAGGTGGGCGTCGGGCTGTCCGTCGCGGGCGCGCTGTCGTTCGCGCTGCTGGTGCCCACCGGGATCCTGGCGGACCGGGCCGGCGCGCGCCGGATGCTGATCGCCGCGCACCTGGTGCGGGCGGCGCTGCTGACCGTGTACCCGTTCGCCTCCGGCTTCGTGCCGTTCCTGTGCGTGGTGTCCCTGCTCGCGGTGGCCGACCGGGCCGCCTCGCCGCTGGTGCAGGGGCTGTTCGGGGCGGCCGTGGACGGCGGGCAGCGGGTGCGGGCGATGGGGCGGGCGCGCTCGCTGCAGAACCTGGGGCTGGCGCTGGGCGGTCTGGTGGCGGGGGCGGCGCTCGTCTCCGACAGCGACGAGGTGTACCTCGCGGTGGTGTACGCCAACTCGGCGTCGTTCGTGATCGCCGCGGTGCTGGTCGGCCGGCTGCGCACCGGGGCGCCGGGCGGGGCGCCGGGCGGGGCGCCGGGCGGGGCGCCGGGCGGGGCGCCGGGCGGGAGTCGGCCGCTGCCCTGGCGGCAGCGGCTCGGAGTGTTCCGGGACCGTCGCTTCGCCGCGCTGACCGTGCTCAACTCCGTGGTGAGCCTGCACGTGACCGTGCTGACGGCGGGCGTGCCGCTGTGGGTGCTCGCCCACGACCGCCTGCCCCACGCCGTGATCGCCTGGGCGGTCGTGCTGAACACCGTCGTCGTGGTGCTCTTCCAGGTGCGGGCGACCCGCACCACGCAGACCGCCGAGGACGGCGGCCGCGCCCTCCGGCTGAGCGGTGTGCTGCTCGCCGTGAGCTGCTGCGCGCTGGCCGTCACCGGCTCGCTGCCGACGGCTGCCGCCGTCGCGCTGCTGCTCGTCGCGGTGGCCTTCCAGGCGTTCGCGGAGATGCACCAGCAGGCGGGGGCCTGGGCGATCTCCTACGAGCTCGCCCCCGAGGACCGGCGCCAGGTCTACCTCGCCTTCTTCGGCCTGGGCAACGCCGCCCGCAACACCTACGGGCCGCTGGTCGTCACCTTCCTCGTGGTGCGGCCCGGCGCCCCGGGCTGGCTGCTGCTCGGCGCCCTCGTGCTGGGCGCCGGTGCGTGGGCGGCCCGGTTCAGCGGTCCCACCGCCGAACCCGGCGTCCGGCCCGTCCAGGCCGAACCGCTGACCGACGTCCAAGGAGGAACCCGTGGGCAACGCCCCTGAACAGTCCGTCATCGTCGCCGGAGCCGGACCCACCGGACTCGCGCTGGCCTGTGAACTGGCCGCCGCCGGAGTGTCCTGCGCCGTGCTCGAACGCCGCCTGACCACGTCCGGGCAGTCCCGCGCCATGGGCCTGTACAGCAGGACCATGGAGGTGCTCGACCTGCGCGGACACGCCGACGCGCTGTCGGCCGTCGGACGGCCGGTGGGCCGCATGGTGCCCGCGCGCGGCGCGGTCGTCGACTTCACCGAGCTCGACACGCGCTTCCCCGCGCTGCACGTCGTGCCGCAGAGCCGTACCGAGGAGGTGCTGCAGCAGCGGGCCCTCGACCTCGGGGTGATCATCCAGCGCGGGGCCGAGGTGTACGGCCTGGAGCAGGACGGCTCCGGCGTCTCGGTGCAGGTGCGGGGCGAGAGCGGGGAGTGGGAGGAGAGCGCCGACTACGTCGTCGGCTGCGACGGCGCGCACAGCGTCGTGCGCGAACTGTCGGGCATCGCGTTCCGCGGCCGTACCTACGACATCTCGCCGGTCCTCGCCGACGTGCGGCTGCGCCGGCAGCCGCCGGACGACGTGCTGATGGTGTCCGGCGGCGGCGGAGTGGTGGTGACCGTGCCGTACGGCGACGGGCTGTACCGGATCGCGGTGGCGCGCCGGGACCGGCCGTGGACGCGGGAGCCGGTGACGGTGGAGGAACTGGCCGAGCTGATGACACGGTCGCTGGGTTTTGACCCGGAGCCGTACGATCCCGTCTGGCTCGCCCGGTTCAAGATCCACCAGCGGATCGCGGACCAGTACCGGTCCGGGCGGGTGCTGCTTGCCGGGGACGCGGCGCACCTGCACTCGCCGCTGGGCGGGCAGGGGCTGAACCTGGGCATCCAGGACGCGGTGAACCTGGGCTGGAAGCTGGCCGCGGCGGTGCAGGGGTGGGCGCCGGCGGGGCTGCTCGATTCCTACGAGGCCGAACGGCGGCCACAGGCCGAGCGCATCCTGCGGGCCACCGACCGGGCGACCTGGATGGCCACCAGTCCGTCGGCGGCGGTGACCACCCTGCGCCGGGTGATGCTGGGGCGGCTCCTCGGGCAGCGCCGGTTCCGCCGGTTCGCCGGGGAGGCGGTATCGGGGCTGCGGTCGGGGTACGGCGGGCGTGCCGGGCTCGGGCGTGCCGGGCTGGGGCGCGATGGGCTCGGGCTTGGCGGGCTCGGGCGTGGCGGGCGTGGTCTGCGGGTGCGTTCGGGGCAGCGGGTGCCGGATCTGACGGTGCCGCGGCCGGAGGCGGCTCCGGTACGGCTGTACGAGCTGATGCGCGACGGCCGCTTTCTGCTGCTCGACCTCACCGCGGACGGGCGTGCCGCCTCGCTCGCCGAGGCGTGGGGGTCGCGGGTCTGTCCGGTCCGGGTCGCCGGGCCGGTGGCCGGACTCGGTGGCGTGGCCGCGCTGTTGGTCCGGCCCGACGGCTATGCGGCCTGGGTGGACGGCGAGTCGGACCCGGACGGCTGCGAGGAGCGGGTGCGGCGGGCGCTGCATCAGTGGTGCGGGGCGGAGGGGCCTGTCGTGTCTTCGGATTTCGGTGTTCTTCCGGCGGGCGGCGCTGTGGGCGGGGGCGTTCGGGAGGCGGAGCCTTCGGACGCCGAGGTCGCGGGGGCCGAGCAGGTGTGACGCGCTTCGCTTCCGCGGGGTGCGGGTGCCTGCGGCGGCGCGGGTGCGGGGTGCCTGCGGCGGCCTGTCGCGGTTCGGTGGGGGTGCGCGGTGCCTGCGGCGCCTGTGCGGGTCTCGGGGGTACGCGTTGCGCTCGCGGTGCGTCGTGGGTCGGGGCCGGGCCGGGGTGTCCGTCCTCGGAACGGCGCGGAATCCGGGGTTCGAGAGGTGCCGGCGTTGACGCGCCAACCGCTGCGGGCGAACACCCCGGCCCGTCCCCTTCCCGCCATGGGCGGCCGACGGCCCGTCCGGGCCGAGAAGAGCGGGCGGCCGACGGCACGTTCCGGCCCGATGGGAGGGCGGAGGGCCGGCTGTGCGCCTTGGGTTTGCGGGGGCGGTGCGGAAAGGAGAGGGCTCATGACTCGGTCGCGGCGTACGCGTGAGGGGATACTGCGGGCCGCTCGGGTGCGGTTCGCCGCTGACGGGTATCAGCGGGCCACGATCAGGGCCATCGCGGCCGACGCCTCGATCGACCCCTCGATGGTGATGCGGTACTTCGGGAGCAAGGAGCGGCTGTTCGACGCGGCGCTCGATCTGGATCTGGGGCTGCCCGACCTCACGGGGACCGACCCGGAGCAGTTGCCGCAGTGTCTGATCGCCCACTTCCTGGCGCCGTGGGAGGAGGACTCCGCCGAGGGGTCCCTGCGGCTGTTGCTGCGGTGCGCGGCGACCAACGAGCGGGCCGCCGAGCGGCTGCGGCAGATGCTGCACGAGCAGTTCACCAGTTGTCTGAGCGGTGTGCTCGGGCATGAACGCGCCGCCGCCGGCAGCGGGCTGCTGGCCGCCCAGCTGCTCGGCGTGGCGTTCACGCGGTACGTGCTGCGGCTGAGGCCGATCGCCGAGCTCTCGGTGCCGGCCCTGGCCGAGCTGGTCGCGCCGTCGATGCGGCTCGCGCTGGACACACCGTCAGTCGCGCCAGCTCACCGGTGAGCGGTAGACCGCGGCCCTCTCCCAGAGCGGTACGACCTGTACCGTCTCGTGTTCGTCATGGTGCGCCGCGGCGGCGCGGGAGAGCAGGACGGCGGTGAGGGCGGCGAGTTCCTCGGCGCCGAGCTCGCCGCCCCGGACCACGCGGACGAGTGGTGTGGTCATCTGAGGCTCCTTCTACTGGGGCGGGTTGCCGTGCTTGCGGGGGGCCAGCTCGGCGTGCTTGGTGCGCAGCATGCGCAGGGCCTCGACCAGGACGCGGCGGGTGTCGGCCGGGTCCACGACGTCGTCGAGCAGGCCGCGCTCGGCCGCGTGGTAGGGGTGCATCAGCTCGGCCTGGTACTCCTTGACCAGTTGGCGGCGCATGGCGTCGGGGTCGTCGGCGTTCTTGATCCGGCGGCGGAAGATGACGTTGGCGGCGCCCTCGGCGCCCATGACCGCGATCTCGTTGGTGGGCCAGGCGTAGGTGAGGTCGGCGCCGATGGAGCGGGAGTCCATGACGATGTAGGCGCCGCCGTAGGCCTTGCGCAGGATCAGCGAGACGCGGGGGACGGTGGCGTTGCAGTAGGCGTAGAGGAGTTTGGCGCCGCGCCGGATGATGCCGTTGTGCTCCTGGTCGACGCCGGGCAGGAAGCCGGGGACGTCGACCAGGGTGACCAGGGGGATGCTGAAGGCGTCGCACAGCTGGACGAAGCGGGCCGCTTTTTCGCTGGCGTCGATGTCGAGCACGCCGGCCTGGACCAGGGGCTGGTTGGCGACGATGCCCACCACCTGGCCGCCGAGCCGGGCGAGCGCGCAGATCACGTTGGCCGCCCACCGCTCGTGGACCTCGAGGACCTCGCCGTCGTCGACGATCTCCTCGATGACGCGCCGCATGTCGTAGGGGCGGTTGCCGTCGGCGGGGACGAGGTCGAGCAGGGCGTCCGTGGGGCGGTCCGCCGGGTCCGACGGCGGGGTGGCGGGGGGTGTCTCGCGGTTGTTCTGCGGGAGGAGGGACAGAAGGTAGCGGACCTCCTCGATGCAGGTCTCCTCGTCGTCGTAGGCGAAGTGCGCGACGCCGGACACCTCGGCGTGCACGTCGGCGCCGCCGAGGCCGCCGATGGACACCCGCTCGCCGGTGACGGCCTGGACGACGTCGGGTCCGGTGATGAACATCTGCGAGGTCTCGCGGACCATGAACACGAAGTCGGTGAGGGCGGGGCTGTAGGCCGCGCCGCCCGCGCACGGGCCGAGCATCACCGAGATCTGCGGGATGACGCCGGATGCCTTGGTGTTGCGCTGGAAGATGCCGCCGTAGCCGGCGAGCGCGGTGACGCCCTCCTGGATGCGGGCGCCCGCGCCGTCGTTGAGGGAGACCAGCGGGGCGCCGGCGGCCAGGGCGCGGTCCATGATGCGGTGGATCTTCTGGGCGTGCGCCTCGCCGAGGGCGCCGCCGAAGATGCGGAAGTCGTGGGCGTAGACGAAGACGGTACGGCCGTGCACGGTGCCCCAGCCGGTGATCACGCCGTCGGTGTGGGGGCGCCGGTCCTCCAGGCCGAAGCCGGTGGCGCGGTGGCGTCGCAGGGGCTCCGCCTCGGTGAACGAGCCCTCGTCCAGGAGCAGGGCGACGCGTTCGCGGGCGGTCAGCTTGCCCTTGGCGTGCTGCGCCGCGGTCGCCTTCTCGTCCCCCTGCTCGACCTCTTCCTTCAGCGCCCGCAGCGCGGCCGCCCGGCCGTGTACGCCGTGTGCGGTCATGACGCCACCGTCGTGAGGAGTTCGGGCATCGTCCGGCCGGTCCCGGCCGCGTCGCCCATCGTCCACTCCAGCAGGGCCGTGCCGACGCTCATGCCGCCGCCGAACGCGGCGAGGACGACGAGTTCGCCGGGGGCGACGGCGCCGGTGCGGTCCATCTCGGCCAGGGTGACGGGCACGGAGGCGGCGCCGGTGTTCGCGTAGCGCTCCAGGGTGAGGTGCAGGGCGGCGCGGTGCAGGCCGAGGTCGGGCCACAGCTCGGCGAGCATGATGCCGTTGGCCTGGTGGGGCACGAAGTGCTGGACGGCGTCCGGGGACACGGCGGCGCCGCGCAGCAGACGCTCGATCTCCTGCGGCAGGGTGCGCTGGACGAAGGAGCGCACCGCCCGTCCGTCCATGCGGAAGAAGTGGCCGCCTTCGGTGACCGTGCGGGGGGAGGCGGGGCGGCGGCTGCCGCCGGCCTCCACCCCGATCAGCCGGTGCGCGTCGCCGCGGGTGGCCAGGGAGACGTGGCGCAGTCCCCGGCCGGCCGGGACGGGCCCGAGGACGACCGCGCCGGCGCCGTCGCCGAAGAGGGCGGCGGTGCGGCGGTCGTTGTAGTCGAGGATGCGGGAGTAGAGGTCGGCGCCGATCACCAGTCCGTGCCGCTGCTCGCCGGGGCCGGCGGCGGCCAGCAGTTTCTCCACGGTCTTGAGGGCGTAGACGAAGCCGCTGCACACCGCGTTGACGTCGAAGGCGGCGGCCCGGTGGGCGCCGATGCGGTCCTGGACGAGGGCCGCGGTGGCGGGCTGGGGGTGGTCGGGGGTGGAGGTGGCGACGACGACGTACGCGAGCCGGTCGGCCGTCAGACCGGCGCGGTCCAGGGCCTCCCGGGCGGCCGCCGCGGCCAGGTCCGAGGTGGCCTCGTGGGGAGCGGCCCGGCGCCGCTCACGGATGCCGGTCTTGCGGACGATCCACTCGTCGGTCACGCCGGCGTCGTGCGCGATCTCCTCGTTGCTGATGACCGTCTCGGGCAGGTACGAGCCCACTCCGGTGATGCCGATGGACTGCACGATTCCTCCTCGGGCAACGGCGAGCCTCAATAACTCACCATTCGTTGAAATCATCGCAGAGGTGCTTGACTAATTCAACACGGAGAGAGTTCACTTGCTCATGAATTAGTGGTCGGCGCACCAGGGCGCCGTCCGGACGGCCACACCCGACGGGGGCTGCGGAACATGACCACCATCAGCGAAGTGAGCACGGAGGACGCCCGGATCGAGGCGACCCAGTCCCTGATCTCCGCGGGCCGCGCGGTCTTCACCGAACTCGGCTACCGCCGGACCGACTTCACGGACCTCGCCGCGGCGGCCGGCCTGGATCCCGGGTACGCCCGCGAACTGCTGCCGGACAAGGCCGCGGTGTTCGGCGCGCTCGTCGAGCGGACGGTCAGGGTCGCCGGACTGCTGGGCCCCGCGCTGGCCGAGGGCGTGGACGAGGACCTCCCCGCCCGGATCGCGCGCACCTACCTGGCCCTGTGGGAGCCCGGCGAGGAGGAGGAGTCCCCGCTGGTGCAGGTGTACCGGATCGGACTCGCCGACAAAGAGGCCTCGGCGGTCCTGCGCGCACGCGTCGCGGAGATCCTCAACTCGGCGGTGGACCAGGGCCTGGGCGGCGACGACCCGGAGCTGCGCACCGCGCTCTTCGGCGCGCAGCTCGGCGGAACGGCGATAGCCCGGCACCTGCTCGGGGTCAGGACACTGGCGTCCGTGGAGGTCGGCGCGGTGATAGAGACGATCACCCCTGGGCTGCGGGCTACGCTACTGGGCACCGCGTCCGCCGGATGAGTCCGGCGACGCCGCGGCGAGAGCCGCTCGGCCGGCAGGCGTCCGTGGCGTGAACGGCTCGGCCCACGCCGTCTGCTTTCGGCTGCCGTCCATGGATGGCCTCCACGGCCGCCGCCTGCTAGAGTGTATTCACTATGCAGTGAATTATCGGTCGGCAAGCCTCGTTGAAGTGCAGTGATCCCATGACATCCAAGGGCACGGACAGTTCCGCCACCCCCGCACGCAAGTCCACCCCAGCCTCCCGGACGGCCGCTTCCGCCGCGAAGCGGACCCGCCCGCAGCGGGCCCGCAGCGGGCGCCGCCCCGGCGACAGCGGCACCCGCGAGCAGATCCTGGAGTCGGCGCTCCACCTCTTCGCGGACCGCGGCTACGCCAGGACCACGATCCGCGCGATCGCCGAGGACGCCCAGGTCGACCCCGCGCTGGTGCACCACTTCTTCGACAACAAGGAGGGTGTGTTCAACGCCGCGATCAACTCGCCCTTCAGCGTGTCCTCGACCTTCGACACCATGGCGGAGGCGGAGTCGGGCACGTCGGAAGCCGCTTGGATCGCGCGCACGTACCTGGCCTTCTGGGAGAACGAGCGCACCCGCTACGCGATGACCGCCATCTACCGGGCCGGCCTCGCCGACAGCGCGACCTCGGACGTCCTCCGGGTCCGTGTCGAGGAGAGCGCCAAGGCCTGGGCGAACCGCAGCGGTTACCAGGACCACCCCGGTTCCGAGGTCCGGCTGGCGCTGGCCGCCAGCCACCTGGTCGGCCTGGCCATCATGCGCTACATCATCGGGCTGCACCCGCTGGCGGAGATGTCCTACGACGAGTTCATCTCCTGGGTCGTCCCGTCCCTGGAACTGCGCCTGTCCGCCGAGTTGCAGCCCCTCGAACTCGACGCGCGGCCGCAGGACTGACCCGGCGGCAGAAGGAGCGGGCGGCGGGGGCGCCGGAAGGTCGTCCGGTACCCACGTACCCGGCGCCGGCACGGCCTGTGCCGCGCGGCCCGGCGCCG